>JAIPJX010000061.1 GCA_021733945.1 Verrucomicrobiota bacterium | reverse complement strand
GGACTGCATCTGACGCGTTCGGCGGCGAAGCTACCCCAAATCAGGAGAACAGGTCCCGAGGTTCAGCGGTAACCCGCACCGGTTCAAAATGAAAATCCGCACTCAAACCAGAAATCCATCCCATCATGCGGAATCGCTGTCTTGGGAAAGGAATGCTGGAAGTATCGATTGAAGTGCTTACACTCCGTGCGGATTCGTGAACGGTCATGGTATGTCCCTTTGCAAACTTGAGGGAACTGGAATGCCACTGAGAGATGAATTTAGAGCAACAAATCGCCACACTCGATCACAGTTACCTTTCTGACCTGGTTGAACGCAGTTGCACCCGGCCCCTGTTGATTGGTAAAAACCTGATGCCGGCAGTCGTATCAGAAATCCGGCATCGTGGCATCCTTGGTTTGTTTGGCCTGGTCTTCAGCAGATCGGACGAGGCGCTTCGGACGTTGGCTGAGGGAAACATGATGCGCCGAAAAATTCGTTGGCCGTGGTTTTTTACAGGGCTGATACTATGGATGTATGGCAAATCGAAACGCGCTCAGGCACGGATTCAACTGTCCTACTTCAATCGCGTTCTCGAGCAATCGAAACCGGAACGGGTATTTATTTGGAACGGCTATTTGATGCCGTTCTCCCTCCTGAGACTAGCTGCGGAACAGCAGAAACTGCAGTGTACCTATTTTGAAAACGGTTATTTTCCGCAAACCCTTCAGGTTGACAACGTGGGGATCAACGGCAGGAACTCGATTCCGAGGTGTCCGGAGTTTTTTCAGAATCTTGAGCTGGAATGGGAAACTCTGAAGCTTCCGGACAAACTGAATAACCGGGCAGGCAAGATCAAGGGACCCGCAGCCAACGTCGATCTCACTCAGGAATACTACTTTGTGCCAATGCAGGTGCCGAGCGACATGCAGGTGCTTGATCTGTCGCCATGGGTCAAGTCCATGGAAGCGTTTTACGATGTGTTGTTGTGGTTGGTGGAACAGGACTCGGGATTTCGGTTTATTGTCAAGGAGCACCCGAGCTTCAAGCGGAAAATCGCGAACAAGGTTCAAAAGCACCCGAGAATCATTTTTGCCAACAACGATAATACCGAGGTTTTGATTGAGCGTTCGAAGGGGGTGGTGACCTTAAACTCCACCGTTGGAATCGAGGCGCTATTCAAGAAAAAGCCGGTGTTTCAACTGGGTCTGTCCTGTTATGGGATTGCCGGACTGGTCAACTGGGCGAACAACCGGGAAGAGCTTCTCCAAAGGATTCAATCCCCCTGCTATCCGGACCCGCTGCTCGTGGATCAGTACATTCGATATGTCTACTCAGTCTACCTGTTGCCGGGCACGCTCGCGTCCATCAACGCGGAGCGGGTGACATCCCGATCGCTGGGCACGGATTCCCATTCCTTGCATTTGAGTGAGTGGGCGAAATAGAATGTCCGATGAATCGGGGGCAATGAAACGAACCGGGGTGATTGCGCGCGAGCCATCGGATTTCCAAGGGATTTTCAAACCATTCATTTCTTCAATGTGGATTGCACTCGGCAAAACCCGAAGGGTCTGATCCTCGGACGACTCCCGGTTGACTCCAGTTCTTCTTTATGACCAAGCATTCGGATCCTGAAATTGATGTTGTCATCCCGAATCTGAATGCGCGGTTTTCGGGTGTGACCTCCACGGTCCTTCAGGTGGTGCCGCATCAGATGAAGGAGCTGCGAATGGCAACGTTTGGTTACCCATTTCCATGTGAGTTGCCGAAGCTTGGCTGGTTCGATTTGATCCGCCGCACACGTCGGCCCAGGAAGGACGGTGGTTTCTATGTTTTCCATGCCCGGCGGAACATTGAAATGCTGGCGGGCTTGATTCTGAAGAACGTGTTCGGCTGTCGGTTTTATCTGATCTTTACCTCCGAGGCGCAACGGAAACATTCCCGCTGGACGGGGTTTCTGGGTGGCCGGATGGATATGCTTCTTTCGACGTCCCAACGATCGGCTTCCTTCATGCGGCATCCTCCGCACAGGATCATTCCTCACGGGGTGAACATTGAAACCTATGCGCCGGCTCCGTCTCGGGACTCAGCGTGGATGGAAGGTGGTTTGCCGGGAAAACGAGGGATTGGCATATTCGGCAGGGTTCGGCCGCAAAAGGGTCTGCGTGAATACGTCGAAGCCTTGTGTGAGGTGCTTCCTGGTTTTCCGGATTACACGGGTGTGATCATCGGACAGGTTACTCCGCAGTTCAACGGCTTTGTCGGGGAACTGAAAGCGTATATCCGCGAGAGGGGCCTGGAACATCGTTTTTGCTGGTTGGGAAAACTGCCGTTTGAAGAGATTCCCGGATGGTTCCGGCGTATGTCCCTGGTGGTTTGTGCCTCTCGGAACGAGGGTTTCGGCCTGACTTGTCTGGAGGCAATGGCGAGTGGCGTCCCGGTTGCGGTCACCCGTGCCGGGGCATGGGAGACGATTGTGCGTGAGGGCGTCGACGGATGGATTGCGGATCCGAAGGATAGTCGGGGACTAGCCCGGGCCATATCGAAAATGCTGAGCGACGGTTCCCGCCTGGAAGACATGGGCAGGGCAGCCCGTGATCGGGTCGCCGCGGAATTCACCATCCAAAAGGAGGCATCCAGTTTGACGGAGGTCTATCGACGGGCGATCCGCCATAAGAGGTAGTGGGTGAGCGTTACGGGCGAGGGCGCAGGGCGCTTGGTCTGCAGTCCTCACAGGGCCTGCCGGTCTATTTGTTTCGGACAAACAGATACTCGTGGTTCGTGCGGGAGACCCACGCGACCTGGAACCCGGATTTTCGGAGCGTTCGCACCGCCTCAATCGTGGCGGAAGCGCCAAGGTCCGGCATCCAGTGATGGAATTCCACAAGCAGCTGCCGGACTCCTTCGAGCGATCCCCGGGCGGTTGCTTCCCGGATGACGCCATACTCGGCTCCTTCGATGTCCATCTTGAGCAGGTCACAGCGACCGCCCGAGTGTTCCGCGAGGAGGTTGCCGAAGGTGCGGCATGGCACGGTGACGAAATCGGTTGCCGCTCCGGTCCGATATATGGAAGCAGACACGGAATCGGCTGCATTTGGTTGCGGGAGGTAGAGATTGAGGTCCCCCCCGTGGTCGGCGAGTGCAAAGGGATGGAGTTCGAAAAGCGGATGACGCACATTTTCAGCCGCCCACTCGACTGCGCTTGGGGTGGGATCAAAAGCAAGGATGCGACAGCCGTACTGCCGGATCAACGAGAGATCGAACGAAACATCGTGCCCGATGCCAACTGAATAGACGACGGAACTGGAGTCCAGTGAGCCTGGGATGATCGACCACCCGCCGTACGAGGAGCCGTGAAATTCGAGATCTCCGGAGTAGCGGGCCAGGTGAAACGGTTCCCGCCCCAGAAGGGCCTTCAGAATTGTGAATCGGCGCAGGGCTCGATAAAACATCGTAATTCCAATCAGTTTCCAAACAGCCAGAATCGGGTCACATGCAACATGCCATAGACCACCCGGAGCAACTCGGTTCTTGAGCGATACAAGAGGGTGTGGATTCGTTTGTAGAATACAAATTTGTCGGATTTGTTTTCTGCGATCGTCGATGCCTGACCGGTTTCAGCGAGACACGGTGCAGGGGACACCACGCGCAACCGAAGGCCATATAACCAGGAGCGTTCGATGGCGTGATCGTATGGAAGACGCATCGGTAGCAGGCGCTCGCACAAGGTTTGTGCCGCCCGCCTGTTCAGGAGGAGGCTGTTGGAATTGCAGTGTCTCCCCAAGGGGACGGCAAGTCGGTAGGAACCGGTGAGCTTGGCCAGGGTGACCGGGATGCCGGAATGAATCCGGGACAGCTTGACGACATCCCAGAGTTTCCCGAGTTCGAGGAGGCGTTGCAGCAGGGGGACAAAGTCGGGCGGGAGGGAGGCGTCATCCTCGAGCACGAGTGCGAAATCGGAATCGCTTTCGAGAAACTTCCGCATGACTGCAATGTGCGAGAGATAACAGCCTACCTGACCAGGATTGAGAGGTTTGCCCTGCCAGCGCCGGTAGGTGGCTTCATCCACCTCGGGGAGTGATGAAACGTCGATTGCCCGGCCATCTACGGCGGGCACCCGCTGCCATTCCAGCTGGGTTGGGGCGAGCTGTGCTTGAATCGCGGCGAGTCGCTGGGTCGATCGATCCAGATTGATCACAAACACTTTGATTCTGGACAGCTTGATCATTGGGGAAACTGGGCACGCCATGAACGGATTAATCGAACCGTGCGAGCATCCCATTTTGCACCGTTTTGGGCAAGCGCGCAGGGAAAGTATTTCCCGACTCAACCCGAAGGGGATGCCGCCACGTTGGCTGGCCTATGGCAGGCTGCTCGAGGGCGTGCGTTCTCCGCGGCTCAGCGGTTTCCAGCGTTTGTGAACCCAGAACCAGTTCGCCGGATCGCGTCGGACGGCGGTTTCCAGCGCCTGGTTCACATCCGCCATGATTTCCGAGATCGAGCGTGGTTTGGTTCCGTTTTCGATTGGAATTTCGTCTCCCACTTCGACGCGCCATCTGCCGAGCCCGATGCGATAACAAATGGCTGTGAACAAACGTCGCCGATAACGCCTGGCCAACACCGCCGGGGCCACCGTCGTGGAACATTCGTGCCCAAGAAACGACAATCGTGCACCGCGTGTGCCGGCATGCTGATCGGCCAAAAGTCCGAGGGTCAGGTTGCCCGTGTTCAGGGCTTCACGCAGCGCGCGGGCTTCGGTCCGACGTTCGAAGAAAAGACAGCCGGATTGTTGGCGCAGGGACTGCAGGATGGTGTTGAACAGGGGTTGCCTGAGACCGCGATAGGTTGTCGCGAACCGTCCAAGCCCGATGAATTTGGCGGATTGCGCGTAGATCTCGAAGTTTCCGAAGTGTCCGATCGCAAAGATGAGCCCCCGACCGGGTGTCTCCGGCGGGTCCTTCGGGAGTTTTTCCACACCGACCAGATCGACGCGGGATCGAAGGTCCTGCAGGGGCATGACTGCGGTTTTGATGGCGCACGCATAACTCTCACCGATTCGGCGGAAGTTCTCGCGTGCGATCCGATGGATTTCCGTTTCGGATTTGCTGTCGCCGAAACAGAGTTTCAGATTATTCAGGGCGACCGTCCGGTGACGGTGGTCGATCCAGAACGCCAGGGCTCCTCCCGCGCGCCCCAAACGCGCCACGCCCTTCAGAGGAAGGAGTTGGACCATCCGGATCATGGCGGAAAGGGTCAGGTGGACCAGCGTGTTCATGGATCATCGGAAACAAATCTGACGCACGCAGTCGTGGAAATCCTTTGCACCGGTGAGGATTTTGATTTCGACGCGCATGAAATAGATCGGGAGATCGCGTCGATCCAGTTTCGGAAACCGCACCGCGTCCTTCTGTGTCGTGACGATGATTTCCGCCTGGCGTTTCTTGCCCCGGTTGATGGTGTTGAGAATCTCCTGCTGGGAGAACCGGTGATGGTCGGCGAAACGTTTTGAGTAGACCAGTTCGCTGCCCAGTCCCACCAGGCTTCGTTCAAAACTCTCCGGTTGGGCGATTCCACTCAGCGATGCGACTCGTTTGCCCTTGAGGAATTCCAGGCCGTGTCGTTCTTCGGTGAATACATCCTCGAAATAGAGCGGGTGATGCACACACTCGATGATGCTGGCGTTGGGGCTGTACTGGAGAATGCGTTTGCGAAGGGCCGCCGTGTTGCCATCGCTTTTGGTGATGAAGATCGTATTGGCCCGGGCCAGATGGGACGGGGGTTCCCGCAGTGTTCCTCTGGGGAGCAATCGTTCGTTGCCGAATGGCTGCTGGCAATCGATCAGGACAATGTCCCGGCGGCGTCCCCGGAGTTTCCAATATTGAAATC
Organism: Verrucomicrobiota bacterium; assembly: GCA_021733945.1. Taxonomy (GTDB): domain Bacteria; phylum Verrucomicrobiota; class Verrucomicrobiia; order Limisphaerales; family SIBE01; genus JAIPJX01. The sequence goes on along the minus strand of JAIPJX010000061.1, from coordinate 22,527 downwards.
CGTCGTCCAGAAGCAGAGTGTCGCAGCCGAATTTTTCGATGGCGTACCGGCCGCTCTTGACGCGGTCCTTGTCGACCAGGACAACCACGTCCTTCAGGTTTGAGGCGAGCATGTAGGGTTCGTCACCCGCCGCATCGGAATCGAGCAGGAGCGATTTGCCGTCTGACACGATTTTCGGAGGTGTGATGTCCTCGCGGAGCAGCAGTTTGTTGATGAGGCGTTTCCTGAAGGGCAGCGGTTTGGATCGGTACCCGCGGGACAGAATGGCCACCGTCCGTCCCTGTTCCTGGAGTTCCCTTGCGAGCTTCTCGACAACCGGAGTTTTGCCTGTGCCACCCACGGTGAGGTTGCCAACGGCGATGACCTGGACTCCGAGGGTGCTGTCCCGGAGAATCCGGACGTTGTAAAGGAAACGTCGGGTTTTCACCGCCATCCGGAACACGACGGACAACGCGAGCAGGACAGCGCGTGCCACCGCGGCGCGGCGATCCCGTCGCTGCTCAAAGATGACTTCGAGCACGAAGGTTTCGATGCTCTCAGTCCAGGCTCGAATGGTTTCCCTCATGGGCCGCGAGTCTGCCAAGCGGAAGGCCTGGGATCAAGCGATTGTATGGAGCTGTCTCAAACCCGGGGGGGTTACTTTGGCGCCGGTTTAGACCAGGTGTCGCGCAGGGAGATGGTACGGTTGAACACGGGTTTCTCCGCAGTGCTGGTTGTGTCCAGACAGAAATACCCCATGCGTTCGAACTGGTACCGGAGTTCGGGTTTGGCGTCCTTCAGGCTTGGTTCGCACTTCGCCACGACAGTGCTGAGGGATTCCGGGTTGAGATGGACCCTGAAATCGCCGTCCGCGTCGGGTTCGGGCACCCGGAACAGGCGATCATACAGATGGACCCGGGCGTCGATACAATGGGCCGCGCTGACCCAGTGAATGGTTCCCTTGACTTTGCGGCTGGCGGTGGGGCCGCCGGTCCTGCTGCCAAGATCGGCCGTGCAGTGGATTTCGGTGACCCGCCCGTCGGTGTCCTTGACCACCCGTTCGCACTTGATGATGTAGGCATACTTGAGGCGGACCTCGCCGCCCGGGCGGAGGCGGAAATATTTGGGAGGCGGAACCTCCATAAAATCCTCCTGCTCGATGAAGAGTTCCCGTCCAAACGGAACGCTGCGGGTTCCGGACTCGGGATTTGCCGGATTGTTGACTGCCTCCAGTTGCTCGAATTGGCCTTCCTCCCAGTTGTCGATGATGACCCGAACGGGGCGAAGGACGGCCAGGCGGCGGAGTGCGAACTGGTTGAGGTCGTCGCGAATGGCGTGTTCGAGCAGGCTCAGGTCGGTCAGACCGTTGTATTTGGTGACTCCCAGGGTGTGGGCGAAATTCCGGATCGCTTCGGGGCGGACCCCGCGACGTCGCAGGCCGGAAAGGGTTGGCATCCTTGGATCGTCCCAGCCGGTGACGATTTGTTCCCGCACCAGTTCCAGGAGTTTGCGTTTGCTCATCACGGTGTATTCGATGTTGAGACGCGCGAATTCGTATTGGTGGGGCAGGGGGCGGGGCAGGTTCAGGTGTTCGAGGATCCAGTTGTAGAGGGGACGGTGGACCTCGAACTCGAGCGTGCAGATCGAGTGGGTGATTCCTTCGATATAGTCGCTCAGGCAATGAGCGAAGTCGTACATCGGGTAAACCCGCCATCGGTTGCCGGTCTGATGATGATCGACGGCGCGAATGCGGTACAACACCGGGTCCCGGAGCCAGATGTTTGGGGAGGCCATGTTGATCCTGGCGCGCAAGGTCCGGCTGCCATCCGGGAATTCGCCTTGGTTCATGCGCCGAAACAGATCCAGATTCTCCTCGGGAGATCGTCCCCGGCAGGGACTTTCCTTGCCCGGACGTTCCGGAATGCCCCGGTATTCCTCCATCTCCGCCAGCGAGAGGTCGCACACGAAGGCGTTGCCGGAACGGATCAAGCGTTCGGCGTATTCAAAAAGCTGTTCGAAGTAGGCCGAAGCAAAGAAGGGTTCGGCGTTTGATTCGGTGCCGACAGGGTTCGCCGGGTCGGCCGGAATCGAGGGGAGATGGAAGTCCGTCTGTTCACCGATTGTCCGGGGTATGGGGTGACTTCCCCTGGCGCGCAATCCGAGGCAATGATCGGCCCAGCCCGAGATCAACCAGCGAACATCCCTCGTGATGGCGTCCACGTACTCGATTTCTTCCTTGGCCGGGTTGGTGTCGTCCATCCGGAAGTTGCAGATGCCCTTGAACTCGCGGGCAATGCCGAAATTGAGGCAGATCGCCTTGGCATGACCGATGTGCAGGTAACCGTTCGGTTCGGGCGGGAACCGGGTGACAATCTTCTGGTGAACGCCAGATTCGAGGTCGGATGCGACGATATCCCGGATGAAATCCGATGGTTCCTTCGGGGCGGGGGCTGGATCCTGAGCGGGTGTGGTGAGGGTGGCATCCGGCCCGGGTGATGGCTGGGAAGCTGCCCGTGCGTTCTCGCGATTCGGCGTAGTCATGATTTCTTCGAGTCCAAAAAACCGTAAATTCGGGCGGATGGTATCGAAGAAACCGGCGGGTTAAAAGCGGAATTGGAGGTTTGCAGACGGTTCTGCCTGGTCCAATGCGAATTCGAGCAGCGGGGTCGGGTCGGCCCTGCCCGAAACAATCACAATTTCGTGGTGATGCACGACCGCCAGACAGAGTTCGATTTCCCCGGTATCGGTCGTGTCCCGTGGGGTGTAGATGGCAATGAGTTCGTCCCGGTTCATGACCACGATCATTCGTTCCCAGCCGTGTTCGTCCATGGCCTGATCGGCCGATGCGAGGAGTCCCGTTTTTGAGGGAGGAGTTCCGCGGTTCTGAAGTTCATAAACGCCCACAGTCAGGGCGCGCACCGAACCGAGGGCAGCCCGGATCTCCGGTTCGACGTCGAGGAAGGAGATCCCGAGTCGCGCGGCCCCGAACACACCGGGTCCGATGCTGAGCTCGATCTTCTTTTGGCACCTCAACGAGGGCGGCTCGCCAAGGCTGTCGCGCAACGTTCGAGCTTCGCCTCGCAGCGACAGACAGCTGAAAACGCCAGCGGCGAGCAGGGTTGGTACGACGATGAACAGGGTCAGGGGGATCAACCACCAAAGGTGGCGCACCGGTCTTCTGGCAGGAATCACGTGGTTCATGATGGGATTGGGTGGATGGTTTGGCCAAGGCCCCAACGGCGCTGCTCCGAATCGGAAGGGGTTGCCGCAGGCGACTACTGGAGCCGCCTGCGGACCGTGCCGGGCGGATCAATGAATCGACTGACCAATCTCTTTCAGTGGATCGATGTGAAGGCGTTCTCCCAACAGGGCGATTTGTTCGGGTCGGATGTCGCCCACCACATTGACAAGGACCGCTTGGCCCCTGGCTTCCAGAACGGTGACCACGATCCCCTCGACCGATTCATCGCCCCGGAGTTTCAGGTAGACACCCACATCGTCCTGTTTCTGGCGCACGGTGACGACGCGTTCCCAACCGGAGTCCGAAAGTTGATTCCGGATTTGAGTTACTTTGTCAGTCAATTCTTTGCGGTTGTTTTTGCTGAGCCCTATGACGTTGACCCGCACGGATTGAATTCCCCGGAGCAGTTTGGCGAGTTCCGGTTCTGTCTTTTCGGTCAATCGGGCGGCAATCGCAATCAGGTTGCTGGTCAGCTGGACCTCGACAAATTGACCGCCGTCGTCGGGCGCGGTGAATTTTCCGAGATCGACATATCCGGGGCCCAGATCGGTCGTGCCCGCCTGGGCGGTTGCGAGGCTCACTGCGGCTGTCAGGAGAAGAGAGAGGAGTGTGGTGATCTTCATGGTGTGATTCTTTTTGGATGGTTTCTGAATGTTAACCGGCGTTTCGTGTCGCCTCTCTCAATACACGGTGGCCGTCCAAAAAGTTTCAGTGAAAACCTCCTAATCACCTTGCCGGGTTTCATTTGGATTGTGCCGGTGGGTGCCGGGTGCCATGATCCGCAACTCAAGTCGACCTGGTTCCGCGACGGCAGGTGACTTGAGTTGCGTGCGGGTTCAGCCGGTGTGCGCGATGGGTTCGTGGAGTGGCGCGCAGGGAACAGAACCCTTGCATTGGATGCGGTCCGATGCGGTGTTTACGGATACGGTATTCACACGGAAATCATGGGGACCGAGGGAACGATACAGATTGGATACGACCGTGAGACGCCCATCCTGGTGATGACCCGGGATGCGGTGTCGCACGACACCATTCCCGGATTCTACGAGCGGTTTGAGGATGCCTATATCGGGCAGCTGGCGGATTTTGTTGAGAACCTCAGGACCGGGCGTCCTCCGTCGGTGACGTTCGAGGACGGAATTGCCGCCCAGAGGGTGGCGATCGCAGCCACGGTCTCGGCACGGGAAGATCGGGCGGTTGGATTGTAGGCATGACCTGCGCCCAGAGTAACCGTTTATTGCGAGACACAGGCACGGACACGGGTTCCACGGGTCAAATTCCTTGAGTTAGGCATGCTGTAAGGCTATGCTCCATCAATGAAACGAATACTGTTTTCCTTGGTGTTGGCTGTGGGCATGTCATTGGTCCTGACAGGTTGCGGGGGATCGAGCAGTTCCTCGGTGAATATTACCGCGTTTGAGCAGGCCTTTCAAAGTTCGTCGGGGGATGCCAAGACCGCGGCTACCGCTGTGGTGTCGGCTGTGAAGAGCGGCAATCTGGGAGCTGCTGCAGACGCCATGGAGAAATTCGCGAAATCCGGCAAGGCCACTGCGGAAGAAACTTCGGCAATGTCCGCTCTGGTGATTGACCTGCAGGTCATTGCCTACGAGGAGAGCGAGAAATACTCGGATGATGTCCGGAACAAACTGAGCGACCTGTCCGGATTGCTTGTTGGATCTGCGCCGATCACCCGTTAACCGCGGTGGATGGCCGGGATCGACCGGGTCCTGAACATCCTGAACAACTTGGGAGTGCCCGGCAGTGGGTGTGACCCGCCGCCGGGTTCTTGAACAGATGAGATTGCTTGCGAGAGAGGATGCCTGGCATCTTCAGGCGGCTCAGGGATGGCTCGAGCTGGGCAACCCCGTCGAAGCCAACCTTGAGCTTGATCAGATCAACGAGCTCTTCCGGATGCACCCGGATGTGCTCCAACTCCGCTGGCACGCCCATGCCAGGCAGGAAAAATGGGATGTCTGTGTGGAAGTGGGACGGGCGATGACGCGTTTGACGCCTGAGGTTGTGCAGGGATGGATCAACCTTGCGAATGCCCTTTTTTATCTGAAGCACTATCAGGAAGCGTTTGACACGCTCTTTCCGACACTCCTGGATTTTCCGAAGAACCCGTATATTCCGTATAACCTGGCCTGTTATCAGTGCCAGCTGGGTAATCTCGCAGAAGCCAGGGACTGGCTCGACAAGGCGATCGGAATGGGCGGGGAACGGATTCGCGAGACAGCACTGCTCGATTCGGATCTCCAGGGGATCTGGGGCCAGATTGCCTGAGCCCTGGATCCGGAAGTCTGGTCCGGTCAGGGAACCGCATTGAAAACCCGCCTTGGAGCGTGTCTGAAAAGTAGGGGCCGACGTAAGAAGGCTCACTTCTTCAACTGCCAAACCGGGCGATTTTCAGAGCATTTGGAGCCTCGTTACCTCGGCGCCTACCACGGAATGAGAGTTTTTAAACATCCTCTTACGTCTGGCGGGACTGTTGTGCGGTTGATGAAATGGTTTCGAGTTCCTCCCATCGTTTGTAAAGGGAGGCAAGTCGCTCCTTGCCGGCGGCCAGTTCCTCCGTGAGGTTCGCGGTGCGGTCTCCGTGTTTTCGGTGGAAATCGGGTTCGCCAAAAAGCGCCTCGATCCTGGCAATGCCTTCCTCGATTTCGAGGATTGCCCCCTCCATGCCTTCGAGTTCGCGATTTTCCTTGAACGTGAGTTTTCGAGGTTTGGTCTGGCTGCCTGGGCTGTTTGAAGCGCCAGGCTTCTGGGATCCCGGAGAGGCGATGGCAGGGGAGGCGGCTTGGAGGGCGCGGGCGCGTTTTTCAACGTAGTAGTCGTAGTTGCCCACGCTGTGGCTGATGGTCCCAGCGTCTTCAAATGCAAGGATGTCCGTGCAAACGCGGTTCAGGAAATACCGGTCATGACTCACCACCACCACGACTCCCGGAAAGGCGAGCAGAGCCTCTTCCAGCACCCGGAGTGTCGGCAGGTCCAGATCATTGGTCGGTTCGTCCAGAATCAAAAAGTTTCCGCCGTTTTTCAGAATGCGCGCGAGCAGCAGGCGACTGCGTTCTCCGCCGCTCAGGTATTTGACCTGGGAACCAAGGCGTTCATCGGTGAAGAGAAAACGTTTGAGGTAGGCCCGCATGGAGAGTTGTTGATCGCCAAAGAGAACGAAGTCCGAGCCTTCGCTGATCTCCTCAAGCACGGTGCGTTCCTCGTTGAGCTGCAGGCGCCCCTGGTCCACGTAGTTGAACTGGGTCAGTTGCCCCAGCTTCACGGTGCCTTCCGTGGGTGGGATCTGGCCGAGTATGATTTTTAGAAGCGTGGTTTTTCCCAGTCCATTCCGACCGCTGATTCCGACGCGTTGTCCGGCCGTGAATTCGAGGTTCAGGCCCGAGAAGAGCTGGCGATCCTGGATGGCCATTCCCACGTTTTCCAGTTCCACAATCCGGTTTCCCAGTGGAGAAGGGGGAGGGATCACCAGGTCCACATCCGCGGTAAGTTCGGGTGCACTCTCTCCGGCGACTTCGTAATAGCGGTCCAACCGGCTTTTGGATTTGGTCGCCCGCGCCCTGGGGCCGCGCCGGACCCATTCCAGCTCGCGTTTGAGGAACATCTGCCGCTTGTGTTCGTTCACCTCCTGGGCGGCCTCGCGCTCGGCACGGGTGATCAGGTAGTCGGTGTAATTGCCCGTGTAGCAAAAAATACTGCCTTGGGAGACCTCTGCGATCCGGTTGGAGACGCGATCGAGGAAGTAGCGGTCGTGGGTCACCACCAGAAAAGCTCCGGGATAGGATTCGAGAAATTCGGCGAGCCACTCGATGGATTCGGTGTCCAGATGGTTCGTTGGTTCGTCGAGCATCAGGACTTCGGGTCGCGAGATCAGGGCCCGGCAGAGGGCCACCCGGCGTTGTTCGCCCCCCGAAAGGTTCCCGATCCGCCGATCCGGGGCCGGGCAGTTCAGGTGCGCCATCGCCGCTTCAATGCGATGGTCGAGGCCCCATCCGTCCAGGGCGAGGATTCGTTCCTCCAGCTCCGCGTGTCGGTGGGACACGGGTGGCAGGGACTCGAATTCTGCGATCAAGCCGAGCACATGGTCCGCCCCGGAACGAACGCTCTCGGTCACCGTGCGTTCGGGGTCGAGTTCAAACGCCTGGGGCAGGTAGCCGATGGTCAAGAGGCGGCGGGGACTGATGACCCCGGAATCGGGCTGATGGAGACCCGCCAAAATCTTGAGCAGGGTTGATTTGCCGGATCCATTGCGGCCGACCATGCCGATGCGATCGCGGTCGTTTACGGTCAAAGAAGCTCGGTCCAGGACCAACCGATCGTTGAATTGCACCACAACTTCGGATGCGGCTAGGATTGCGGACATGGGCAGGGCTATTCGATCGATGAGGCGACGGGCAGGGCGGACAGGGGAATGGATTTGTTCGTTTCGCTGAAATAATTGGCAGACCATTCATTCTGGAAAAGCGCCACCGGGTGGTCTCCCATGTCCAGCGCGATCTTGGCACCAGTCGGAAGGGAAAGGGCGTCCAGTTCCGCCTCGCCGAGCTCGGGCGGGAGCCAGCGCACAACGGACCAGGGGGCGGGCTCGAGTCGGGATTCGGCTCCATACTCCGATTCAAGGCGGAATTTCACCACCTCGAACTGAAGGGGGCCGACCGCAGCCAGGAGCGGAACCCGGATCGGCACATTGCGCAGATTGAGCACCTGGATGACCCCCTCCTGAAGGAGTTGGTCGAGGCCCTGTCGGAATTGTTTAAACTTGGCGGTGTTCGAATTGTGCAGATACGCGAAGGACTCCGGGGTGAACCGGGGGATTTCCCGGTACCGAATGGTCGGGTCGGTTGTCAAGGTGTCGCCGATTCCAAAATCCGACAGACCCACCAGTCCGATGATGTCTCCTGGAAATGCCTGGTCGACGGTCTCCCGTTCATTGCCGAATAACTTGTGGGAGCTCGACAGCCGGACCTTCTTGCCGCTGCGCGGATGGGTGACCATCATGTCCCGTTCAAACCTGCCCGAACAGACCCGAAGGAAAGCGATTCGATCGCGGTGTTTGGGATCCATGTTCGCCTGGATCTTGAAGATAAATCCTGAAAAGGCGGGGTTCTCCGGTTCAATGATCGATTCCTCCATGGCACGCGGCCGGGGTGGGGGCGAATGTTTCAGGAACCCGTCCAGGAGCATTTGAACGCCGAAATTGTTGACACCGCTTCCAAAAAAGACAGGGGTGGTGGTGCCATCCAAAACCGCCTTTTCACAGAAACTTTCACCCGCCAGATCAAGCATCTCCAGTTCCTCGGCCACCTTGCGGTAGGTTTCCGGATCAAGCCGGTTCCGAATGATGGGATCATCAAAACTGCCGATCGTGACCGGGGCCCGATACTTCCCCCCGACGGTTCGCTCAAACAGGGAGACCTGTTTGGCGCGCCGGTCGTAGACGCCCTTGAAATCAAACCCGGTTCCGATCGGCCAGTTCACAGGAAAAGCGCCGATCCCGAGGACTCGTTCCAATTCGTCCAGAAGATTCAGTGGGTCGCGCATGGGCCGATCACACTTGTTCATGAACGTGAAGATCGGCACGCCGCGCTGGCGGCATACTTCAAAGAGCTTGCGGGTTTGAGTTTCGATGCCCTTGGCCGAATCGATCACCATCACCACCGAATCCACCGCAGTCAGCACCCGGTAGGTGTCTTCGGAGAAATCCTTGTGCCCGGGGGTGTCGAGCAGATTGATGAGGTACCCGGCGTATTCAAACTGAAGCACCGTGGAACTGATGGAGATGCCGCGTTTACGTTCCAGTTCCATCCAGTCGGAGGTGGTGGCGCGCTGGTTCTTGCGGGCCGTGACGGATCCGGCCAGCTGTACGGCTCCTCCGTACAGCAGAAGCTTCTCCGTGAGCGTCGTTTTACCGGCGTCCGGGTGCGAGATAATGGCGAATGTACGCCTTTTCTGGATTTCCTTCGAAAGATTCAAAGCTGCGAACCCTATCACGCCCGCGCTGGACGACAAGCAGAGAGTGATCAAATTCGGGCAAAGCATCCCGGAATGATTGCCACGCATCGATCTGGCAGGGCTGACAGATCCCCGGGATGATTGGAATCGATGCAAGATTCGACCTTGATGCCGGGGGCGGGTTCGATCTAATCTCCGGCCATGTTCCTGTGTCTGTGGGTGAACCCGTTCGATTGTTCAAAATGAAGAATTTCGCTTTTTCCACTTTTGCAACCCTGGCTGCTCTCCTTGTGTCCGTCTCGGGACAGGCGGCGGAAAAGGACTCGTTGCGGGCCCGGTTGGGCGCATTGCCCTACGGAATCATTCACGAATCATACGTGAATGGGAACTGGGAGCTGTTCGTGATGAATGCGGATGGTTCTGAAGCCCGGAATCTGACGAATACGCCCGGGCAGCATGAAATGTATCCGCAGGTCTCGCCGGACGGAACGAAAGTCTGTTTTGTGGCAGATGAAGGGGAGGGACGCGATACCGTCCGCAGTGTTCATGTGATGGACGTGGACGGGACGAACCGCCGAAAGCTCGCCGACGGGGCGCGACAACCGTTCTGGCACCCGAACAGTCATATCGTCGGATACCTTCCCCAGGAATATCCCAAGTGGAATGTTGTGGATTATTACACCAGGGGCATTGTGTTTTTCGACTTGGAGACAGGCAAAAGCGAGGCGCATCCGAACAACTCCAAGCTGCATCATCTGTACAACCCGAACTTCTCGCCGGATGGACGTTGGATCGTTGCCACGGTGCACGCCGGCATGGGGCTTGGCCACGGCATTCTACTGATCGAAGCCAGGGGAAACCGGATTGTCGACCTCAAGATTCCCGGATGCCGTCCCTGTCTGAGTCCCACCGGCAAGGAGATTGCGTGGGGCCCCGGGGACCACGAAATTGCAGTGGCGCCCATCAATCTTGATGCGGACGAACCGAAGGTGGGCGAACCGCGCGTGCAGATTCTCGACAAGACCAAGAAGATTTATCACGTGGATTGGTCGCCCGATGGGCGGTTCATCAGCCTGAGCCGCGGACCGAATGGCGAGGGCGATATTTCGAAACCCGGCACGCACGCTTCTGCGTGTGAAATCGTTGGCGTGTACGCGCCCGGTTGGGATATTTACGCAATCTCGGCGGAACGATCGGGACAATGGGATATCGCCGATCTGAGCGATTCCGAAGCGATCCGACTGACGGACACGGGGGCGAGCAACAAGGAATCCGCCTGGTTCCGAAGTGCTCCGAAGACGAAATAACACGTCAAAACAATCGTCCCGATGCTTTTTTGTCCTGACTTGCAGCAGCGTATTCCCCCCGATATTTCATGAAGATCTGTGCCTTCGGAGAAGTTCTGGCAGCTCGAACGTTGGTCGTTGCAGGCCTGATGGGCTTTTTCGGTGCGGGTTGCGAACCGGCGCAGCCGGGAGTGCAGAATGGATCGGCGAAGCCGGGATCCGAAGCTTCCGGGAATTCTGCCGGTGTGTTTGATTTGGTTACCGCATCCGGGGTCCAGATGGTTTACGTGCCGGGAGGCGTGTTTCCCATGGGATCCGATCGTGGTAATCCGGACGAAGCGCCCGTTCACAAGGTGGAAGTGTCAGCGTTCCTGATGGACAAGTTCGAGGTCACTCACGAGTTGTTCACCAAGGCGCAGTTGCCCAATCCGTCCCATTGGCAGGACAACCCTGCCAAACCGGTGGAGCGCGTGCGTTGGAGGGACGCCAGGATGTATTGCAACGAACGGTCTTTGGCGGAAGGGTTGAAGCCGGTTTATGACGAGAAGACGCCGGGGTTGGACCCTGATTTTTCTGCGAATGGCTATCGGTTGCCGAGCGAAGCCGAATGGGAGTATGCGTGCCGTGCGGGCACTTCCGGAGACTACGATTTTGGGGCGCAGAGCAAGCTCAAACTACATTCCTGGTTTGACGAAAACTCGGAGGCGCGGACTCACCCGGTCGGGCAAAAACGACCCAATGCCTGGGGAATCCATGATCTTTACGGGAATGTTTCGGAATGGTGCGAGGATGTTTACAGCGAAGGCTATTACGCCGGGAGCGAAACCAAGAACCCGCGGGGACCTGCCAATCCCGGCAAGGATGTAAAACGTTCGTTGCGGGGAGGATCCTGGAAATCAAGTGCGGACATGTGCCGTGTGAGCTTTCGCCAGGGGCAGCGGACCGGGGACACCGACGCCTGTTTCTACACGGATTACTGCGGGTTTCGATGTGTTCGTTCGGTGTCGGAGGAAGAATTGAAAACGCTGCGTCCGGCGGCCGGTCAATAGCGCATCGCGCGGTATGCTGTTTCACACCTGGCCGTTTGCCGTATTTTTTCTGGTTGTTCTGGCGGGGTTTTTTGCTCTGAGCCGAACGCGGTTCTGGGTGTTCTGGCTCTTGGTGGCCTCCTATGTGTTTTACGGATGGTGGAATCCGTATTACCTGGTTCTTATCCTCTATTCCACGGTTCTGGATTACGTGATCGTGGCCTGCATGGATCATTGTCCCCAATCGGTCAGAAATGGATCGACTGCGGGGCGCTCCTTCGGAGGGTTCTTCAGAGGGCTGGCCGGAGGTGAACCCGGCGCGTCCGCGGCAAGCCGACGGCTGCTCCGGGTGGCGTTCTCACTGTTCGGAACGGGAGCGCTGGCTTCGATGGGGGTGATGATCGCTGGACCGGGTTCGGTCCGGCCCCTGATGGGATTGTTGACGGTGATCCTTGGTCTCATGGCTTTCGGATCGATGGTTCAGAGTCGGTTTGCGTGGTTGATCGTGAGTCTGGTCAACAATCTGGGGATTCTGGTCTTCTTCAAATACGCCAATTTTTTTGTGGAGAACGTCAACGCGGTTCTGGCCTGGTTTCAGGTGGGGGTGCGGGTTTCGGATCCGGCGTTGCTGATGCCCTTCGGCCTCGAGTATCTGCTTCCGGTGGGGATTTCGTTCTACACCTTCCAGTCGATGAGTTACACGATCGATTTTTATCAGGGCAAGATTCATCGGGAACGGAGTTTTGTGCGGTTCGCCACGTTCGTTTCCTTCTTTCCACAGCTGGTTGCCGGTCCGATCGAACGGTCGAGCAATCTGCTGCCGCAGTTTAATCAATTTCCGAAAATCCGGCTTCGGGATGTTACCGACGGGATGTCGTTGTTTCTGGTGGGTTTGTTCAAGAAACTGGCCCTGGCCAATTATCTGTCATTCTATGTCGAGCGGGTTTACGAGAATCCGGCCGCACAGGACGCTTCGGCGCTCATGCTCGGCACATTCTGTTTTGCCTGGCAGATTTTCTTCGATTTCAGCGGTTACACGGACATGGCACGGGGAGTGGCGCAGATGATGGGATTCCGCTTGATGCTCAACTTCAACAATCCCTATCTGGCGACGGGGCTGGGAGATTTCTGGTCCCGCTGGCACATCAGCCTGTCGACCTGGTTTCGGGACTACATCTACATCCCGCTTGGGGGAAATCGGAACGGTTCGTTGCGGACTTACCGGAACCTGTTGATCACTCTGGTGGTGTCGGCAATCTGGCACGGGGCCGCGTGGACGTTTGTCATTTGGGGCGTGCTGCATGCGCTCGGGGTGGTGATCACGCGTGAATTGGAACGATCGCCTGTCTATCGTGAATCCGTGCCGAAATGGATCAAACAGATCGGGGTGTTCTGCTTTGTTTGTTTTGCCTGGATCTTCTTTCGAGCTGAAACCTTGTCGGACGCCTGGCTGATTGTGCGCCGTATGGCAACGGGGGGGTGGACCGATCCGAACTGTCCGGCGCTGCTGTTGTTGCTGGTGGCGGCGATTTGGGGATATCAGTTCCTTTACGATTCGAAGTGGCGCCCGCTCCTGCGGCACGGGGCGGTTCGGATCGGAGTGGCGGCATCGATGATCCTGTACATGTTTCTTTTCTCCTCGGGTGGCGGGGCGTTTATTTATTTCCAGTTCTAGAATGAAAGAGACTGTTCCAGAGGAGATTCAGGAGACGTCGTTCGTCAACGAGATGCGGTTGACGCTGCGTCAATGGCTGATGACCCTGGGTTTGGTGGCGCTTGTTCTGGGATTTACGCCTTCGTTGTGGAAACGCGTGGAGCGGTTTGAGACCGATGCCAACTACCGGATCCCCTACAGCCTGAGCAAGGATTACTGGTTGTACGATCGCTGGCTGGACCGGGCAGCGGATTCCGAGGGTGTATTCGTGTTGGGCGATTCGGTGGTTTGGGGGGAATACGTTTCGCCCGACGGAACGTTGTCCAGTTTCCTGACCCGACACTCCGAGCCGCACCGATGGTTCATCAACGCCGGTGTGAACGGTCTGTTCCCGCTCGCGCTCGAGGGATTGGTGGATGACTATGGTGGCGCGATCCGGCGGAGGAGGGTCATCCTGCACTGCAACCTTCTTTGGATGAGCAGTCCCAAGGTTGATCTGCAGACTGTCAAGGAGGAGAAATTTAATCACCCCCGCCTCGTTGCGCAATTTGATCCCAGGATTCCATGCTACAAGGCGGACATCGCCGAACGGCTCGGGATTGTTGTCGAGAAAAGCCTTCCGTTTGTGTCCTGGGTAAATCATCTGCAAAACGCCTATTTCGGGCAGAAGAATCTTCTCGCATGGACGATGGCTGAAGACGGGCGTGATCCACCCGGGTTCCCGAATGTGTATCGAAACCCGCTGTCAAATATACTTCTCGAAGTGCCCGCCGCTGCGCCCGTCGATCCGGAACGCGGCACGGCCAGTCCGCGGCATCAACCCTGGTCAACGACAGGGCAGGGCACGGCCCGCTTTGACTGGGTCCCCATCGAAAGCTCGCTGCAATGGGCCGGGTTTCAGAGACTGGCCCGGCTTTTGGTGGAGCGGGGAAACGATCTGCTGGTGGTGATCGGGCCCTTTAATGAACACATGATGGCGGAAGAGAACGCCCCGAGGTTTCGCAGGTTCAGGGACGGAGCAGCCCGGTGGTTGACCTCTCTGGGAATTCGTTTTGTCCAACCCCAGGTGCTCCCGAGCGGGCTGTATGCGGATGCGAGCCATCCGCTCACAGGGGGGTATGAACTTCTGGCGCACCGCCTTCTGGATGATCCGGAATTCCGAAGCTGGATGCAGAATTCCGGGGAACCTCCGAAGGCTGATTCTCGTTAAGTTTCCGCTTGCGAAACGGAACCAAGTTGGCAACCTGCTCACGGCTTGGGGCAATCCCAGGCCCCGGCACCGCGGGTCTTTGTGAAACGCGGTGGTTTTTTGAGAAATGGTTCGTGTGGTATACCGTACGTTCGATGAGCTCGGAAGGATCGATTGAAGTTGAGGGAACCGTGATAACGGTTCTCCCGGGCACCATGTTTCGAGTGGTGCTTGACAATAAACATGAGGTGCTCGCCCATATTTCCGGAAAAATGCGAAAGCATTTTGTAAGGTTGACGGCGGGGGACCGGGTTCGGATGCTGATGTCTCCCTACGATTTGAGCAAGGCGCGAATCACTTTTCGATTGCGCTAAAGACCCTGATTTCGGTGTTTTTGTAATTCCGGAGGAATGTCCGAGGAGATGCGCCCATAAAAACCTTCCTTTTCCGGGACCTGTGTGGTTGAGTCTTGGAAATAATTTGGAACGTACACGGACGAATTGCATCGGGTCCGTGACAATGTCCGGATGCTCGGTTCTGCCTGGGTCCGGGTGGCGCAGTTTAATGTTTGCGGAAGCGAATACAAATATCATGAATCGGACTTTCAACGGTGGAATCAAATGGGCTTCAGCACTCGCTCTCGTGGTTGTGCTTGCAGGTTGTGGACAATCGCAGCAGGGCCAGTCATCAACCGGTGGCGCTGAAGCTTCGTCGGGCAAACGCGAGTTCCTCAGCATTGGAACGGCACCGGTGGGAGGCGTTTTTTACACGATTGGTGGCGCTTTGAGTGATGTGCTCAATCAGTTCAAGGGGGAAAACAACTGGAGTGTTGCGGCCGAATCGACGGGGGGCTCCATGGAGAACATCCGCCGCCTGGATTCCGGAGAGATCCAGTTTGCCGTGTCCAATTCGTCCATCACCTACTTCGCGGTGCGAGGCGAGGAGGGGTGGGAGAAGAAATACGAGGTCCGATCCGTCATGACGCTTTTTCCGAACGTGGCCATGTTCGTGACCAGACAGGGGGTGGGAATCACGCGGATCAGCGATCTGAAGGGGAAGCGTGTTTCTGTGGGGCCCGAGGGGGCGGGGTTTGAGTATTTCATCCGTCCGATCCTCAAGGCGCATGGTCTGACCTACGCGGATTTTGAGCCGGTGTATGCCGGGCAGCAGACCTCGGTCGATTACATGGGCGATGGATCCATTGCGGCGGCGTTTCTGGGCGGAGGGGTGCCCACCGGCTCAATCACAAGCGCGACTTCCACGATGGATATCCTGCTGGTTCCCTACGATGAGGATGTCAAGAAGAAGCTGATTGCCGATTATGCCTTTTTTGATGCGGCGACCATCCCGGCGGGTACCTACAAGGGCCAGGATGCGGCCTATGAGGGTCTGGATGTTGGATCTGCCCATTTGATCACTTCGGCTGCAGCCGACGAGGAGTTGGTTTACCAGTTTGTGAAGACCATTTACGAAAACCGCGCCACGCTCGCCGAGAAACACAAGGCCGGCAAAGCCGTGAACGCGAAGAATGTGGTCCGAAACACGGGGACCGAGTTTCATCCGGGTGCGATCCGTTTCTACCAGGAAGCGGGCATCTGGCCGCAGGGCAGGTAGTTGGCGTAATCCCGCAACCTATGATCAACCGAATCCGGCTGGCGCTGATCCCTGTGCTCGGAGTGGCGCTCTCGCTGTTCACTCTTTCCGAGGTCAATTATCAGTTGTTGAACCCGCTGTCCGAGTTGGCGGTCTTCGGCATGCTGGGGTTGGTTCTCTGTTACCTGGAATTTCCGGTGTTCGAACGGTGGAAGGGTGTCGCGGCGTTGCGGGTTGTGGATTGGGTGCTGGCGATTCTGTCGGTGATCTGTTGCATGTATCTGATCGTGGAAGGGGGGGCGCTGGGGCAGCGTGCCGGATCCTACACCCCTCTTGACATCGCAGTGGCCGTGACTGGGATTGCCCTGGTGCTCGAAGCCACACGGCGATCCATCGGGCTGGCTCTCCCGTTGTTGTCAGGTTTGTTTGTTCTGTATGCCCTGACCGGGCCCAGTCTGCCGGACTGGTTGTTTCCTCATCGTGGATACGATATCGGGCGGGTTGCTTCTCAAACGTTCCTGCGGTCCGAGGGGGTGTTTGGCACCGCTCTCCGGGTCATGTTCACCTACGTCTATTTGTTTGTCCTGTTTGGCACTTTCCTGGAAGCCTGCGGAGCGACGCGCTTCATCGTGAATTTTGCCCAGCGCCTGTTCAGCAATCGTTCCGGTGGGGCGGCCAAGGTCGCTGTGTTGGGCAGCGGATTGATGGGGTCCTTGTCGGGGAGTGCCGTGGCTAATGCCGTGACAACCGGATCGTTCACCATCCCGATGATGCGCAGCAGCGGATTTAAGCCACATATCGCCGCTGGAATCACCGCTGCGGCGGCAACGGGCGGCGCGCTGGTGCCTCCGGTGATGGGAGCCGGAGCCTACATGATGCTGGAAATCGTGGAACCGCCGGTGACGTTCGTGCAGATTGCCAAGGCGGCCCTCATTCCTGCCGTGTTGTATTATTTTTCCATCTTCCTGATTGTACATTTCTACGCCAGGAAATCTGGCACCGGTGATTTGCCTGCGCAGGATGCCGCGGCGTCCCGGGTGAGGGTCGGTCTGTGGAGTGCTGAAAGCGTCGCTTTTTTTGGAGCGCTCACCGTGCTGGTCGGGCTTTTGATCGCCGGAAAATCGCCTGTTCTCGCCGTAACCGCTTCGCTTGGGTTCATCGTTTGCCTGATGATTGTCAATCCGTTGACCCGCGTCTCGAGGGCAAGTCGAAATATGGCCGTCGTCCTGGTTCCCGTTCTGTGGATAGGAATCAAGCTCGGGTTCTCCAGGTTTTCCGAGGAACAGATTTCCTGGGCCACGGCGGGAGTGTTCTCGATGACCGCTCTTCTTGTGTTTGGTTTGGCCAACCGGGACTGGCGCCCGATCATTGCCAATGCACTGGTCAAATCCGCAAAAAGCGGTGTCTCGCTGGTTTCGGCGGCAGCTTGTGTCGGCATCGTGATTGGGGTGGTCACTCTGACCGGCGTGGGAACGGCATTTCCCAATGCCATCATCCCCCTGGCCAAGGAGAGCCTTTTCCTGGCCCTCGTCGCAATCATGACCTGTTCGATCATGCTCGGAATGGGATTGCCTTCGGCGGTTTGTTATCTCCTGATGGCGACCCTCATCGGGCCGGTGTTGAACAAGCTTGGAGTGCCTCCGCTGGCCGCGCATTTGTTTATTTTTTACTTCGGCATGATGTCCATGGTCACGCCTCCGGTAGCTCTGGCGGCCTACGCCAGCGCTTCGATAGCCGATTCGAAAATCATGGAAACCAGCTTTGCCGCGTTCCGGTTTTCCCTCGTCGGGTTCACCCTTCCTTTTATGTTTGTTTATCGGCCGGAGTTGCTACTGCTGGCACCTGCCGGCGGGACGCTGGTTTTTTCCCATGTGATCTGGGCCGTGGCGGCGGCCGTTATCGGGATCGTGTCGCTCGCGGGAGGCCTTGCGGGCTACCTCTTTGCGCCGGTGTCCGCCTTGCCGCGGCTCGTGCTTTTCGCGGCCGCGTTTCTGGCGCTTTTCCCCGATAATCGAATCCAGGTGGGCGGAGTGAACATTGCGGTGTTCGACGTCGCCGGACTTGTGCTGCTTGGCATTGTCGGCTTGTTGAACTGGCGACAACAACCGATTCTTGATTCCAAAGCCGCCTGAGACGTTTATTTCTCCGGTGGCAGTTTCTCGAGCAGGTAATGGGTCATCAAATTCCGGAGATGAAGTGTGGTGTTTCGGCCTTCACTGATGCTGTGGGAGCGGTTCGGGTAGATCATGGAATCCTCGAGCCGGGTATAGCCGGAACCATCCTTGAGCCACCTGGCAGAAAAGGACTCGCCGTTGAATTCAGAGGACTCAAAGATTCGTTCCACTGTCAA
This sequence comes from Verrucomicrobiota bacterium, assembly GCA_021733945.1. Taxonomy (GTDB): domain Bacteria; phylum Verrucomicrobiota; class Verrucomicrobiia; order Limisphaerales; family SIBE01; genus JAIPJX01. The sequence continues at coordinate 4,243 of JAIPJX010000061.1, read as the reverse complement.
CAGGCTTGGGTCGGTTGTTTCTTCCGTGGCCAGGAGAGACGGACAGGCCACGGTCGCCATGCAGGACATGGCAATGAGCAGGGTTCGCACGAAGTGGCCGGGTGACGACGTGGAGGGTGGAGTCGGTTTCATGGTTTGTGAGTGAGGCCAGACTAGCTGGAACGTGAAAGGTTTCCAACGCGATTTCGCCGGGGTACAAAAAAAAGCGCGACCGCTTGGAGGCCGCGCTGTCATGACGTGTTTTTTGTCTTTGAGGCTACGATTTCTTGAGGAGCGGTTTGATCTCCTTCTCAAAAGCTGACTTGCTCGTGAGCCCGACGTGTTTGGCGGCGATCTTGCCGTCCCGGTCAATCACGAACGTCGTGGGAATACCCTCGACCCCGCCGAACAAATCGGCGATCCGGGTGTCGGCCATCACGATCGGGTAATTGATCTTGTTGCGTTTCATGAAAGGCTTGACCACGGACGGTCCTTCTTCGTCGAGCGAAACACCCACCACGACGAGGCCATCCTTGCCGTATTTATCCTGCAGCGCGATGAAACTGGGGATTTCAGCGCGGCACGGGCCGCACCAGGTGGCCCAGAAATCGAGTAACACGACTTTGCCCTTGAAGTCCGAGCTTTTGACGGTTTTGCCATCCACGTCCTTGAGTTCCCAAGCCGGTGCCTCTTTTCCGTGGGCGGATTCGGCCGCAGCCTCGCGGTCGATCACCCCTGAAGCGACCCAGGCAACGACTGCGGCCGTGAATAGCGGTGCGATCAGGTTTTTAATTTTTTGGTTCATGATGTGTTTTATCTAACACAGGAGGCGGAGCGAAACAACCCGCGATTTATTCCAGCGAGGGGCGGAGGATGGTGAAAGTATGGCTTGGAGGATCCCGATGGAGCTGCGAGGCTGGTGGAGAGCCGCAATCCACGGTGGGCTCGTTCGCGGTTCCGCCGAGATCCCGCTGGGGTTTCCAGTTGAGGTTGTCGTGCCGGGTTGGCGAAAGGGTGAATCTATGAAAAAAAAGTTTAGTTGCGTGTCCTGGAGCATGTTGTTGGTGGCCGGTTCCCTGGGTTTGAAGGTGGGTTCTCAGCAGGAGGCGGGGCAGACCGACAAGGCCCGTTTTGAAATGAAAACTGAGTCTGGCGATTACAAATACACGAATCGACTGGCGGCCGAAAAAAGTCCGTACCTGCTCCAGCACGCCCACAATCCGGTTGATTGGTATCCGTGGGGGACGGAAGCGTTTGAAAAAGCGCGCAGGGAAAACAAACCGATCTTTTTATCCATAGGGTATTCGACCTGTCACTGGTGCCATGTCATGGAACGGGAATCGTTCGAAAGCCCCGCGATTGCCAAAATCCTGAATGAACATTTTGTCTGCATCAAGGTCGATCGTGAGGAACGTCCGGATGTCGACAGGGTTTACATGACCTTTGTGCAGGCAACCACGGGAGGAGGGGGTTGGCCGATGAGTGTCTGGCTGACTCCCGGCCTGCAACCCTTTATGGGGGGCACCTATTTCCCACCCGAAGATCGATGGGGGCAGATCGGTTTTTCAAAACTCCTCGGCCGGATTACGGACGGATGGCGCGAGGACCGGCAACGCATTCTTTCAACCGGCAGTCAGATCATTGAGCAGCTCCAGGAACACACGGCTCGTGAGGCTGCCGGATCCGGTTCTCCGGACCCGTCCGAGATTGACAACGGGTATCGACAGATCAAGTCGCTTTATGAACCGGAATTCGGTGGGTTTGGTGGTGCGCCCAAGTTTCCAAGGCCCGTCTCGCTCAATCTCATGCTGCGATACTACGCCCGCACGGGCACTCAGGACGCGCTCGACATGTCTCTGTTCACTCTCCGGAAAATGGCGGACGGCGGCATGCATGATCATCTGGGAGGTGGGTTTCACAGGTATTCGACCGATGCCCGGTGGCATGTCCCTCATTTCGAGAAGATGCTCTATGATCAGGCCCAGTTGGTCTTCTCATACCTCGAAGCCTATCAGATCACCCGTGACGAGCGTTTCGCGGATGTGGCGCGCGGGATTCTGCGCTATGTGCAGCGGGACATGATGGGAAGCGCCGGTGAGTTCTATTCAGCCGAAGACGCCGACAGTCCAATTCCTGGAAACGTGGAGGAACACGCCGAGGGTGCGTTCTATGTCTGGGAACAGGGTGAGATCGAAGCCGCCCTGCCGAAAGATCAGGCGGAGGTGTTTTCCTATTATTATGGCGTGGAAAAGGGGGGCAATGTGCGGAGCGATCCCCACAACGAATTCCCGAAAAAGAACGTGCTCATCATTTCCCACACGCTTGAGGAGACCTCGAAGCACTTCGAAACCACGGAGCGGAATGTCTCCCGTCTTCTGGAGTCGGCTCGCCGGACATTGTTCGAGCTGCGGGGCAAACGGCCTCGGCCGCATCTCGACGACAAGACCTTGACGGCGTGGAACGGACTGATGATCTCCGCGTTTGCCCGAGCGCATCAGGTCCTCGGGGATGCCGGATTCCTGGCTGCAGCCACGAAATCCGCCGGGTTTATTCGGGACCATCTCATGGATCGCAAACGGGATGTGCTGCTCCGACGCTACCGTGCCGGATCCGCGGCGATTGACGGATACGTCGATGATTACGCGTTTCTTATTCAAGGGCTGATTGATCTGTATGAAGCCTCCTTCGACATTGAACAGCTGAATTGGGCGATCGCTCTGCAGGCGCGCCAGGACGCACTTTTTGGCGACAACGAACACGGCGGGTATTTCAGCACCACCGGTTCCGATCCGAGCGTCCTGCTCCGAATGAAGGAGGATTATGACGGTGCGGAGCCATCGCCCAACTCAGTGTCCGCGTTGAATCTGGTTCGTCTGGCGCAGATGACAGACCGCGCGGAATATCGGGAACGGGCGGTGAAAGCGTTCTCGGCTTTTTCGGCCCGACTGGAAAATGCTCCCAGCGCCATGCCCCAGATGCTCGTTGCCCTCGATTTCCATCTTTCCAAACCGAGGCAGATCGTGATTGCCGGACAACCGGCCGAGCCCGGCACGGCGGCGTTGCTGCGGGTGGTGCACCAACGGTTTATTCCGAACAAGATCCTGCTTCTGGCCGATGGCGGTCCCGGGCAGGCCTCGCTCGGCCGTTCCCTTGAGTTTTTGAAAACCGTAAAACCGCTGGGGGGTAAACCGACGGCTTACATCTGCGAGAACTACGTCTGCCAGCTGCCGACCCCGGATCCGGAACAGGTGGCGAAACTGCTGGCCCCCAAACAATAGAGGCAAGTCTCTCGAGCCTCAGGGGCACCAGGCTGGACAAGGTAACCCGGTCGGCAGCGTTTGGTCGGCGGGGAGAAGCGTACTGCCATTCGTTTGAGAGGATTCGGAAGGCGGGGGTGGTCCGGCATGGCGTCGGAAGAACGACGGTGTTTTGGAGTGCGCGCGGCAGAGCGCAGCGCCGACGCCGCTTTGGTCCTGCCCGAAGAGCCAAATCCACTCACTCCCATCAGGATCCCAATCCAGTTCAACGGCAAGCCATGAGGAACCTCGGAATCCTCAACGACGACACCTCCGCCCCGTCCGCAGGCCGCCTTCCCTCACGCTTCGACCCACCAACCTTGCGGTGGGAAGGGGAGGTGGCGCGAACCGTCCCGGTGAGCTTCCACTCCAACCCACCCTCCCGATCAGCCCCGGCTCAGCGAGGACGCTTCGCCCTACCTCCGGGGGACCGGGGAAGGTGGCGCGAACCGTCCCGGTGAGCTTCCACTCCAACCCACCTTCCCGATCAACCCCGGCTCAGCGAGGACGCTTCGCCCTACCTCCGGAGAGCCGGGGAAGGTAGCGCGAACCGTCCCGGTGAGCTTCCACTCCAACCCACCCTCCCGATCAACCCCGGCTCAGCGAGGACGCTTCGCCCTACCTCCGGGGGACCGGGGAAGGTAGCGCGAACCGTCCCGGTGAGCTTCCACTGCAGCCCACCCTCCCGATCAACCCCAGCTCAGCGAGGACGCTTCGCCCTACCTCCGGGGGACCAGGGAAGGTAGCGCGAACCGTCCCGGTGAGCTTCCACTGCAGCCCACCCTCCCGATCAACCCCGGCTCAGCGAGGACGCTTCGCCCTACCTCCGGGGGACCGGGGAAGGTGGCGCGAACCGTCCCGGTGAGCTTCCACTGCAGCCCACCCTCCCGATCAACCCCAGCTCAGCGAGGACGCTTCGCCCTACCTCCGGGGGACCAGGGAAGGTAGCGCGAACCGTCCCGGTGAGC
>JAIPJX010000060.1 GCA_021733945.1 Verrucomicrobiota bacterium | reverse complement strand
CGAATGGAACAGGCCGCACCTGGATCGGGTGGTGCGGGTTGGTTCTGGCGGGGGTTTTGCAGGCTGCGGCCGCCGATCCCGTGGTCCCGGCCGCGGTGCCCGAGCGGACCGGGCGGGAGATCTACGAGACGTGTCTCGTGTGTCACAGCACCCGCGAGATGCAGCGCGGTCCGATTCTGGACGGTTTGCCGGATTGGTACGTGGCCCATCAGCTGCGCAAGTTTAAGAAGGGAATCCGGGGCGGGGTTCCTGAAAACCGCGCCGCGGCCCTGATGGTGCCGGTGATGGACACTCTCAAGGGCGATGAGGAGATCCAGCGGGTGGCTGATTATATCGCCGAGCTTCCGCCCCAGCCGCACCTCCTGGTCATTCGTGGGGACAAGAAACTGGGCAAGACCGTTTACACTCGTTGTATTCCGTGTCACGGACTGGGGGGCGAAGGCAACCCGGCGGTCAAAGCCCCTCCGTTGAGTCTGCTGGAGGACTGGTATCTACTGGATCAACTCCGCAAGTTCCAACGGGGCTGGCGCGGCACGCACGCTCAGGATGTCGAGGGCCTGCTCATGGGATTGGGCGTCAAGACATTGTCCCTCAAAGAGCTGCGGGACGTCGTCCGGTACATCGCCGAGGACCTCTGCGAAGTGCCGCCGCTTCAGCCGAAACAGCCCCCGCGTCCAGGTCCCTCGCAATGAGCGCCCTGGTGCTTAAGGATCTTGGCAAGGTCTATGCCGACGGCAGGGGAACGGGCGTGACTGCCGTAAAGGATGTTTGCCTGAACGTGGAACCCGGGGAATTGATGGTGCTCGTGGGGCCATCAGGGTGCGGCAAATCCACGCTGCTCCGGATGATTGCCGGACTCGAACCCGTTACCCGTGGATCGATCGAGATCGATGGCCGCGATGTCAGTCGCACACCGCCCAAGGACCGGGATGTCGCCATGGTGTTCCAGAACTTCGCCTTGTTCCCCTACATGACCGTGTTTGAAAACATGGCGTTCGGCTTGAAGTTTCGAAACGTGAGGAAAGAGGAGATCCGGGTTCGGGTGCATTCGGCGGCGGAGATCCTCCAGTTGACCGATCTGTTGGAGAGAAAACCGGGGAAACTTTCCGGGGGGCAGCGTCAACGGGTGGCGGTGGGGCGTGCCATCGTGTGCAAGCCGAAGGTTTTTCTGTTCGATGAACCGCTCTCGAACCTCGACGCCAAGATGCGCACCCAGATGCGCGCTGAGATTGCCAGGGTGCACGATCAGCTGGGTGCCACGATCGTGTACGTGACTCATGATCAGACCGAGGCCATGACGCTGGGGCAGCGCATCTGTGTTTTGAACCACGGTGCGGTCATGGGTGTGGGCAGCCCGCTGGAGTTGTACCGGGAGCCGCAGAACCGGTTTGTCGCCGATTTTCTTGGGAGTCCCGGCATGAACTGCCTGCCCGGCCGTCTGACGCGCGACGGCGGGCGGATTCGGTTTCAAATCCGCGGGGAGAAGGCATCGCTGGTCATCGCTCCAAACGCGGACGAATTGCCGGCCGGAGTCTGGGACCGGGATCTGGAGTTGGGGGTTCGGCCCGAGCACATCGGATTGGCGGCCCCGGCCTCCGAGGAACCGGATGCTGTCGAAGCCAGTGTTGATCATTGCGAATCGCTAGGTCATGAAACCCTCGTTCACGTGAAGCTGGGTGGGGCCCGCTTGATCGCCCGGTGTTCGGACGATCCCGCGTGCCTGCCGAAGGGAGGGGGCCGGATCGGCGTGATCCTGGAACGGGTCGTGTTCTTCGAGCCGGGCACGGGCCAGCGGATCCAGTGAGTCACGCTTTGGGAGATCGGGTTGGATAATGGAATCACCGTTTGCTCGGACGTCATGCGCTGGAGCAGGGTGGAGTCTGTCGCGCTGCGACAGACAGGCGCCGCGTCCAGCGGCGCAACGAACGCACGGGGACTTCAGCCACCGTGCGAAACCAGGGAGACACGCCGGGACCGTCCGCTGGACGCGGACGGGGTTGTCGCAGCGCGGCAACCGTCCACCTGTGAAGGAACCGGTAGCAAGATTGATCGGGCGTGTCCAAAGCGGCGTCGACGCTGCGCTCTGCCGCGCGCACTCCAGAATGCCGTCGTTCTTCGGAGCTCATGCGTTGGAAGAGAGGTGGAGTCTGTCGCGCTGCGACAGGCAGGTGCCGCGTCCAACGGTGCAACGAACGCACGGGGACTTCAGCCACCGTGCCAAACCAGGGAGACACGCAGGGGCCGTCCGCTGGACGCGGACGGGGTTGTCGCAGCGCGGCAACCGTCCACCTGTGAAGGAACCGGTAGCAAGATTGATCGGGCGAATCAACAATCAGGATGTGGTGATTCGAACCATTGATTGTTGACGGAGGCAGTTGCCGAACAACCGAGCGACCGATGTTTTAGTTCCGTCCGCGATTATGTGCTTCTGAGTTGCGAACGGGTCGGGGGGGCGAGGACGGTGGACTGGATTGAAGCCGGTGCCCGCTGAACTTGGCTCTGGCGGAACGTTTTCGGTGGCAATAGACTGCAGGGGTGACGGGCACTGGATCGAGTTCTTTGGAGGTGTCCGGGGTGGATGCCGCCTCGGACGCGGAGTTGGTGCGCCGATCGAAAGCCGGTGACCTGGGGGCGTTCGAGACTCTGGTGAACCGTTATGAAAAGCGGATCTACACACTGGCACGCAGGATCACCGCCAATGCCCAGGATGCCGAGGATGTGACCCAGCAGACTTTTTTCAACGCGCTGGAGGGGTTGCGCGGTTTCCGGGAGGAAGCCTCCTTCTCCACGTGGTTGCATCGGATCGCCACATTCGCGGCCCTCAAGGTGCTGCGCAAACGCAACGGATTGCCCACCGTGTCGCTGGAGGAACAGACCGGGCGCTCCGAGGATTATGATTCGGTGGCGCATCCGGAATACATCGCCGACTGGAGCGAGTCTCCGGAGAGCCTGGTCGGGCGGCGCGAGACCGGACGGTTGATCGATGAAGCCCTGGAACGATTGGACCTCAAGCTGCGTCTGGTGTTTCTGTTGCGGGATGTTCAGGGGTTTTCGGTTCGGGAGACCGCTGAGGAACTGGGGTTGAGCGAAGCGAATGTGAAGGTGCGCCTGCTCCGGGCCCGTCTGCGCCTTCGGGAGGATTTGACGCAGGCGTTCGGGGACGCTTCGACACGGGTGGAACCGCACCGGCACGACCACGCGTGAGCGGCGGGATGTTTTTTTGGGTCTTCATCTGAGCTGTTGACTTGACGGAGGGGGTGGGCACAGAGTGTTGGGACAGACAGGTGAAACTCGAATTTTATGGAAGACTTATGAAGAGAATCTTGAATTGGGCGGCTGCAATGGTGTGTGTTTCGGGCGTGGTTCTACAGGCCAAACCACTGGAGATCTGGATCAGTTCGTTTCAGGACAAAGTCTACTACGAGGAAGTGGTCCGGTTGTATCAGAAGACCGTGGACAAGAATTTTGAAGCCAACATCCACGCCTACGGGTTCCGCGAGATGCCGGACAAACTGGCGGTTGCCATCAAGACCCAGGCGGATCCGCCGGACATCGTGCAGCTGGACGAAGTGTTGTTCGGAACGTATCTCTCCGGCGAAGTTCCCTTCGTCGAACTCTCCAGCCGGATCCAGGATGCGGGGTTGGACAAGGATATCCTGCCGCAGCGCCTGCCGTTGTTCGGGCGCAAGGGCAAGATCTACGGGGTGCCCCAGTCCCTGAGCGCGATGGTGTTGTATTACCGCAAGGACCTGTTCGAGGAACTGCAGATCACTCCCGAGGACATGGCCACCTGGGATTCGTTTGTGTATCAGGGCAAACGCCTTCACGCCAAGGGGCAGGCGACCATCGCCCTGGATCCGACCTACTTCGAGATCCTGCTGCGGCAACGGGGGTCGGATCTGTTTGATGAGGACGGAAAACTTTTTCCGGATGAGAAGCTGGCCATCGAAACTTTGACCTGGATGCGCGATCTCAACACCGATGGCATCGGGGTGTTGCCCGACCGGGCGAGCATCTTTGATCCCGTCTTCTTCAACAGCGCTGTCAGCAGCGGCGAGATCCTCTCCATCATCGGGGCCGACTGGTACGGCCTGGACATGCTGCAGCAGTTCACTCCGGAGTTGAAGGGCAAATGGGGCGTGATGCCGTTGCCCGCCTGGGTCCGGAAAGACGGAACCCTGAGCGCCCGCACATCGACGTTTGCCGGGCAGGGACTGCTGCTCTACAAGGGCGGTGCGCAGGTGGATAAGTCCTGGGATTTCGTCAAGTTTGTCATGACGGACAAGGAGGCCAATGTCCGGCGGTTTGTGGGTGGCAACAGTTTTCCGGCTTACATGCCGGTCTGGAAGGACGAACGCATGCTCAGGGAAAATGAGTTCTTCGGCAATCAGCGGTTTGGAAAGATCTTCGCGGATCTGGCGTCGGACCTGCCCAAGGTCGTGATGGATCCCAGGCGCCCGGCAGCGGTGTTCCTGTTCCAGGAGTCGTTCTTCTCGTCGCTCATGTACGGTCAGATCACCCCGGAAGAACTCATCAAGCAAATGCGCAGTGCGCTTGAGCAAACGCCGGCAAACTGAGTCAGCCGGAGCGATGCCGCGAGGGTCGCTCTTGTCTGGACACCTCGTCCGCGGGATGGCCGACAGGGCGCGGCATGTGGGAACTGGCGCGGGGAGACTGTCATGTCGAATGCGGGGGGCTCTGGTGCTTTTGCGCTGGACCCTCAGGGTCCGATGGGAAAGCGGCAGGGGACTGCCGCACTCCAGGACGCTTCGCGATGGTGAAGTCGGGCGGAGTGGCAAATGAGAGAGCTGCGATCTGAAGAACCCCTGCAGAGGCCGCGCACGGCCTATCTGCTGCTGCTGCCGTTCTTTGTTTTCTTCGTTGTGTTCTGGCTCGTTCCGCTGCTCGGCGGGCTCCGGATGAGTTTCTATTCAAACGAACTGTATGGAACCAGCCGGTTTGTGGGCGGGGACCATTACCGGGCGCTGCTTGCGGACCCGCGTTATTTCAAGGCATTGAGAAATACCGCGCTCTACGCGGCGTATTCGATCGGATGCATCCTGCCCCTGGCGGTGCTGCTGGCGCACCTGCTTCAGTCCGCGTGGCGATCCATCCGGCCCTTCCTCACCTTTCTCCTGCTGCTTCCCGCTTTGACACCGCCGGCGGTTTTGGCGCTGCTTTTTCTGCTGGTGTTCCATGGACGCGAAGGGCTGCTGAACCAGCTCATTGTATTGCCGCTTGGATTCAAGGCGGTCAATTGGTTGAAGGATCCCAGCTTCATTCTTCCGGCCCTGGTCCTGCAAACGGTCTGGCGCTGGACCGGGTTCATCACGCTGTTTGTCCTGGCGGGCATGGACGGGATCCCGCGTGTGTTGTACGACGCGGCGCGAATGAGCACGGAAAGCCGCTGGCATTTGTTCCGGACGGTCACCTATCCGTTCCTGAAGCCGGTGCTGGTGTTCTCCGCCGTGTATCTGATGGTGGATGCGTTCTCGCTTTTCTCGGGCGCGTACGTGTTGCTGGGGGGCTCGGGAGGCACGGCCGATGCCGGGTTGGTGCTGGTGTCCTACATCTATCAACAGGCATTTACGTTCGGGAAATTCGGCACGGCCTCGGCGATCAGTTTGTCGGTGGCACCGTTTCTTCTGCTGGCACTGGCCCTCTGTTTTTTGAGGGTGCGTCGATCATGAAGGAAACGCCGTCATCCACCGGGCACGCCGAGGGCACTGGGCGCCCTTTTCGGGCTGGGCCCCTGCTGGCGCTGATGGGTCTCACGCTGGTGAGCCTGGTATTTGTGTACCCGTTCGCCTGGATGTTTTTCGCCAGCTTCAAGGAGAACCGTCAAATCTTCAGTCCACTCAAGCTTTGGCCCGGGCATTTTGGAGGGCAATATTACGGCCAGCTTTTTTCCGGCGAATGGATTCCGTTTGTGCGGGTTTTCGGCAATTCCCTCCTGATCGCGTCGGCTCAGGCGGTGGGTGCGGTGGCGGTGACCTCGCTGGCCGGGTATGCCTTTGCAAAACACCGGTTCCCGATGCGCCGGATGTTGTTTGTAGTGTCGCTCGTGGTGATCGTGCTGCCCCAGCAAGCCCTGGCGATCTCCCTGTTCACCTGGCTGGACGCGTTGCACCTGAGCAATCGGCTGGCCGGTGTCATTCTGCCCGGGGTGGCGAGCGGCCTGGGAATTCTTTATTTCACCCAGGTGTTCCGGCAGGTGCCCGACGATTACGTGCACCTGGCACGGATGGCGGGGGCCTCGGAATTCCGGGTTTACACGACCCTGTTGCCGATGCTGGCGTCGCCCCTGTTGAGTTTTGGTCTGGTGCAGTTCATTCTGGCATGGCACGAACATTTGATCCCGATGCTGGTGCTGAGTGCGGCGGATCAACAGACCCTGCCGCTGGCCCTGGCGAGCCTCTACGGCAGCAGCCTTCGGTTTCCGTTTGCGGTGCTGATGGCGGGCTCGACGTTGACCCTGATTCCAACGGTCCTGCTGTTTGCCCTGTTGCATCGCCGGTTCAAGAGCTCGTTGTCGGAGCTTCTGGTGCATTAAACAGTGCCTGGCATCGGTGAAGGGGGTTGCGAATCCCGCGGGTATCCCCTAGAGTGATCGCTCAATACTTGAGCATGTTGCGTTCTCTTTCTATTTTCAGGATCGGGAGACTTGCAGGACTTTGCCTGGCTGTCCTCGGTGTCCCCTCGTTCGCTCAATCCGAAGCGGATGATTCTCAGAAACTCCGGTTTTTTGATGACGAGGTCCTGCCAATCCTGGAGGAGCACTGTCTGAAATGCCACGGTGCGGAGACCAAGATCAAGGGCGGATTGCGCCTTACCAGTCGGGAAGGCCTGTTGCGGGGAGGGGATCAGGGGCCCGCGATCGATTTGAAGAAGCCCGAAGCGAGTCTGTTTCTCGCAATGATCAGCTACCGGGATGACGATCATCAAATGCCGCCCAAGGGAAAGCTCTCCCCGGAGAAGAGTGTTGTTCTGAGCCGGTGGATCGCGATGGGTGCGCCGTATGATCCGAGGCGCGAATTGGCGGCGGCTCCCGATGAGAACAGCGGGCGGCCAATCCTCGCGGAAGGACGGTCGTATTGGGCCTTTCAACCGTTGAAAGCTCCGCAGCTTCCCGAGGTGAACGAGGTCGCGTGGAGGAAAAATCCGATCGACACCTTGGTTCTTGGAAAACTGTCCGCCAATGGACTTTCCCCTGCGTCGGCAGCCGCGCGGGGAACGCTGATCCGCAGGGCCTACTACGATTTGGTCGGCCTGCCGCCAACGCCTGACGAGGTGAGGGCATTCGAGGCGGATGAGTCGCCCGGCGCATTCGAGCGGGTGATCGACGGGTTGCTGGCATCGCCCAGGTACGGCGAGACCTGGGCGCGCCATTGGCTGGATCTGGTGAGATACGCAGAGACCAACGGATACGAGCGGGATGGTCCCAAGCCGGAGGCCTGGCGTTACCGGGATTATGTGATCGGGGCGTTTAATTCCAACAAGCCGTATGACCAATTTGTCCGTGAGCAGATCGCCGGGGATGAACTGGACGAGGTCACGTTTGAATCATTGGTTGCCACCGGATTCCAGCGTCTTGGAATCTGGGACGATGAGCCGGTGGACGCCGATCAGGCGTTTTACGACAGTCTCGATGATGTGGTGGCCACGACGGCGCAGACATTTCTGGGCCTGACCGTGAACTGCGCGCGGTGCCACGATCATAAGATCGATCCGATTCCCCAGGCGGATTATTACCGGATGCTCGCCTTTTTCCGCAATACGTTTGAGAACATCAAGCAGGGGGAATTCAAAAAATCGGCGTTCACGTTAAATACCACCACGCCCCTCGCCACCCCGGCGGAGCAGGAGGATTATGCCCGTCGGAAAAACGAGCTGAAGGAACGAATCGAGGGTCTGGAAGCGAAGATCTTGCCCTTCGAGGACACGATCGTGGCGACCTTCAGCAATCCCGAGAAGGACGATGCGAAGGACGAACGCACGAGGCGCGCTCTGATTGAACGAAAGCAGGAGGCCGCCCTGTCAGCCGAGGCCCTGGCGGAATACCTGAATCTGCGGCGTGAACTGGGGGATTTAAAACGCGTGGCACTGCAGCCCCTTCCCCAGGGACTCGTCATCCGGGAGAACGGGGCGAAGGCACCCGAGACCTTCATTCTGATCCGCGGAAGCGCTCATTCCCCCGGAGACATGGTGACGCCTGGTTTCCCCCAGGTACTTGGGTTTCCCGATCCCGAGATCCCGGCGCAACCGGAGGACGGGAAAAGCAGCGGACGCCGGCGCGTGCTGGCGGATTGGATTGCGGGCAGGCAGAATCCCCTGACGGCCCGGGTGATGGTGAACCGGATCTGGCAGCATCATTTTGGACGGGGGATTGTGCGGTCGAGCAACAATTTTGGAAAGCTGGGGGATCGTCCCACCCATCCCGAGCTTCTGGACTGGCTCGCTGTGGAGTTCATGCGCACGGGCTGGGACATGAAGGCGCTGCACAAGCAGATCATGCTCTCGAAAACCTACCAGATGTCGTCCCAGGCAAATGAAGCCGGGCTGCAGAAGGATCCGAACAACGATTTGTTCTGGCGATTTGACATGCGGCGGTTGCGGGCGGAGGAGATTCGGGACTCGGTGCTTTTCCTGACTGGAAACCTGAACGGGAAGATGGGCGGACCAAGCATCTTCACCGATGTTCCCAAAGAAGTGTTGCAGACCGCCTCCCAGCCCGATCGGGCCTGGGGGGAATCAGCCCCGGAAGAAAGGAACCGCCGAAGTGTTTATGTGTACGTCAAACGGTCGCTGATCGAGCCTGTTCTCGGCACGTTCGACCTGGCGGATGCGGATTCGCCGTGCGCGGTGAGGTTCTCCACCACGGTGCCCACCCAGGCGCTGACCATGCTGAACAGCCGGTTCTTCAATCAGCAGGCTTCCGCTCTGGCTGTGCGATTACAGCGCGAGGCGGGCGCGAGCCCGGAGGAGCAGGCGTTGCGGGCGTTCTCGCTGGCGTTGAGCCGGGAACCGACCCGGGCCGAAGTGGCGACCGCCGTGGAGATGATCGATCGCCTGCAATCGGAGGCGGGCATCAGTGCGGAGAAGGCTCTGGAGCGCTTTTGTCTGCTGGTGATCAATCTCAACGAATTTGTATACCTTGACTGACCCGGGCATTCCTGAATCCCGTTTTTTTTCAAAACCATGAAATCGGACAAGCCAATCAATAGTTTCTGCGGGCAGACCCGCCGTGAATTTGTTCACACCGCCGCCGGAGGTTTTGCCTCGCTCGCGTTGTCCGGGTTGCTGGAGCTCGATGGGTTTTTTGTGCGCCCGGCGCGGGGTGCGGGCGTGGACCAGGTGTTGCGCAGTCCGCTCGCCCCCAAAAAACCGCATTTTGCGCCAAAGGCCAAGCGGGTGATTTTCCTCTTCATGTACGGGGGGCCGAGTCATGTGGATACCTTTGATTACAAACCGAAGCTCTATCCGCTCGACGAAAAGACGATCGAAATCAAAACGTTCGGCCGGGGTGGTCACAAGAGCCAGGGCCGCGTGGTGGGGCCCAAGTGGCAGTTCCAACCCTACGGGCAATGCGGCAAGCCGGTATCCGATCTGTTTCCACATCTGGCGACCTGCGTTGACGACATTGCGTTTATTCATTCGATGACGGCGGATTCGCCGATTCATGGATCGGCCATGCTGATGATGAACAGCGGTCATATCCTCAGCGGTCGACCTTCTCTGGGCTCGTGGGTGAACTACGGCCTCGGTTCGGAGAACCAGAATCTCCCGGGATACGTGGTGATGCTCGACCGCACCGGCGGGCCGATCAGCGGGGCCAAGAACTGGACCAGCGGCTACATGCCGGCCAGTTATCAGGGAACCGTGTTTCGTCCGAAGGGGGATCCAATTCTGGACCTCAAACATGTGGACGGCATGGCACCACGGGAACAGCGGACCCTGCTTGATTTCCTGCACCGGTACAACATGGAGCACGCGGAAAAGCGTGCGGACAACAGCAATCTGGAAGCCCGCATCGCCAGCTACGAACTGGCCTACAAGATGCAGTCCTCGACGCCGGAAGCGGTTGATTTTTCGAAGGAATCGGACACCACCAAGGCGCTTTACGGAATCGACCAGCCGCGGACGGCGGATTTCGGGCAGAAATGTTTGTTGGCGCGGCGTCTGGCAGAGCGGGGGGTCCGGTTCATCCAGATCTATTCCGGGGGCAGTCACAACGACGCCAACTGGGATGCCCACTCGGACATCGTCAAGAATCACTCCTACCACGCGGGCAACACGGACAAGCCGATCGCCGGGTTGTTGACCGATCTCAAACAGCGGGGATTGCTGGATGAAACCCTCGTGGTTTGGGGGGGGGAATTCGGACGTCAACCTACCGCCGAGTACGCCAAGGGAACCGGGCGTGATCACAATGCGTACGGATTCACGATGTGGATGGCCGGAGGCGGGATCAAGGGCGGAGTCTCGTATGGAGAAACCGATGAGCTGGGAAGCGCCGCCGTCACGGACCGTTTGCATGTCCGGAACCTGCATGCCACCGTGCTTTCCCTGATGGGACTGGATCCGAATCACCTTTCGTATTTTTACGGGGGACTGGACCAAAAACTCGTGGGTGTGGAAGGGGCGGATCCAATCCGTGCCATCATGGCCTGAGTGCCGTGTTATCTTTAGCCAATCGATTCAAACCTGATATGAACCATTCTCGTCTCTTCAAACCATCGGTCCGGCTGGCGATGGCCCTGCTTGCGGTCGTCTGTCTCCGCGGCCAGGGTGCCGAGGTGCGGCACCGGATTCTGGCCGCGGATTACAGCACCAAACGCATGGCGATCGTGGACGCGGGCGGGAACATCGAGTGGGAAACCTCGATCCGTGACATTCACGACATGCATGTTCTGCCCAACGGCAACATTCTCTGCCAGCTCGGTTGGACGCGGGTGGTGGAGATCTCGCCGGACAAGGAGATCGTGTGGAGCTACGACAGCTCGAAGAGCAACGGGAACGAGGGCAAGCGGGTGGAGGTGCATGCGTTTCAGCCCCTGGCCGATGGTCGGATCATGATCGTGGAGAGCGGTCCTGGTCGGATTTTGGAAATCGACCGGCAAGGCAAAATTCACAGGGAGATTGCCCTGAAACGGAATTCACCCAGCGCCCACAGTGACACGCGCATGGCCCGCAAAACGGATGCGGGAACGTATCTGGTTTGCCAGGAGAGCGACGGTGCGGTACGGGAATACAATGCGAGCGGCAGTGTGATTTGGGATTACCCGGTGCCGCTCTTTGGCAGGGAGCCGAAGCCGGGGCATGGCCCGGAGGCTTTTGGCAACAGTGTGTTTGGGGCGATCCGCCTGGACAACGGGAACACTCTGATCGCGACGGGCAACGGTCACAGCCTGATTGAGGTCACGCCATCCAAGGAAATTGTGTGGGCGATTCATCAGGACGACCTGCCCGGGATCCGCCTGGCATGGGTGACCACCGTGGCTCAAATGCCAAATGGAAACATTGTATTCGGTAACTGCCACGCCGGTCCCGACAACCCGCAGATCATCGAGGTGACCCGGGATAAAAAAGTGGTTTGGACCTTCAAGGATTTCGAGCATTTCGGGAATGCTCTCGCGGTGTCCCTGGTGCTGGACGTTGGCGGTCGGATCATCCGCTGAGGGATCTGAATTTGATGGAGAAAAGCGGGCTGCCATCACGGCAGCGCGAACCGTCCCGGTGAGCGGGTCCGGGGATCTGGTTTCGGTCGGACGGCGGCTCAGCGGGGACGCTTCGCCCTACCGTCCTGGGGACGGGGGGGAGGTGGCGCGAACCGTCCCGGTGAGCGTTCGGGTGATCTGGTTTCGGTCGGACCGCGGCTCAGCGGGGACGCTTCGCCCTGCCGTCCTGGGGACGGGGGGAAGGTGGCGCGAACCGTCCCGGTGAGCGTTCGGGTGAACTGGTTTCGGTCGGACCGCGGCTCAGCGGGGACGCTTCGCCCTACCGCCTTGGGGACGGGGGGGAGGTGGCGCGAACCGTCCCGGTGAGCGTTCGGGTGTCTTTTGCATTTCACCGACCGCGGTTCACGCGGGACGCTTTGCACTGGCTTTTCCCGCCATCCGGATTTCCTCAACCGAATGGCGTGGGGCCTCGCGTCAGGCGCGGGGCGGTAGCTTTTTCTCGACGACCACCTTCTTCAAGGTGACGAACTTGGGCAGGCCTCCCTCCATGGGCAGGTGCAGTTCGCCGTCCACCAGCGGGCTGGCGTATTTGACAAACTTTTCGTTGGGCAGGAATCCGTCCTCGGAGATCCAGTCGCGCGGGATCAGGTGTTCCACGTTGGCGATGTCTTTGATGTCCTGAAGACCGGTGGTCCACCGGTAGGGGGAATCGGCCAGGCGAACAATTTTCACCATGTATCCGCTCTGTCCATTGATCGCCGCTTTCACAGCGGAGTGACCGCAGGCGACAGCCTCCTCAACATCGGTTTCGCTCGCGCAGTGGGCGGCTGCGCGCTGGGCGTAGCCGAGTTTGACGGTTCGCGTGCGGGTGGTGGAGTTCTCGGAGATGATCTCGCTGATGCGCTCGGCCGCGCCGGATAGAACCGGGTGCCCGAAGGCGTCCAGTCTGGTCTTATCCGCCGCGATTTCGTTGCCTTCGGCGTCCTTCAATCCTTCGCCTACGACCACGATGCAGTAGCCGAGCTCCTTGATGGTCTCCTGGACTTTGGCCAGAAACGCGGCCTGATTGAAGGGGATCTCGGGAAGGAGAATGATGTGGGGGGCATCCGCGGGGGTTCGCCGTGCGAGCACGGTTCCGGCGGCGATCCAGCCGGCGGAACGGCCCATGACCTCGACAATGCAACAGGAGCCGCTGTCTGTGGCCATGCTGCGCACATCCGCGGCGATCTCCATGACCGTGGTGGCGTTGTATTTGATGACTGATCCGTAGCCCGGGCAATGATCGGTGTGGGGAAGGTCGTTGTCGATGGTCTTGGGCACCCCGATGACGCGCAGGGGATAATTGCGGGCAATGGCCTGCTCGTGCAGTTTGTGGGCGGTGTCCTGGGAGTCGTTGCCGCCCGCGTAGAAGAAATAGCGGATGTTGTGAGCCTCGAAAACTTCAAACAAGCGGTCCATGTCCTTGGCGGCTTGATCGGGCTTTTTCTTAAAATCGATCTTGTAACGGCACGTGCCGAGGGCGGCGGCCGGAGTGTGCTTGAGGCCCTCGATCGTGGTGCTGAGTTCTTCCTGAATATCGATGAGCTCCTCGTTCAGGATGCCAAGGATGCCGTTGAGGCCGCCGTAGATTTCTTCAATCGCGTCCGGATGTTTGCCCGCTTCGACGATGACTCCAGCGACACTGGCGTTGATCACCGCTGTGGGTCCCCCGGATTGAGCGACCAGTAAGTTTCCTACAAGTTCGGCCATGATGTTTAAATTCAATTGTTGTGGGCCCGTTGCGCGGTGGATATCTCCGCATGAAACGGGCCCTGTGTTTCGCGCGTAACCTAGCGAATCCGATTTCCCGATGTCAAAGGTCGATTTTCGGATGGCCCGGGAATTGGCGTTTTAAACGACGATCACCGGGTTGTTCAGGGAGCCGATTCCCGAGATTTCAATGCGAACCTGATCGCCCGCCTGAAGGGTGAATTCATCGGAGGGAATGACGCCCGTGCCGGTCAGGAGAACCGCTCCGGTGGGGAAGCGCTGGCTGCGAAACAGGTAATCGACCAGAGTGCGGAAGGATCGTTTCAACTGGCCGGGACTGGTCTCGCCTTCGAAGACACTTTTGCCAGCGCGGTCGATTCCCAGCCGGATACTCCAGGTGCGGACTTCCTCCTCGGTTTTGCCAACCGTAATCCACGGGCCCACCGAACAGGAGCGGTCATAGACTTTGGCCTGGGGCAGGTAGAGCGAATTTTCACCCTCGATGTCGCGTGAACTCATGTCGTTGCCGATGGTGTACCCGACGATGTCCCCTTTTGAGTTGAGCACGAGGGCGAGTTCGGGTTCCGGCACGTTCCAGCTCGCGTCACTGCGGATTCCAACCGGTTCGTTCGGGTGGACAACTTTTTCGGGCAGTGACTTGAAGAAGAGTTCCGGGCGCTCAGCCTCGTAAACACGGTCGTAAGCGCTGGCGCTGAAGTCCGATTCATCCATCCTCGCCTTCTTGCTGCGCAGGTAGGTGACGCCCGCCGCCCAGACTTCCTGTCGTTCCACCGGGGCGAGGATGCGGACGTCTTCCACTCGCAGGCTGGGCAGTCCTTGTGCCGTGGCCTGCTCGAGCCGCGCCATGGAGTCGGGTGCCTCCAGCAAGGAGGAAAGCGATTCCACGCCTGCGGCTGTCAGGTCCAGAAGGTCTCCGGATGTCTGGATGAGTCCGATCCGGACGCGTTGGTCCGACGATTCAAAGCGACAGAGTTTCATTCTAGCTCGAATAGTCCAGGTAAACAGTTTTGAGGCGGGAATAGAATTCCACGGCACCGGGCCCTTGTTCCTTGAAGGAATCCGTGCTCGAGCCTTTCACTCCTCCAAACGGTGCCTGGAGCGCGAGTCCGGTCGAAATCTGGTTGACCTTCACCACGCCCGCTTCGATGCGGTCGGCGTAGAGCATGGCTTTCTTGAGATCCTTGGTGACGATTGAGGCCGAGAGCCCCACGTTGACGCTGTTGGCGAGGCGAATGGCCTCGTCGAATCCGTCCACCGAAAGCACGGCCAGAACAGGGCCAAACACTTCCTCGCTGGCAATTCGCATTTCCGGCGTGACGTTGGAGAGTACTGTCGGTTGCATGAAATAACCGTGGGCGAGATCCCCCTCGGTCAGCGCACTGCCGCCGGTCACGAGTGTGGCCCCTTCCTGGATGGCGTCCGCGACATATTTAAGATTGCCATCGAGCTGTTGTTGGCTGACGGCGGGGCCCATGTCGATTCCCTGGGTCAAGCCGTTGCCGACCTTCAGGGCCGTGGCCTTGGCGGCGAGTTTTTCAAGAAATGGCTCGAGTACGCTTTTTTCCACGATCACCCGGCTTGTGGCGGTGCATGCCTGACCGGTGAGACCGAATCCGGCGCGGACCACCAGATTGACCGCAAGGTCCAGATCGGCGTCTCCAAGGACGATGGTGGGGTTTTTGCCGCCCATTTCCATCTGGGCACGGGCCATGCGCCCGGCGAGCTGCGTGTAGATCGTGGCACCGACCTTCTGGGATCCGGTAAAGGACAGGGCTGCCACAGCGCGGTTGGTGGCCAATTCAGCACCGGCCGTACTCCCGGGCCCGGTGATGATGTTCAGGGCTCCCTTGGGCAGGCCGGCCTCGATCAGTGCCTTGGCGATTTCGTGCGTCAGTGCCGGTGCTGCAGAGGCAGGCTTGATGACCACGCAGTTTCCCGCAACCAAAGCCGGGGCCAGCTTCCAGGCGGGAATCGCGATCGGGAAATTCCAGGGCGTGATCAGGCCGACGACACCGAGGGGGTGCCGGGAGGTGTACAGCAAATTGTTGGGCAGATCGTGGGGGATGGTCTGGCCTCCGAGCGTATAGCTGATTCCGGAGAAAAAACGAAAGATGTCGGCCGACCGCTGCACCTCACCCGTGCTCTCGGCCAGGGTTTTGCCCTCTTCCCGTGTCAACAGTTCGGCGAGCTCGCTTTTTCTGGATTCCAGGATCTGGGAGACCTTGCCCAAAATTCGGCCACGGGCGACCGACGTGGTGGCGCTCCAGCTCGGGAACGCCCTTTGGGCGGCTTCGATGGCTCGGGCGGTGTCTTCGGCGTCACTCTGGGGAAATTCTGACACGACCTCACGCCGGTCGGCCGGGTTGATGTTTTGAAACACAGCTCCGGATTTTGCCGGCAGCCATTCACCATCAATGAGATTGAGATATTTTTGCATGGATCGGTTGGAATTCAGTCTGGCTGAGACTAGCAGGAAGGGCTCTCTTTGGAGAAACAAAAAAGGAAGATGAGCTCTTTCTTTTTCAAGAATGCCCGTCTTCCCTTTTCGCGCTGTGTCCGTCTAGGTCTTCGGCCTAGGAAATTGTTTTTCTACGACTGTTGTGTGTCCTGTTTTTAAAAGATCGTGTCCCGATGTGGGACAATCTCAGCCCGGCAGAGCGATTCCAGTGAGCCCGATTCGACAGTGCCTACGGCATGTTCATCCATACAAAGCCCGTAACCACAAGCAAAAGCGCAATCCAATCAAAGAATTTAAATGTCGGCGTTCCCGTATTCATTGTCTGTTCTGTAAAGTTACTATCTGTGGTAAAGCAGTCGGTGTGCCAATGCGGATGCGGGGTCTTTCAAAAGGATCCGGATCAGGGAGGGAACCCCTCAATTGTTCTCTAAACCCCTATTTCGGGTGATTTTTTGGGAATCTGGACCGGTTCCAGAGCGGGGGGCGGCTGCGGAGTTCTCAAAAGTGCCAAGGAATTGTCCAGTTTTCCAATTCCTGCGACCAGAAATAGGACGGTTTCGGTCTGGAGCCGCCGCTCAAACCGGTCCCAGCTCGTTCTCCTGGATCGCGCTGTGCGCTTTTCTGAGTGTGGCGATCAGGTCCGAGCGGCCTGTCTGGCGGTTGTCCAGGGTGCCGACCTCCACAATGCCCAGGGTCGTCAGGGTCAGGAACAAGCCGTCGGATTGGGATATCCGATCGAGTGATGCCCGTTCCTCGAAGCACTTGCAACCGAGGGATGTGCAAAGATCCAGCGCGATCTGGCGGGTGATTCCTGGCAGTGCCCCGGACTCGGGCGGCGGGGTGAAAACCGTATTTTGTTCGATCCAGAACACGTTGGCGCAGGTGGCTTCGGCCACCTCCAGGTGTTGATTGAGCAGCAACGCTTCGTCGGCTCCCGCTTCCTGGGCTTCGGTTCTGGCTAATACATGAAGGATCTTGCTGCAGCTCTTGATCTGTGCCAGTGGGTCGTCGGCCATGACGCGGTAGCTGGAGGTTCTGAGGTTCCACCGGAGGTCCGGGTGTGGTTCCGGAGCCGGGTGCAGGGACATGATTTCGGTGGGGCTGTTCGCCCCGACGATGGAGTAACCCCGCGCTCCCGTCCCGCGTGTCACCTGGATCTTGAGAACCGCGTCACGGACGGCGTTCCTGCGGAGCAGGGTTTCCGTACGCGCTTCCATCGCCGGCAGCGGGGTGTTCCAGGGGATTTTGAGGAACCGACACCCGGTCCGCAGGCGATCCAGATGGTTGCTGAGACGGAACGGTCTGCCGTTGCGAACGAGAATGGTTTCGAACAGGCCGTCGCCGTAAAGGAACCCTCTGTCGAACGGAGAAAGGGTGACCTGATCGAGCGGAACAGGTTCGCCGTTGAGCATGAGAATCATTGGACGGCCGAAGGTTCCGGGTGGCTACCCAGGTGGAGGGCTCCAATGAACCCCCCGGCTTTTGCCATGGTCTCGGCATACTCTGCGGCGGGGTCGGAGTCGGCCACGATTCCCGCCCCCGCATTAAAGTGAACCGCCGAGCCTTGGCATACCGCTGTCCGGATCAGGATGCTGAGCTGACTTTCACGGTTAAATCCGAGGTATCCGAGCGCGCCGGTGTAGGGGCCCCGGGCAACCGGCTCCAGTTCGTCGATGATTTCCAGGGCGCGGATCTTGGGGGCTCCGGTGACGCTGCCGCCGGGGAACGACGACGCGAAGGCTTTGAAGTGGGTTGTGTCCTGGCGCAGGCGGCCTTCGATCGTGGAGACCAGATGCTGCACCTGCGGGTAGCGCTCGAGGGTGACCAGTTGTGGGACCTGGATTGAGCCGTATTCGCAGATCTTGCCCAAATCGTTCCGCAGCAGGTCGGTGATCATTACCAACTCGGACAGTTCCTTGGGGCTCGTGAGGAGTTCGTAGTTGAGCCGGGCGTCGCAGTCCGGATCCGCAGAGCGTGGGCGGGTGCCCTTGATTGGCCGTGTCTGGATATGCGCTCCGGTGATGCGCAGGAACAGTTCGGGGGAGGATGAGGCGATTTGGAACGGGCCCGAATCGTAATACGCGGAAAATGGAGCTGGAGAGACTGCAAGCAGCTGGTT
This sequence comes from Verrucomicrobiota bacterium, assembly GCA_021733945.1. Lineage (GTDB taxonomy): Bacteria > Verrucomicrobiota > Verrucomicrobiia > Limisphaerales > SIBE01 > JAIPJX01. Next base: position 10,368 of record JAIPJX010000060.1, on the reverse strand, counting down.
GTAGATTTGCCAGCCTGTCGACCGGGTGCGCGCGGTCAGTCGGTGCGACAGGTTCACCTGGTAGATGTCGCCGGACCGAATGTAGTTTTGGGCTCGCTCGACGGCTTTCAGGAACCCGGTTCGGGTGACCGTACTGTGGATCGGGGAGGCGCTGGGTCCACGCAGGCGGCCTATCCCGGGGGCGGATCGATCGTTCCGGTTGGTTGCGGCGTGTGTTTCGTCAGCCAGTTTGGAAGTCCAGAACGTGGCGCGATCCGAAGCCCGGCGACCGCACCGGGATCCATCGGCTTTGAGGCCCGTGGAGATGACCCAGCGTTTCCCGAGGTGATGGTCAAAGACGACCAGGCTGTCATAGAAGCCGACGTCGCAGTCTGGAAGCTCCAGATCGTTGAGAGCCCTCCGGGGAAGTCGGGGTTCCACAAAACCCTTGAGTCCGAAGCCCCAGAAGCCGAAGCAACCTCCCAGTGGGAATGGAAGGTCCAGTTCATCCAAAATTTCGAATCGTGCCATCAGGGCATCGAGAAGATGCCAGGGATTTCCGAACTGAACCGTTGTCTGTCCTCCCGAGCTCGTCTCGCAGCGGGCCCCAAACGAACGGAACCGCAGGAAGGGGTCGGCCGTTACGAACGAATACCGGGCGGTCGGGGTCTCGAAGAGCGCGGTTCGCAACAGGACGACGCCCTGGAGCGGACGCAGGCGGGCGACCAGTGATTCCGGTTCGAGCGAACTGGCAACCTCTTCGAAAACAAATGGCATCTGGAATCTACAAGGTTTGTGAATGACGAGAATCGTCCCCAACGAAACTCCGCGTCGTTGCGGACGATGAACAACCGTTCAGAGACTAATACTCCGGCGATCCCCGGCAGGCAAGCCGCGAACCCGGTCCACAGCAGGTCGTCCGTCAACCGCACTTGATCCCGAAGCCCACGCCGCAGCTCCGCTCCAAGTGTCTTTAACCATTTGATTACCAGTATTTTTATTGGTTGAGGCGGGGCGGAAGCGGTGCGAAAACAACGAGCCTGTCCCTTTGTCATCATTCGGCTCGCGAGCTGCCAGGCGGTCTGAGGGTGGATTTCAGCTGTCCGGAGGGGGGAGGCGGATTCACGTGGAACTATGAGCCTGTCCCTTTGTCATCTTTTCGGACCGGGGAGCGAATCCGCGGGCGGTTTGAGGGTGGATTTCAGCCACCCGGAGCGGTGCGGGCTGGATTTGCGGGGTGAAGGGTGCGAGTTTGGGGGGCGTGTTGGACCGATCAAATGCTCCCAGATGCAGGCCCCTGATCATTTCGGTGTGTGTGGGAGGGTTCCTTTGCTGCGCCGGATTGTTGGATGGGGGTGCGGCGGCCGGGGTGATTCCCGGTCCGGAAGGGATCCTCCCCCCGATTGGTCCGTACATCGGCCTTGAGCCCGGGGATTTTTCCGGGAGCCAGTCCTACACCCCGGAGGACAAGGTTGTGACGACCAGCTATTTTTACTGGTACGACGTGTATACGGACGGGCATGTGCGCAATACGGACGGCTCGGACGCCCTGACGGATCATCCCACCACACTCACGGGTTTTTCCTACCGCTCGCGCTCGTGGCATCGATCGCAGCTCCGTCAAATGAAGGACGCGGGCATTGATGTGTTGCTGCCGGTGTATTGGGGGGCACCGTCGGAGCGGGTGGCGGATAAACCACTCAAGCAGCAGTCGTGGAACTATGCGGGGATTGCCTACTTGGTGGAGGCACGGGACGAGTTGGTCGCGGAAGGAGAGCATCCTCCGCGCATCGGACTGTTTTATGACACATCGACGCTGCAGTTCAACGCGGAGGGCAGGCACATCGACCTGACGACGGACTTTGGAAGAAGATGGTTTTACGAAAGTGTCCGGGACTTTTTCTCGATGGTGCCGCCTCGGCATTGGGCGATGATCGATGGAAGACCGATCGTTTTCCTCTACAGCTCAAGCTTCGCGCTGAAACACGATCAAAGCTGCCTGGACTACCTGAGCAGGGAATTCGCCCGCGACTTTGGCGGTCGCACGCCGTATGTCGTTGCGGAGATCTCCTGGAATGTGCGCGCGGACAACGTCTATGCGTGGGGCGGTGCGCTCGGACTGAAGAATCCCGGAGTTGCATCGATTGGTCCGGGGTACGATCACTCGGCCGTCCCCGGCCGCACCGCGCTCGTGGTTCCCAGGGAGGACGGTGGATTTTTCGCGAGGAACTGGGAGGCCTTTCTGCGGCGTCCGTCGAATCTCGTGACCATCGAAACCTGGAACGAATACCACGAAGGCACGGACATCGGCGCGTCCGCCGAATACGGCAGCACCTACATCAAGTTGAATCGGAAATATGTGGATTGGTTCAAACAGGGGTATGTGCCGCCGATCCCGAAAGGACCCTACACCGGTGCCCGGTGTCTGAGTGTGACCCTGAGGGAAACCAATCAGGAAAACGGATTGAGACAGATTGAGTGGGCGGATGGTGTGACTGCGGCGGAAACGGTGGCCGGGAGTCCGGCCCGGGGAGTGCAGGACACGGTGCATGGGGGGCGCTACATCTATTTCAGGATTGATGACTCGTTCAAATGGGCGGCGAAGATGGATGTGGCCGTGGTGGTTGAGTATTACGATTCCGAAGACGCGTCGTTCCGGATGGAATTTGACGGAAGCGACCTGAACGCTCCGTTCCGGGGAGCCTACACCGCGACTTCGAAGGGGGTGGTTCTGCGAGGCAGCAGGGTCTGGAAAACGGCGGCGTTCCCATTGAAGGATGCGGTGTTTGCGAATGCACAGAATGGCGGGGCGGATTTCCGGATTCAGGTGACGGGGGCACGGTTTTGGGTGCGTTCGGTGCGTATGGTCCGACCTGGTCTTGAAGCGTCGACTGACACGACCGGCCACGGGTTGCGGGTGATGCTCCACGGAGAACCGGATCAAAGTTATACGGTTGAGTCCTCGTCCGATCTTAAGTCCTGGACCCTGTTCACCCGGGTGCGCATGCAGGCCTGTTCCGAACCGTTGATGGACGCCAGGGCTGGAACGTTCGCTCACCGTTGGTACCGAATTCGTCCCGAGCTGCGGTGAGCTTGTTCAGGCTTGGACTGCGTTGAAAACATGGGAAAAAGCCGCTTGAGTGTTTGTGCCGGAGACGGCATGGTTTCTCCCAAAATTCCCCTGACCATGCACTCAAAACTAACCTATCTGCTTTCGTTTGTTTTTGCCGGCGCTGTTTCCCTGGCCGCCGCGGACAAGGAACCGCCCGTTGTCACCCCCGGTACCGAGGGGCGACCGCCCTCCGATGCGATTGTGCTGTTTGACGGCAAGGATCTTTCCGCCTGGAAGTCCGACAGCGGGGCTGCTGCCGGCTGGAAGGTGGAGCACGGGTACGCGGAAATGGTCAAGGGAAACATCCTGACCCGGGAGGAGTTTGGGGCGATCCAGTTGCACATCGAGTGGGCATCGCCGGCCAAGGTTCAGGGTGATGGGCAGGGCAGGGGAAACAGTGGGGTTTATTTCCAGGGCCGCTACGAGATTCAGGTCCTGGATTCCTATCAGAACCGGACTTATTTCAACGGACAGGCTGGGGCCTTCTACGGCCATCAACCGCCGCTCGTGAATGCGAGCCGCAAACCCGGCGAATGGCAGAGCTACGACATCGTGTTTCACCCTCCCACATCAGCGGAGGGCAAAACCATTCCGGGATCATTCACCGTGTTTCACAACGGTGTGTTGGTGCAGGACCACACTCCGGTGTCGGGCGAAGCCACCACCTCGGCCCAGTTTTCCGGCGTGACTCCCAAGGGCCCGCTCATGCTTCAGGATCACGGCACCCCGGTGCGATACCGGAACATCTGGGTGCGCAAACTCGACTGACAAAAGAAAGGGACCCGCGCGATCGAACGCACGGGTCCCTTTGATCAATTCGCCCCTTGGGGTCAATGCGTGGCCCGATGCCACGCCAGGGAGTAGCTCGTGACCGCTTTCTTGTATTCGCCTGATTCCCGGAAACGGTCGCCGGCCCCGATCAATGCGGTCGCCTCGGCGTTGCCGCCGGAGTCATTGTTTGCGGTCTGCGCCAGGATGCGGTCCGCATCCGTCAACTGAAGGGCGGCGGCGTTTAATTCGCCCTTTGAAGCGGCACTCAGATTCGTCTCCAGCAACTTCTGGAGATGGTCCAGGGCGACGATTTCCTGGGCGAACACACTGGCTGCACCGCCCTGGTTCAGGCGGTTGGCATCCTTCCAGGATTTTCCGTCCAGAGCGTGCTGGATGTGCTTGCCCAACGCTGCCAGCCGATTGCGCAACGGCCGCGTGCCGGCGTTTGCCTCGGCGGATTGCACCGCGATCAATGCCGCCTTTTTCAGGGTGCGTGCGTCGGTGCCGATGATGTGAAGTTCCACGTGATTGTGGTTCTGGGGAAGAAGCGGATCACCGCCCAGGAGGTTAAACGCGTCCAGTCGGAACGTGACTTCTTCACCGGGTGCCACGTGGATCTCAACCGGGAAGAGGATTTCTTCTCCCGGCTCCAAGAGAACCGGTTCCCGTTCGTCGCCCTTGCAGGGGGCGGCGGCATCTCCGATCTGGCCGTCGGCTCGGATCGCCTGGCCGCAAATCAGCAGCGCCACCGGTTCATCCCCGTTGTTTCGAATGGGGACACCGTAGGAAAAAGTCTCTCCGGAGTGGATTACTTCCAGATTGATCTGACCCCGGTCGTCATTCGGATTGATGTTTTCATCCGCACCCACGATCGTGGCTTCCACACAGGTGTGGGTTCGGGTTTCAAACACATGATTCACCGTGACCGTCTCCGACCCGCCCGCCGGGATCAGGGGGATCGTCACCGTGCCCATCTCCTGCCATCCCTGAAACGTCACGCCCCAATCATTGAACGAGACTTTGACCTGCACATTCGCGGCGGCGGCATCTCCGGAATTTCCAACGACCACCTGGATCGCGGCAGTTTCTCCGACGATCGGATAGTGCGGCGTGGCGATGATGGAACCGTTCCCGCCATAGAACGGGATTTGAGGGTTGGCACCGGCATAACTGGCTGTGAAACAGCATGTTAAGGCTGACAAAACGCACAGCTGGAGGCGAAAGCGATTCGCTATCTGATAAGGGTTATTCATAAAGTCCATAATTTTTGTTCCTTCATAGAGCCTGAATGCAGGCGGCGTGCCGTTTGGGGCGGCGGCGATGGATGCACGCCGAAATCGGACGAAAGTGTTCAGAAACTGATGGAAAACCGCCTGTTTATGCTGAAAAGGGCTCGCACACCCCTCTCGATGCCCAAGTTCCTGGGTTTTGCGGGTGCTTCCTTCTGAGAAATGCAAAATCAGATTTGAGAGCGATGCCACCCCCTGCCAACGACACCAGCGCTATTTGAGTTCCTTCGTCAACGCGGTGGTGTTGTTTATTTGCTCCGCCGTGTGATGGGGCGTCGGTCCGGTGATGGACGAGCTCCTGCCTGGTTGATAGGGAAGGTCCGGGTGTCGACGAAAAAACCCCCGGGATCCCCGGGGGTTTTCGATCCTTGGTTCCGATGCGGGTTTATGCGGCTGCGGAGGCCCCTTCCTGCATTGTGGCGGCGAGCACTTCATAAACCGTGGCCCATGCCTCCTTGACTTCGGGGGTGAATTCTTCTCCCAATCCCTGGCCCAGTGTCCAGAGCAGGGCGCTTCCCACCGTAGCGTAGTGCTGGTTCTGCACGCCGTAAGCGATGTGGCGTTTTCCCAGATCCCGCACTGCGGGAACGAGCTTTTCGAGGTCCCTTAATCCGCGGACCGCAACCGTGATCATGGTCATGAGCTTTTTACCCTGCTCCCCGATGTCCGAGGTGAACAGGGGTTTTACGGCGGGATCGAGTTCAAAGAGTTTTCCGTAAAACAGCGCCGCCGCCTGATCAGCGATCGGAACGCATTTTTCCCAGGATGTTTGAACGAGTTGTATTTGATGTGGTGTCATGGAGTTTGAGGGTTTAATTGAGTTTTTTTCGCTGATTCAGCTGTTAACAGTTTGTTACTTCAAAGGCAATCGAATCACCACGCCGCCCATGACGTCGTTCAGAGCGAAATCGGTTTTCGGTGAGTCGTCATGATTGTTGTGGCACTTCACGCAGGCGGCGGAGACGGCGACGTCCGCGTAGACGGCGGTGTAGTATTTCTGCCCGCCCAACACTTCCTCGGTGTAATAGTTCGTCGTTCCCTTGTTGTCGCTGATGAACTTGAGTCCGGCGATTTCAGCTTCTGTCTTCGGGGCGTTTTGTTTGTTGATCGGCCACAGGGAGAGGAGCGAGTAGGTGAAACCGGGATTCTTCCCGGCCACCGTCTCGGCGCCCATGCGGAACATTTGAGCGGGCAACGGCAGGCCCTTTTCGTCCTGCCAATGTTCGCTGGCCTTGATGACCTTTTCTTCATTCTGGAGACGATTCACGACCTGCTTGGTATAGACCGCACGGTCGGAGGACATCACAACAAACAGTCCGTCGGCCATTTGCTGTGGAGTGAAGCCGGCTGGTTTGGCTGCCGACGCTTCGTTGCAGCCGGTCAGGATGAGTGTGGCGGCAGCCGCGACACTCAGCGCGGCGATCAGGGGGGTTGTGTTTTTTGATCTCATTTCGATGTTTCAGGTTTGGTTTTCTTCAGGGTCATCTGCCGACGCAGGGCCAGATCGATGCTCTCAATGTGGAGACTGGGACGACCGATGAAATTGGTGCCGATGAGAGCGGTGTCTGCGAGCGCATCCAGGCTGAAGCCCAGTCCGTGACAGTTCAGGCAGACGGATCGAATCATCTTTTCGTTGGGACGAAGATTCGCGTTCTGATTGTGTTGCACGTGCACGAGTTGTTGTCCGCGGCTTTCTGTCTGCTCCCGGGGCATGTGGCAGGTGGCGCAGCTGACGCCGCTGCCGGGGGGCGCGTCGCCACTTGCTTCCGCAAGCCACAAGGTGAAATGTCCGGAACTTTTGTAAGCCAGGCTGTGAGCATCGTTGTGACAGGACAGACACGCATCGACGGCCGCTGAGCCGGTGTTGAACCCGTGTGCGCCGTGACAACTCACGCAGGTGAGTTCAACGTGGGCCGCTTTCGGTTTCATCGGTTGCCGCGCCTGTTGCGGGGTCATTGCAGGAAGGTTTTTCGAGAGTCGCATCCCGTGTTTGCCGGAAAGAAAACCGCTTTGCTCTGTTGCGTGACAAACGGCGCATGCTGCGTGATCCGGTTTGTCCACCCAGCGCTTTGGAAGGTTGGGACCATCCGGTTGTTCGTGGCAGTCGGTGCAGTTCACTCCGGCCTGTGCGTGCGCGGTGCCCAGCCACTCGCTCAGGCCTTCGGCATTGAGCGTGGCGGAGGCGGGTCCGTCCGGATCCTCCGAAGTGAGTGCCGGGCGCGGGGTGAACGCACCTTCCTCAATCAGCGTGGCGAGCAGATTGAGGGCGGGTGTCTGGGGGGCGCGTGTCACATCCGGTTCGTTCGCGTGCCTGAGCAGGAAGTTTTCGTAAAGGGCGGTGTTGTCGTGATAGTTGTGGCACCCGGCCGTGGCGCATGTCTCGAATCCGAAGTCCTTGTGACTGGGGCGATCGGTCAGCGTTTGCTGATGGCAGTGATAGCAGTAGTCCATCGGCATGGTGATCCCCATGGACCGTGTCTGCTCGGGCAGATGCTCCCGATGGCAGACCACGCAGTCGTCCGCCTTGACGAGGCGGAGGCGATCGGCATTTCGTGGATCGGTGAATTTGCTTTTGGGATGCGAATCGTCCGCCGCTTTCAATTCTGCGGCGTGGCAGTTTTGGCAGGCTTTCTCAGCGACACCGAGCCAGGGGGTGTGACAGGCGTCGCAGGACAATTCGATCTGATAATGCCCGTGGGTGGTTTTGCCCGGCAGGAGCCATTGCCTTCCCGGGCCGAACGAATAGGTTGTGGCGATCACGGCCAGGGACAAGGTCAACGCGATCCAGGCGCACCAGAGCCATTTCTGTTTGGGTGCCATCAGAAATAATAGGCAATCGCCACGTGCAGCCCGATGAACACGGGCAGAGGCCACGCCATTGCGATATGGACGCCCGTCCAAAGTGAGCGCATCCGTTTTGCCGCCGCCGGATTCATTCGCCGCTCCAAAACGGTCACGACGCCGGCCAGCGACCCCATCGCCGCGAGCGCCAGGAAGTTAAGCATCAGGACGAGATTGGAATTGTGTCCGAGGCGGAATCCGGTGTGGGTCACCAGTGCGACCAGCGAAATCGTGCCAAGGATGGCATGAACCGCGCGCCAATTCCCGAACTCTCCGAATCGGAACTGCGGGATTCGTTTGCGCGCGGACAGGAGCAGACTGGCCAGGGTAAGACCCACCAGGGTGAAGCCGCTGACCTGCTTCCAGAAGGAATCCCTCCAGAGGACATCCATCCCGCGCCAACCCGACTGCACGGTGTCCGCGAACGGCAGCGCCGGAACCCAGAGCATGGCGGTTGTCAGGAGGATCGTGATGGCGCAGGCGGCAGCCAATCGTCTGAGTCCGGGCACGGAGGTGAATCCCCCGGGGGCATCCGCCAGTTGCGCGAGCAGCGGCTTGCACGAACCGCATACCGTGGATGCACCCGTCTTCCGCGCCAGTTGCTCCACGGTGATACAGCCTTCGGCGCAGGCCTGACTCAATGCTCCGCGACGCACGCCGACGCAGTTGCAAACCACGGCCTGGGCTGACCACTGGCGGACGTGTTGCTCAGCCGATGTTTTCCACAGCCGACCGGTTTGGGAGAACCGGCGACGCTGCCATCGCCAGATTCGAGCCCGACGCTCGGTCAGCTCGCGCACCCGGGCGGCTTCCGGCCATTCGCCGATGGACGTGGCCCCGACCAACCGGCCCCGCTCCAGAACAAGACTCCGGCTGCCGACATCCCCCGTCCAGTTCAGGCGTTCGTCGCCGTTGGCCTGGAAATCGCCGAGGGTGCACACCTCGATGCCAGGCAGCTTCAGGCGGGTCGATTGGTCGCTGCCTTCGAATCTGCCCGGTTTCCCCAGGAGCTGGAACGAAAGGAGATCTGCCATCTGGTAGGCGGGGGCGGCGAGTCCGTAGATCACGCCGCGATGACTGGCGCATTCTCCGATTGCAAAGATGTTGGGGTCCGAGGTCCGGAGAGTGTCGTCGATTTTGATGCCGCCGCGTGGCCCGATGTCCAGGCCGCAGGCGGCTGCCAATTCATCCCGTGGGCGAATGCCCACCGTCAGAATCACCAGTTGAACGCGCAGACATTCGCCGTTTGTGAAATTCAGCAGACGGTCGTTCCCCGGCGCTTCGATGCTTTGGGTGGCGCGTTGGGTGCAGACCTTCACCCCGAGGCGTTCGACATGGGCCTGCAGCAGGGCACCGGCCTGCGGATCCAGCTGGCGTGCGAGGAGGGATGTTCCACGTTCCACGATCCATGTGTCGAGCCCCAGATCCCGCAACGCCTTCGCGGCTTCCACTCCGAGCAGGCCGCCTCCAATCACCGCCGCGCGCTTGCTGTGTGGGACCCGGTCCCGAATGGCACAAAGGTCGTCGAGGGTCCGGTAGACAAAAACGCCCGGCAAATCGCTGCCCGGAATCTCGGGGACGTGGGGGCGTGAACCTGTAGCGAACACCAGCTGATCATAGGCGGTCTCCTGCCCCCCGGCTGAACGAACGATGCGTTTCTCCCGATCCACGGCCGTGACGCGATCTCCGAGATGAAGCTCGATCCGGTTTTCCGCATACCACGACTTCGGAGCGAGCAACAGGGGTTCGGCGGAATGTTTCTCGAAGAACGAAGTCAGGTGGACCCGGTCGTAGGCGGGCTGCTGTTCTTCGCCGAATACGATCAGCCTGAGCTTTTGGTCGTGGTCCGCCGATTTGAGGCGCTCGCACAGTTTGTGGCTGGCCATGCCGTTGCCAATGATGACGACGGTTTTCAGCGCCCGCTCGCGTGCCCGCCGAAAGGGGCCGAAACCTTTTTTCCGTTCCGGGGGGGGCTTGATCGACAATGGTTCCAAAGTGGCCGTCATGTTCCAAAAGCGCGTATGGGTTCCGCACGGTTCCGTTCCGCGAACCTGTTTGATCGGCGTAGTGTCCTACCCGTTCGGAAGGGCCTTCAGCTCCCGGCGTGCCAGAAGGCACCGCCCGTGCGTTTCCGAGGCACGCATTGTTTTGAACATCATGATGAAACGGATTCATGCGCCAACGATCCGCAAGCCCCCGAGCGTGCGAGCGCAGTTTGGAAGTCAGACGGAAGCGGGGCGAGGCAGGACGGTCTGCCGCAGTTTGGGGGTGGATGGAAGGCGAAGGAACTCCTTCCCGGCGACGGTTCCCGAGTCGGAGTGTTGCACTTTGGTCACGCTGGCAAAAAACGCACCTAAGTTCCGGGGGGGGATCCGG
>JAIPJX010000059.1 GCA_021733945.1 Verrucomicrobiota bacterium | reverse complement strand
GGGGATACTGGATCATCGAAAGCCGACTCCACCATTGTTTGGACATCACTCTGCGCGAGGATGAGAGCCGGGTTCGGACACCCAAGGCCGCGCGAATACTGGGAACGATACGGCGTGTGGTGGTCAGCCTGGCCAACGCCGCGGTCAATCGTGCGCGAAAGAAAAACCCCAAGGCCAAATGCACGACCGGCACATTCCAGAGTCGCTTCAAATCTGCGCGAGGCGGACGAGAACGTCTCCACGCGCTGATTTTCGCGAAACACCCCACTGTTCCCGAGTTATGAAACAGAAAAGACGCCTCCTACCCCACCCCTCCCCCATGCAACCTTTTGTTGCAGGTGCAACAAAAGGTTGCATGGGCTTCATTTGCGAACTTACCCCGGAACGGTTATACTCCCGGGTGCAGCCCAAGACCGAGGAATTGCTCAATCTCCTGCTCTGGTCCACCGACCAGCTGATGAATCCATCTTTTCGCAACCTCACCGATTCATTCGAAACCTGGGCCTACCGAAACGGATTCATGCGCCAGGCAGCCACACTTCAACGCTCCGGTCTTTTGGAACGGAACTCCACCAAACCGGGAGATCGCCTGTTTCGCCTGACCGAACAGGGGCGCATTCACGCGCTGGGTGGACGGGATCCCCAGACTTCCTGGAAACGGAAGTGGGACGGAACGTGGCGACTCGTTGTGTTTGACATTCCCACGGGCCAGAACAAACAGAGGGAAAAGCTCCGCCGCCACCTCAAGGAAAATGGATTTGGATACCTGCAGGACAGCGTATGGATCACGCCCGATCCGCTTGAGGAATTACGGGATCTTCTCCGCGGAGGCACCATCAATGTGGGGTCGCTCGTAATCCTGGAAGCGCGACCCTGCTCCGGAGAATCCGATTCGGATATCGTCGCAGGTGCCTGGGATTTCAAGCAACTGAACGCAGCCTACCGCCACTACCTTCAGGTCATCCAGAGGCGGCCCTCTTCACGCGTCCAATCGGAGAGGGAAGCCACGGAACTGCTGCGATGGGCGGAGACGGAGCGCAGGGCCTGGCTGAACGCAGTCAGCAGGGATCCACTGCTTCCTGCGGTCCTTCTTCCAGCCGGGTATTTGGGGCAACAGACCTGGAACCGACGCGTCCAAGCCTTGGCCGATGCGGGAAAACTCCTGCGAAGCTTCAACACCGGATGACAACCTTTTGTTGCAGGTGCAACAAAAGGTTGTCATCGCGTTCAGGAGACGATTTCCTGGACGACGCGGCCGTGCACGTCGGTCAGGCGCATGTCGCGACCATCGAACCGGTAGGTGAGCCGCTTGTGATCCATGCCGAGCAAATGGAGCATGGTGGCGTGCAGGTCGTGGACCTCCACGCGGTTCTCGATCGTTCGATAGCCGTATTCATCGGTGGCACCGTAGACGGTGCCACCTTTGACTCCGCCCCCGGCCATCCAGACGGAAAACCCGTAGGGATTATGATCCCGTCCGTCGGAACCCTGGGCGAAGGGAGTGCGTCCGAATTCGCCGGCGAAGATCACGAGGGTTTCGTCGAGCAATCCGCGGGCCTTGAGATCCGTGAGGAGCCCGGCGATGGGCTGATCGACGGCAAGAGCGTTTTCACCATGATTTTTTTTCAGGCCACCATGGGCGTCCCAACGGTCATTGCCGCTGATACGCTGGCAGGTGAGTTCCACGAAACGAACCCCCTTTTCCACAAGGCGTCGCGCCAGGAGGCACTGCCAGGCGTAGCGACGGGTTTGTTCAAAGGGATGATCAAACCCGTACAGCTTCCTGGTTGCCTCGGTTTCCCGTCCGAGATCGACCAGATCCGGCACGGCCGCCTGCATGCGGAACGCCATTTCATAGTTGGCAATGGAGGATTCCAGGGCGTCCACATGGCCGAAGCGGTCGAGAACCCCCTGATCGAGCCGGCGCAGGAGTGCGAGTTTGCGCTCCTGCAGTCCGGCCGTTTTCTCAAGCGGTTGAACATTGGCCAGCGGCGTTTTGCCGGATTTAAACAGGGTGCCCTGGTGGGTGGCGGGAAGGAAGCCGCTCCCAAAATTATCGATGCCACCCGAAGGGATCAACCCGCCGTCGAGCACGACAAAACCCGGAAGATCCCTGCATTCGCTCCCAAGCCCGTAACTGACCCACGCGCCCATGCTGGGGCGTCCCTGCATGGCAAAGCCCGTATGCAGGAAGAAATTTGCCTGATTGTGTTCGGAAAAATCGGCAACCATCGACCGGATGACACAGAGGTCATCGGCCCGACGCCCGATGTTGGGAAAGAGATCACTCACCGGAATCCCGCTCTGTCCGTAGTTTTGGAACTTCCAATGCGATTTGAGCGTGGTGCCGATATTATCAAACTGAGTGGCCTCCATTTTGGCGTGAAAGGGCTGGCCGTGTTCCCGGTCGAGTCGGGGTTTCGGGTCGAACGAATCGACCTGGCTCACGCCGCCATCCATATAGAGCATGATCACGTTGCGCGCCCGTGCGCGATGATGCGTGATCGCGGGAGTCAGACCGCCGGACCGACCGAGCGCATAAGCGCTGTCGCGACCGAGAGCGGCGAGGGCCACGGCACCAAACCCCTGGGCGGTGCGTCGGAGCATTTCACGACGGGAAAGAGGAATTTGCTGAAATCGGCCGCAGTGCATGGTGTCAGTAAAATCAGTTGATAAACAAAAACTCCTTCACATTAAAAAGCATGTGAGCCAGATCTGTCCAGGCCTGTTCCCGGGCACTGGCGGAAGCAGGGGCACCCGCGAGTTGTTCCCCAATGAATCCGAGGCCCAGTTCGGTTTCCCAGGCTTCAGGCCGCCGGGCGAATGCGGACAGGTAGGCCAGTTCAAGTCGCTCCCGATCGGAGGTGAGCGGCAGGGAGACCAGATGATGGGCCCAGCGCCGGGCCAGCAGGTGGACGAGCTCGTTGTTGAGCATGATCAACGGCTGGGCCGGTGAATTCGAGACATTCCGTCTGCCGATCGACGTGAACGGAGTCGGTTTGTCGAAGGCTGCCAGGAGGGGATCCAGATGATTTCGGCGCTCCTCAACGTAGAGACTTCTGCGTCCGTCCCCATCCAGCGGGCCACTGCCACTGGGAGACCGGTTGCTGCGCATGAATTCGGAGATATGAACCATGACGCTGGGGCCTTCCGATCGGGGCTGCAACCGACCGGACACCGCCAGCATGCTGTCGCGAATCACCTCCGCCGCGAGCCTCCGCACCGGCATCCGGTGGAACAGGCGGTTGGCGGGATCAATCTGCTCGGCGATCGGATCCGGAAAACTGCTTGCCCGGTAAGTGCTGCTGCAAACCAACTCCCGGACGAGGGCTTTCAGGGACCAACCGTTCCGAACAAAACGGGACGCCAGGTGATCGAGCAACTCAGGGTGAGACGGCGCTGATCCGCTCGCGCCGAAATTGTCAACGGTCTCAACGAGGCCGCGCCCGAACAGGTGGTGCCAGATCCGGTTGACATACACCCGGGCGGTGAGTGGATTCGAGGGATCCACCATCTGTTCCGCCAGGGACAACCGGCCGCTCCCCTTCGAGTCGGGGGGCGCGATCCGGTTCCCTCCCAGCACTTCGAAGAAGGCGCGCGGAACCGGTTGTTGCGTCGTGGTCCGGTAATTGCCGCGAATATGCACCGGTTCATTTTCAGCACTGCCATCCATGAGGGCGAGGACGGGGACCGGATCGGGCAGCCGTTTCTCGATCTGGCCCTTGCGCTCAAGGTAATCGTTCATCACGCGGGCTGCTTCGGGAGTCACCCGAACGGATTGAACGGCCCAATCCGCAAGCGCCCATTGCGCCGGCGTTCCCGGGGAGGAGGTCAGACTGCGCCGCACGAGCTGAGCCAACGCACGACCGTAACCAGACACACTCCGGATTTCGGGAGACGCCACCAGCGCCTCGATCTCGGGATTGATCCTGAGCGGGTCGATGGGCTTGGAACCACTGAACCGGATCTCCTGGATTACAAAAGCCTCCTCAGGAGAGAATTCCAGATGAATTCGATGCCCGATGTATTTGCGCAGATCGTGGGAGGCCCAATGAAATCCTTCCCCCTCGCCGACGAGGTTCTTGCGCAGGCCACCGCTGTGCAGGGGGCCCTGGCAGACCCGATGCGAATCCACCGCGACAAACAGCTTTGCCTTTCCCTGAAAACGCATCCAAACGGTGTTGCCCGTGACCTCAAACGTGGGAGTGCGCAGCAGACCGGTGAACCGGGAGCTCAACCGGTCGGAAGCGGCAACCGGTTCATCGACGATCCGCCGGATCGGTTTGTCGGAAGTCGCACCCAGCAACCACTCGCCCGGCGCGGCGGGTCCCGCCCCGAAACGGCGGCCCGAGGTGATCCAAAAGGCGTCCGGCGAATCCGTTCGATAATCGACGATGACATCCCGCTTCGGATCCCAGGCACGCGTCTCATCGACGTAATCCAGCTCCCCGCGTTTGATGCTCCGGACCACAACCTCCGCGTTCCGTGCTTCAGCATTCCGGTGCAGCGCCTCGCGCCATTGATCCTGGATTGAGGTGCGAACGGTTTCGAAATCCGTTTCCCCTGGCAGCACGGTCATTGGAAACAGGGGATTGTCCACCGCGACGGGTTCTGCCGGGGCCGAATACTCGGAGGGCACGGCAGCGGCCAGTTCCCGCCGGAGATCCGGAAGGATGGCGTGCCGGAGCATCTCCAGATCATCCTGCACGGCCTGCTGGCGTTCCGGGTCGGAAGCATCGGCGATCTGGTAGTTCGAACTCTGGAGATAGCCAAACATCGCGTAGTAGTCCCGTGTCGAGATCGCGTCGAACTTGTGATCGTGGCACCGGGCGCAGGCCAGGGTGACGCCGAGAAAGGCCTTGGAGAACACATCGATCTGATTGGCGACCCGCGTGCATTCATCCTCCCGGATGTCGACCGGAGAATGCGTCGCTTCTCCCAGGTGCCAGAATCCGGTGCCCTTGATCGATTCATTGGTACGATCATGGGGATCCAACCGGGGCGGATCCATCAGGTCCCCGGCAACGTGTTCTTTCACGAATTGATCATAGGGAACATCGGCATTGACGGCGCGCACCACGTAATCGCGATAGCGCCAGGCTTCAGGAATCGGAAAATCCTGCTCATGCCCACGCGTCTCGGCGAATCGCACCAAATCCAGCCAATGCTGGGCCCAGCGTTCCCCGAACTGCGGGCGACCCAGGAGCGCCTCCACGGTGCGCAGGTAGGTCTCCTCGGAGAAGGTTTCCACGAAACCGGCCACCTCCTCCGGGGTCGGTGGAAGACCGGTCAGATCGAGGTAGAGACGCCGGATGAGGATGCGTGGATCAGCTGATTCCGCCGGAGCCAGGTTTGCTTCCTCCAGGAGTTTGAGAACAAACCGGTCCGATTCGGTGCGCGACCACCGGGTATTGGAAGTGTGGGGAATCTCGGGGTCACGGACGGGTTGCCAGGCCCAATGCGCCGCCTTGCGCGCGGCGATATCGATCTGACTCCCGGACGGAACAACCGGCACGACACCCTCACGCGGATCAGGCGCTCCCATGGCAACCCAGCGGCGAAGGTCGGCGATCTGTGCCGGATCGAGTCGTTTCTTCGGAGGCATCTCCAGATCCGGTTCCAGATAGCTGACCGCTTTGAACAGCAGGCTCGCTTCAGGATCTCCAGGAACCACAGCCGGGCCGTTGTCTCCACCGACCTCCCATCCCGACCGGCTGTCCAGGAGCAAACCTCCCTTCCGTTTGGTCTCCGAGGAATGGCATTCGTAACAGTGGGCGACCAACAGGGGCCGGATCTTGTTTTCAAAAAACTCAACCTCGGGCCCGAGCGCCCTTCCCTGCCGGATCGAGGCACAGACGAGAAAAACAATGAACGCAGAGCGAATGACGAGCATACGATCAAACCGGTAAACGGATGGAGCCAGGCTTTTCACAGAGGGCTGAGAGTAAAGCTTCCGGGAGTCCTGAACAAGAACTCAGTGATTTCTTCTTAAACGGCCCGGGCGGGCGTAGCATCCCCTCGGGACAACCGGCAACCGGCGCACCGTGAGAAAACTCGGGCCCGGAAAAACAGGGGCAACCCCGCCACGGGACAGACCAGCCTCAGGCTAATCCCGGGTTCAGCTCTGTTTTCCCGAACTTCCGGTGAACCTTGAGATCCCATCACGGAGTTTTTCCCAGACCTGGTCCAACTGCTGACTCGAAACCTTGGAACGTTGAAGGGAATCGAGCACATTCCGCGAGGCTTCGCTCAGCTGAACGAGAGCCTCGCTGATCTGCTCCGCGCCCGTGGACTGGGCCTGCATGCCGTCGTTGACCCGCTCAAACCTGGGGAACAATTCGCGCACCTGCAGCAGCATTTCGCTCAGTTGATAGCCAATCTGTTTAATCTCATCGGTTCCCCTGCGGACTTCCTCGGCGAACTGTTCGATCCCCATGACTCCGGAAGAGACAGCGGACTGCATTTCCTTGACGATGCCCTCGATATCGTTGGTGGCCACGGCGGTTTGATCCGCCAAGCGCCGGATTTCCGTGGCGACCACGGCGAATCCGCGGCCATATTCGCCCGCTTTCTCGGCCTCAATGGCCGCATTCAACGACAGGAGATTCGTCTGATCGGCCACCTTCGTGATCGTGGTGATGACCTGGTTGATGTTGCTGGATTTGTCGTTGATCAGCGCCAGCTTGGTATTGATGGATTTGACGGCCTCGGTAAAACGCCCCATGGTTTCCTCGATGCGTTTGAGATCGGCCTGGCCGTTGTCGGCAAACTGGGCGGTCTGCTGGGCCACCTCGGTGACCTCGCGCATGGTGTTCACCAACTCCCTGGAGGTCATCGAAATCTCCTTGGCGGTGGCCCCGATCTCGGTGGTGGTGGCCACCGTTTCCCGGGCCGACGCCTCCTGATCCTGAGTCGTGGCCAGGATCTCCTGCACCGAACTGTTGACCTTCACCCCGATGCTGGAAATGAACCGGTTGAAGGTGTTCATGAAATAACCAATGCCCAGAAAGCCCACCAGGAGGATCGAGGCCGCAACGATCAGATTCTCCCGCAGACTCTTCTTGGCCACCTCCTGGAACTGCTTCAAGTCCTGCTGCACCTCAAATGCCCCGACGATCTGCCCGGTCTTCCAGCCCTCCATCTTTGCACCGGAAAAATCCTCTCCCCTGTCGTTGTCCCAGTAGGTGATCGAGTCCTTGGGATCGCCGTGACACATCAGGCAGGATTCAGACAGGCGGATCGGTCTGAAGTATCGAATTGCGTTCAGCTCGGAGTCGATCATCCAATGCTCCGCCAGGGACGGGTTCTTCTGAAATTTATGAATCACCTCGGTCTCAGTCGGATCCGGTTCGTTCGTTGGAATCCGAGGCTCGAACTTCGGCGTCTTGAAGGTATAACCGGCGTTTTCAGCCGCCGTCTTGGCCATTCGCATCGCCGTGACGATCGGCACGGCTTCAAGGATCTTTGCCTCGTCCCAGGTCCCGTTTTCCTTCTTAAAGCCTTTTAAATCACGAAAAACACCCTCGTCAAACTTCTTCTCCATGTTCACCGTGGCCACCTCGGCATACCGAACGGCCGCCTCAGCCCTCGAGATCGCCTGGTCCATCAGGTTCTTGACCTCTCTTTGGTAACTCAGGAACGATGTCACCCCGAACGCAAGGGCAACAGCGACGGCCGCGGCCACAGAAATCTTCCTTTGGATGGTCATTTCCATGCTCTTAGACCAATCAAGAACCGGTTGCAAGGAAAAGCCGCCCCCCCCGCGCGTCAAAAACAGGCGGCATCCCCGGGTTCGGCAATTTACCACCGAACGGGATTCGATTAACCTTGAACTCGGTCCACCCCGGCTCTAATTTCCAAAAAACGCAGAAGCCCCGCTCTGAGCGTTGAAGAGTCGATTTTTCATGGGGCGAATCCGCGTGGATCTGCATTTTCCCTCGGAATCAAGAGACACTGATATGGAATGGACCGGTGGCAATCTCGCTTCAGGTTCGACGCATCTGCTGCCGGACAGCAGCATGCTGTTTGTGCTGTTTCAGCTGGGAAAGGACCGATACGCACTCCCGGCGCGCGAGGTCGTGGAAGTGATCCCCCTGGTCCACATCCGAAAGATCCTCAAAGCCCCCAAGGGAGTGGCCGGCATTCTAAGCTATCGGGGATCCCCCATTCCGGCGATCGACATCAGTGAAATGGCGCTCGACAAACCTGCGGACATGCGCCTGAGCACACGCATCATTGTCGTGCAGTACGACCTGGGAGAAAAGCAGAAGCAACTGGTCGGATTGATTGCCGAGCGAACCACCCAGATCCTCCGTCGCGAACTCAGCGACTTCTACAACCCCGGCCTTTCGGTGGCGGATGCCCCCTACCTGGGCTCGGTGACCAAGGACGAACGGGGCCTGATCCAACGCATTGAACTCGTCAAACTCTTGTCCGACGCAATCCGGGATCTCCTGTTCCCACGTTCCATCGAACGGGCGCAATGATGACCAACGAGATTTCAAGGCTGCTGAAGGCGGAAATCGGACTGGACTCCAAGACCGTTGGGATGAGCCATATCGAGGCGGCCGTGCAGAGTCGAATAAACCGGCACGCATCGGAAACGCTGGGACACGCCGACTACCTGGAACTGCTCAAAACCTCAAAGGACGAATTGCGCCTCCTGATCGAGGAGATCATCGTCCCGGAAACCTGGTTCTTTCGGGATCCGGGTGCCTTCCGGGCGTTGGGACAGATCGCCCAAATGCAACCGCAACCCTTGCATCCCCAAGGATTCCGAGTGCTCTGCGTCGCCTGTTCGTCGGGAGAGGAACCCTATTCAGCCGCCATGGCATTACTGGATGCGGGCCTTGACGAAACCCGTTTTCACATCGATGCGATTGATGTGAGTGCCCGGGCCCTGGAAAAGGCCCGGCTGGGCGTCTACGGCAGCAATTCGTTCAGGGGAACCGATCTGGGATTTCGGGATCGCTACTTCACCCGTTCCCCCAACGGATACCGCATCAACGGGGCCGCACGCTCAAGCATCACATTTCAATGGCAGAACCTCTTCTCCCTTGAACCCCGTGGCCCGGGCGACGCTTACGACGCGGTTTTCTGTCGCAACCTTCTGATCTATTTTGATCAGGACACCAAACATCAGGCGATTCAAAGCTTGGCCACCGTGTTGAAGGATGATGGAAAGCTTTTTGTAGCGCCCTCCGAGACATCGCTGCCCCTGCATGCCGGATTTGCGCCCTGTTCATTCCCCCTGGCTTTCGCGTCCGAGAAGAAGCCGACTCCCGAACCCGCATCCGCCTGCGCAAAGGAACCGATCCGGCGCCGCCCTGCTCCGGGCAGCCGGCGATTGTGGAAAACCGTGCATCGACGTCCACCGGGTCCCGCGACCACTGGCGCCCCTTTTCCGGCGCCCCCCGGGAGGCAGGTTCCGGATCCTGAACCAGAATCATATCCCGGCACCGAAAAGCCCCTCGAACGGGCGCGCGAATGCGCAAACCGGGGCGACCTGGATCAGGCCGCGACACTTTGCAGGGAACACCTCCAGAACAACGCCGCCTCGACCGAGGCCTTCCATCTCATGGGACTGATCCATGACTCGAAGGGGGAAATGGAGGAGGCTGTGCAAGCCTACCGCAAAGCTCTCTATCTGGATCCCAAACATTATGATTCGCTGATGCATCTCTCCTATCTGATGCGCAAGCGGGGAGACGTGAAGAGCGCCGACACCCTGGCATTACGCGCCAAGCGGTTGGAGAATGCCACCTCCACGCCAACTCCGAACAGGGCATCCTGACACCATGCACGATCCATCCCTGCCAGAACACGATCAAAGCCTGACCACAACCGAGTCCTGCTGGAAGAAAATCGGAGTCTGGGGCAGTCGCACCTGCCCCGAACTGCCCGCGGTCATACACTGTCGCAATTGCTCGGTGTATTCGACGGCCGCCGTTCGAACCCTGGATCGGGAGCTCCCTGCGGACTATCTGGACCAATCGACCAACCACTTCGCCCGGGAGAAGGTCACGACCGATCTCAAGACCGAGTCCGTGCTGATCTTCCGCGTGCGAAACGAATGGTTGGCTCTGGCCTCCGTCGTTCTCCAGGAGGTCTGCCGGCATCGTCCCATTCATTCCGTTCCGCATCGCAGAAACCGCCATGTCCTGGGCGTGGCCAACATCCGGGGCGAACTCATCACCTGCATCTCCCTGGCCGACTTTCTGGATCTCGACACCCCGGCACCGGAGGACCAGACCAGCCACACGTCAAACTCCCAGCGGTTCCTGGTGGTCAACCGTCAGGGCGATCGATTTGTTTTTCCCGTGGATGAAATCCACAGCCTGCAGAAGTTCCCCCCGAACGATATCCGGCATGCTCCAGCGACGGTTTCCAGTTCCCCGGCCGCGTATTCCAAAGGAATGCTCTCGGTCGGCAGCAGGCGCGTTGGATACCTCGACGATGAAAAACTGTTTCAGACATTGCATCGGAGTCTCAAATGAGTGGCGCCGCAGATTTTGAAAACGACTCGATGATCGAGCTGTTCAGGGTCGATGCCGAAGGCCAGGTCAAAACCCTGACCGAAGGTCTTCTGGCCCTGGAGCGCAACCCTACCGACCCGGAACAACTTGAGGCGGTCATGCGGGCTGCCCATTCGCTCAAGGGCGCGGGACGCATCGTCGGCATCACTCCGGTGGTCCGCGTGGCCCACGCCTTGGAAGATTGTTTCGTGGCGGCGCAAAAAGGAACCTTGCGGATCAGCCAGACCCACACCGACACCTTCCTCACCGGTGTCGACCTGCTCGCCAGACTCGCCCTGACTCCCGAGCACGAGATCCCCATGCTCGAATCCCGTGAGGCCGCAAACATTGAACGGTTCCTCGCCGAACTTGCCCGGACCCTGAGCAACCAGGCCTCTTCAGGCGAACAGGAACCCGCCCAACCGAACGAGCCCGCAAAAGCCCCCCGCCCCCCGCAACCCCTGCTGCACACCTCCATCGAGGAACGTGAACCACCGGAACCGTCCGGCCAAACTACGGCTCACGATCCGGATCAGGGCATGACACCCGAACCCGTCGCCGAACCTTCTGGAAAACAGGAAAAGACCAGCCGCGTCCTGCGAGTCACCGCCGACAATCTGGACCGTTTGCTCGGGCTGGCGGGAGAATCCCTGGTCGAATCCAAGCGCCTGGGCCGTTTTTCAAATTCCCTGCTCCAACTCAAACGCATGCAGAACGACCTCATGAAGGAGCTCGTCCAGATGCGCGACGCCCTTTCCAAGGAAACCACGGAGGCAGACCTGCACGAGAAACTCACAAACGCACTTCGCAGGGCCGATGCGTGCCGGGAATTCGTTCTGGATCGGAGCGTGGAAATGGACGCCAACGATCGGTTGTTCACCAATCTGTCCAATCGGCTTTACGGCGAGGCACTGTCCTGCCGCATGCGCCCCATTGTGGACGGCACGGCCGGTTTCCATCGCATGGTGCGTGAGATCGGCAGATCCCTGGGCAAGAAGGTTCGACTCGAAATCATCGGAGAATCCACCCAGGTCGACCGTGACATCCTCGAAAGACTCGAGGCCCCGCTGGGTCATTTGCTGCGCAACGCCATCGATCACGGAATCGAATCCCCGGAGGAACGCCGTCAACTGGGCAAACCCGAGGAGGGCACCCTCTGCCTGGAGGCCCGTCACAGCGCCGGGATGCTGCTGGTGAGCGTCTCCGACGACGGCAGGGGCTTGAGCCCGCAGGAACTGCGACAGCAGGTCACCACCCGCAACCTCACCGACGCCTCAACCGCCGAGAAGCTCACCGAAGCCGAACTCCTGGAGTTCCTTTTCCTCCCCGGTTTTTCCATGAAAAACGCCGTCACCGAGATCTCGGGCCGCGGCGTCGGCCTGGACGTCGTCCAGACCATGGTCAAAACCGTTCGCGGCTCGGTCCGGGTCTTCGCCCAACCCGGAACGGGCATGCGATTCCAACTGCAGCTTCCCCTCACCCTTTCGGTGGTTCGGACCCTGCTCGTGGAGATATCCCGGGAGCCCTACGCGTTTCCACTGGCCTACCTCACCTGCAGCCTCAAAGTCCCGATCCACTCTGTACAAACGGTGGAGAACCGGCAGCACTTCGAATACGCCGGACAACAGGTGGGCCTGGTCTGGGCCCGCCAACTCCTCGGGTCACCGGACACACCCGGGTCCTCCGAAGATCTCTCGGTCGTCATCGTCGGAGAACAACGGGAACGCTTCGGCATTGTGGTCGAACGTTTCCTGGGGGAACGGGAATTGGTGGTGCAGAAACTCGACCCGCGCCTCGGCAAGATCAAGGACATTGCCGCCGGCGCCCTCATGGAGGACGGTTCTCCGGTGCTGATCGTCGACGTGGAGGACCTGATCAGCTCCACCAAACGGATTATTGCAACCGACCGGCTCAGGAAAATCGACCACCGGAGCGGGGATGACCGCCAGATCAAACGAAAACGCGTGCTGGTGGTCGACGATTCATTGACCGTCCGCGAACTCGAACGAAAACTTCTGGAAAACCACGGATACGAAGTCACGGTGGCCGTGGACGGACTGGAAGGATGGAACATGGCTCGATCGGAAAGCTTCGATCTCGTGATCACCGACGTGGACATGCCGCGCCTGGATGGAATCGAACTCGTCAAACGGATCAAACACGAGGAAGACTTCGCCTCCCTGCCCGTGATGATCGTTTCCTACAAGGACCGCGAAGAAGACCGCCGCCGGGGGCTGGATGCGGGCGCGGATTATTATCTGACAAAAAGCAGTTTTCATGACGACACGCTCCTGGAAGCCGTCGTGGATTTGATCGGGAAAGCCACCTCATGAGAATTGGAATCGCGAACGACATGCACCTTGCCGTCAGGGCCATTCGAAACGCCCTGGAGAAGACCGCCGAACACGAGGTGATCTGGGTCGCCAAAAACGGTGTCGAAGCCGTCCAGTTCTGCGCCAACGACACTCCCGACCTCATTCTGATGGATCTGATGATGCCGGTCATGGGAGGCATCGAAGCGACTCGACGCATCATGGCCGACACCCCCTGCGCGATCCTGCTGGTGACGGCGTTCATGGACAACGAATCGGAGAAGGTCTTTGAAGCCCTCGGGGCCGGCGCCCTGGACGCGGTCAGTTCGGCGGATCTCGACCCGACGAACCCGGACGGCAGCAGTTCCACCCTCCTGGCGAAGATCAACATGATGGGCAGGTTAACCGGCAGGGGAGGCTCCAGAAGACGATCGACCGAGTCCCGTTCCCCAACCCCCCAGGCCTCCAGACCCCTGATCGCCATCGGCGCATCCGCCGGCGGCCCCGCCGCGCTCTGCACCGTCCTTTCCTCGCTCCCTTCCAACTTCGAGGCTTCCATAGTGGTCGTGCAACACATCGACCTGCAGTTCGCCTCCGGCCTGGCCCACTGGCTGGATGGTCAGACACGGATCACCGTGCGGATCGCCGCAGAGGGCGACCAACCGCAACCCGGCACCGCCCTGATCGCCGCGACCAATGACCACCTGGCATTCAAACACCGCGGGGTTCTCGGGTATACGACCCACCCCGAAACAAGCTTCTACAGACCTTCGGTCGACGCGTTTTTTCAAAGTGCGGTGTCCCACTGGCCCGGCGACATCATCGGCGTCCTGCTCACAGGCATCGGCCGGGATGGAGCCGAAGGTCTCAAACAAATCCGGGACGCCAACCATCACACGATCGCCCAGGACCGCGAATCCTGTGTCGTCTACGGCATGCCAAAAGCGGCGGTCGAATTAAACGCAGCCGTCCAGATCCTGCCTCTCGATCAAATCGGTCCGGCATTAACCCGAATGTCAGCCTCCCCCTCAGGCGCGTTTGCAGACGGAAGGATCCGATCATGAACCCCACCCCACCGCCGCCAAACGATTCAGGAGAATTGCCGCCAAAGATTCATTTGCTCCTGATCGACGACCAACCCCTGGTCGCCGCAGCCGTCAAACGCCTCCTGGCCGATGAAAAGGACATCCAACTGCATTACTGTTCCGATGCCTCGGACGTTCTGAGCCGGGCCGAAACGATCCGACCCTCCGTGATCCTCCAGGATCTGGTCATGCCCGACATCGACGGACTCGACCTGGTCAGGCGCTTTCGCGAAAACGCCCTCACCCGCGAAGTCCCCATCGTGGTCCTCTCCTCCGAGGAGAACCCCGAAATCAAGAGCCGCAGTTTCGACTCCGGCGCCAACGACTACCTGGTCAAGCTCCCTCACAAGGCGGAGTTGATCGCCCGGGTTCGATATCATTCGCGGGCCTATCGGAATCAAATCGAACGCGACATCGCGCGGCGCGAATTGATTGCGGCAAACCAGTCGCTGATCGAAGCGAACAAACAACTCGCCAAGGCGACCCAGGCCAAATCGGAATTCCTCGCGAACATGAGCCATGAGATCCGCACGCCGATGAACGGGGTCCTGGGCATGACGGCGGTCCTGGAGGCCACCGACCTCACCGAGGAACAAAGGGATCTGGCCGACACCCTCAGGCTCAGCGCCGAGGCCCTGCTCACCATCATCAACGACATCCTGGATTTCTCGAAAATCGAATCCGGTTCCATGGACATCGAGTCCGCCCCCTTCGACCTCAGAGACTGCGTCGAGGGGGCGCTCTTGCTCATGGCTCCCAAAGCCCGGGAGAAAAACCTCGACCTGGTATACCGCATGACTCCCGAAACGCCCACCCGGGTCGTGGGAGACATCACGCGACTCCGTCAAATCCTCGTCAACCTGATCAACAACGCGGTCAAATTCACTCCCAGGGGCGAGGTCTGTGTGACGCTGGCACCGGAGGCCCTCGAACCTGGAAGCGCGGCTTTCACCCTGCATTTTTGCGTTCGCGACACGGGAATCGGGATCCCGGTTGAAAAACAGGATCGCCTGTTCAAATCCTTCAGTCAGGTCGACAGCTCCACGACCCGCGAGTTTGGCGGAACAGGCCTCGGTTTGGCCATCTGCAAACGCCTGTGTGAACTCATGAACGGTCGGATCTGGGTGGAGAGCCAGGCCGGTCGGGGATCCCTCTTTGAGTTCACCGTCCGCCTGGATCGCGAAGCAAACCTCGGACCCGACCACGGCAATCTCTTCGAGGGCAAGAAAGGAACACGTCTCCTCATCCTCGAGGACAACCAAACAACCTGCGACTTTGTGACTGAGGAAACCCGGACCTGGGGGATTTCGACCACCATCGCGCACACCGTCGAGGAAACGTTCCGTCTGCTCGAAAACGGCCCCGGATTCGATGCCCTCCTGCTGGACCATCAACTGCCCGGGCTGGACGAACCACAGATCATCGCCCTGCTCACCCGGATCCGCTCCCGAAACAACGGCGTCTTGATTCTGCTCTCATCCACCCGGGTCAAACCCGAAGACCCGGCCCTGCAACACTGGAGCGTTGCGTCGGTTCTTCAAAAACCAATCCGAAGAAATGCCCTGGCCGATGCCCTCAACAAGGCGCTCGCCAGTCGAACATCCGACACCCGGTCGGCGCCCGAACGTTCCTCGTTCGACCAATCGCTCGCGAATCGTCTTCCGCTCAGAATCCTCCTGGTCGACGACAATGTGGTCAACCAGAAGGTCGGCAGCAAACTTCTGGAACGAATGGGCTTCAAACCACAGATCGCCGCCAACGGCAGGGAAGCGCTCGAGATCCTCGACAACCGGAAAATCGATCTCGTGTTCATGGACGTACAAATGCCTGAACTGGACGGGTACGAAACCACCCGTCAAATGTGCGAACGATGGCAGAACGACCGCCCGGTCGTCATCGCAATGACCGGTTCCGCCATGGTTGGGGACCGGGAGAAATGCCTGGAAGCCGGGATGGACGACTACATCACCAAGCCGGTCCGTCCCGAGGTGGTGCAAAACATCCTCGAAACATGGGGAACCGCGGCACTCGGCCGCTCTTCGCACGCCCCCGGGTCGGACTCCCAAACCGCGCGTGAAACCGGGATGGCGGTGGAGGATGGGATCGACCTGGATCGATTGCCTCAGTTGGTTGGCGGCGATCCCGACGCGCTCATGGAGATTACCAGCGATTTCCTGCAACAAACCGAACTCCAGCTGAGGGAGTTGCTCGCCGCCATTCGACGCAACGAAGCCTCGAACGTCTATCAGATCGCCCACAAAGCCGTTGGCGCCTGCTTTACGGTGGGGACCTCCGCCCTGGCAAACAGCCTCCGGAAGCTCGAACTTGAGGCACAACAGGGCGATCTGCGGAACGCCGAAAACCTGTTGGCGGCGGCGACCGCGCGGTTTGAACGGACCCGGGAGGTCATGAAAAAGAAGTTTCTCCCTTCATGATCCTGGGCCCGATTGGGTTCGGGGAGCCATCGGTGTTGATTCCGGTCTGCAAATCAGTTTCAATGGCCCCATACCCATGCATCTGCAACCAGCCTCATCAGACCGGAAAGCCCTGGCCTTCATTCGATCGCCCAGCCCCATCCTGCCAGGCCTCCTGGCCATCTGGCTGTTTCTGGGGCTTGCGGGCCTGGGTTCCACGCCCCCGGAACTCCACTGGGCCTTTCAACCGATCGGAAACCCGATGCCCCCGGAGGTTCGGAACGGCGCGTGGCCGCGCACTTCCATCGACCGATTCATTTTGGCCCGCATCGAATCCGAGGGACAACTCCCCGCTCCGGCCGCAGACCGCCGCGCGCTGCTTCGCCGGGTGTGCTTCGACCTGACCGGCCTGCCCCCAACCCCCGGGCAGGTTGAAACATTCCTCGCCGACCCGTCCCCCCAGGCTTTTGATCGCATCATGGAGAGCCTCCTGGATTCACCCGCCTACGGCGAACGCTGGGGGCGGCACTGGCTGGATGTGGTCCGGTACGCCGACACAGCCGGTGACACGGCCGATTACCCAATACCCGTGGCGTGGCGTTACCGCAACTATGTCATCGACGCCTTTAATCACGACAAACCGTATGACGAATTCCTGCGCGAACAGATCGCCGGAGACATTCTGGCAAAACAGGGACCACGCACCCAATACGCCGAACGGGTCACCGCCACGGGGTATCTCGCAATCTCAAGGCGATTCGGGTTTGACTCCGAAAACTACCATCACCTGACCATCCAGGACACCATCGACACCCTCGGCCAGAGCGTGCTCGGCCTTTCCCTGGGCTGTGCCCGCTGCCACAACCACAAATACGACCCGGTCTCCGCAGAGGAGTATTACGGGTTGTACGGAATTTTCGCCAGCACCCGGTATGCGTTTCCGGGCTCCGAACAAAAAGCCAGGGTCCGCGCCCTGGCACCGCTCGATCCGAACCCCGAATTAAAATCGCGATGGACCAACCTGGAGGCGCGCTTCGCGGCCCTGAAGCTGACACCCGGCGCGGTGCTCCGCTCCCTTGAGGATCTGGACGGGGATTTTGAAATCCAGCATGTCGCTTCCGGGGGCAGCAACGGCGTGCTTGTCCCTCCCTGGATTTACAACGGCCCCATTTCCGTGACCACACAGGCGCAAAGCCCATTCAAGAACCTGCATCTCTTCGGAATCGTAGGCGTCAGCGTTCCCTCCGGCACCCACACCTACCGCATGGCGCAGCGTATTGCCCCGGCACTCACGGGCCACACCACCCGGGTCAACCTCGACTTCCGCGTCTCGACCAACACGCCCAGCACCCGCGCCCACCACCGCTTCTGGCTCGGTGCCATTCCCGAGTCCCCAACCGTCGAAATCCTCATCTCCTCGGATTCGGTCTGGATGAAATCCGGCGAACAAACCCAGCGGATACGTTCCCTGGGGCCGGGCCTCTGGCACAACCTCCAGCTCACCATGGATCAAACGAACGGAACCGTCTGGGCAAAGCTGGCCTCTGCCGACGCCCCGGCCCGGGAGTGCCGCCTGTCCCTGCCTCTCCGGCTCGAATCCCCCCCGGGCATTCTGGTATTGGAGGGTGGTGACCCGGGCTCGGAAACCCTGCCCGGACTGGATATCGACAACATCGGAGTGCAGCCCTCCCCCCTCACCCCCGCAACACTCAGCGCACCGCCGGCCCTCGTGGCGGGAATGCCGCAAACCCAGATCCCGGAGCTGAAACACACACTCAAACAACTCGAGGCACTCCGTTCCGAATCCCATGCGCCAGCCCAGCCACCACCGGATTCAGGCGCGACGCGCACCGAAGCCGCTGCCGCCGCGGATTCGCTCGAATCCAGAATCTCCGCATTGAAGGCGGACATCGAACGAATCTCCGCGCAGGAGGATCTGCTGAAACAGGACCTCAACGCGCAACTCGCCACGGGCCCCGTCGATCTGGCCTACGGGGTCACCGAAGGCACCCCGCACAGCGCAAGGCTCCAGGTCCGCGGCGAACCCGACAACCCGGGGCCCGAGGTCCCCAGGGGATTCCTCAAGGTGCTGGGGGGCGGCCCACTCCCGGCCGGGACTGCCGGGAGCGGCCGGCTCGAACTGACCCAATGGATCACATCCCCGCAAAACCCGCTCACCGCGCGTGTCATGGTCAACCGGATCTGGCAGCACCATTTCGGCCGGGGACTGGTGAAGACACCCAACGATTTCGGAAAACGTGGAGATCCCCCAACGCATCCGGACCTGCTGGATCATCTGGCCACACGGTTCATCCAGAGCGGCTGGTCGATCAAATCCCTGCACCGGCTGATCCTGCGGAGCGCCACCTATCAGATGGCCAGCTCCGGGGAACCGGACGGCCCCGTGCGAAGTCCGAATCCGGACCTGTATGCGTCCTTCGAACGGCGTCGCCTCACCGCCGAGGAACTGCGCGATTCCATCCTTCGCGTCAGCGGCGGGCTGGACGAAACTCCCGGACGCGGGCATCCGTTTCCGCCGGCAACCTCCTGGAGCTACAGCCAGCACGTCCCTTTCAGCGCGGTCTACGATCACTCCAAACGGAGCGTCTACCTGATGACCCAGCGCATCCAGCGCCACCCCTTCCTCGCCCTGTTCGACGGAGCCGACCCCAACACGAGCACCCCCGATCGGCGCACGACCACGGTCCCGACTCAGGCCTTGTTTTTCCTCAACTCCCCGTTCGTGCATGCGCAAACCCAACGATTCGCAAACCGCCTGATGGAAGGTTGCACGACGCCCGACCGGCGGATCGAGCTGGCGTATCACCTGACCCTGGCCCGCCCCCCAAGCGAACCGGAGCGAACCGAAGCGATCGCGTTCCTGCGGGCCTACCAGTCCGGGCTGCCCCGCCCCGGAGCGGGCCAACCGGAAGCCACCGCCCTGGCAGCCTTCACCCGGGTGTTGATCGGGAGCAACGAATTCCTGAGCATCGATTGATCCGCCTATGAAATCCCACCCCGCTTATGATCCGTCCAGGCGCGGCTTCCTTCGTTCCATGGCAGCCGGCTCGATTCTGTCGCCTGCGTTTCTCCAGCAATTGTTCGCATCGGACACACCGCGATCTCCCGTTATCGACCCGCTGGCACCGAAGGCACCCCATTTTCCGGCCAAGGCCAAACGCGTCATTTTTCTCTTCATGAGCGGCGGAGTGTCGCACGTCGATTCGTGGGACCCCAAGCCGAAGCTGTTTTCCCAGGCCGGCAAAGAGATCCGGGTGGACGAATACCAGGGCCGGAAAGGCGATTTCAAAATGTTCCTGAATCGTCCGAACTGGGAGTTTCAGCCGCATGGACAATCCGGCACCGAGGTGAGCAGCCTGTTCCCGCACATGGCCGAATGCGCCGACGATCTGTGCGTGATCCGCTCGATGCAGTCCAATCATACGAACCACTACGAAGCCACACTGGGCATTCACACCGGTTCCTTCACCTTCGCGCGGCCCAGCATCGGATCCTGGGTCAGCTACGGCCTGGGCAGCGAAAACCACAACCTTCCCTCGTTCATCGTGATCGCACCCGCGACCCCGTATGCCGGCAACCAGGTCTGGGCGAGCGATTTTCTGCCCGGCGCACACCAGGGCACGCTCGTGGTGCCGGGAGCCGAACCGGTGGCCAACATCCGACGCAGGACCGACACCTCCCATCTGCAGGAACTGGAACTCCGGGCGATCCGGAAGATGAACCGACGGCATCTCGCAAACCGCGCTCACGATCCATTGCTCGATGCGCGTCTCCGATCCTTCGAGACCGCCTTCGGCATGCAGGCCGAGGTGCCCGAACTCTTCGATCTCAGCCACGAGACCGACGCCACACACAGACTCTACGGATTGGAACGTGGCAGCACGAAGGGGTTCGCCTGGCAATGCCTGGTGGCCCGCCGCCTCGCCGAACGCGGCGTCCGGTTCATCGAACTGATCGACAGCGGTTCCTCCAACAACTGGGATTCGCATTCGGACATGAGCGCACACGGACCACTCGCCAGGAACGTCGATCGGGCCGTGTCCGGTCTTCTGCGTGATTTAAAATCCCGGGGAATGCTCGAGGATACCCTGGTAGTCTGGACAACGGAATTCGGTCGCACCCCCTTCAACAGCACCGCCGATCACAAGGGCCGCGAACATCATCACTGGGTATTTTCGTCATGGCTCGCGGGTGCCGGAGTCAGACCCGGCACCGTTTACGGGGAATCCGATCCCTACGGAATCCAGGTGGCCAGGGACCCTGTGCCCATGCACGATTTCCACGCCACACTCCTGCACCTGATGGGCATGGATCACGAGCGGCTCACCTATCATCACACCGGTCGCGATTACCGCCTTACGGACGTGGCGGGCAACGTGGTTCGGGGCATCCTCGCATGACTCCGCGTACACGATGGCACTCCACACAAAAAGCATCCTCCCGCCGGAGTCCGTAAAAACACGAAATCGATTTTCCAAGCCCGATCGCGGCTTCGCACCACGCTGAATCCGGGGCGCTTCGCGACGGGGACATCGGGAGCATCTGGGTTGACAAATATCCGGATCTTTCGCAAATAAGCGCCCAATGAAGTTACATCGTCAAATCATCAGGGCTGCCAGACAGGGATTGTTGGCAGCGATTCTCGCCACAACACTCAACACGCTGGTTTCAGCCCAGGACGCCGCCCCGGCGCCGATCGAGGAACCTGTCAAACCCAAGTGGGAACGCAGCGCCAGCCTCGGCCTGACGGTCACCCAGGGCAACGCCGACACCATCCTGCTGACATCGAATATCCTGGGGCTTCGGAAGTGGGACAAAAACGAACTGCGGCTCTCGGCCGATGGCACCTACGGTCAGAACCAAAGCACCACCAGCAATGAATCCATTCGTGGTTCCGCCCAATACAACCGGATTCTCTTCAACGATCGGGCCTTTTTCTACGGACGCGCCGACGCGTTGCATGACGGCATCGCCGACGTGGAATACCGTCTGACCCTCGGCCCCGGTGCCGGTTACTACTTCATCAAATCGGACAAAACGACCCTCAGCGCTGAAGCGGGTCCCTCGTTCGTGACCGAGAAACAGGGAGACATCGACAATCAATACGCCGCCCTGCGCCTTGCGGAACGTTTTGCACATAAACTCACCGACCGCGCCCGCGTGTGGCAGTCGGCCGAAGTTATGCCTCAGGTCGATGACTGGGACAATTTCCTGGTCGTGGGCGAGGTCGGCATCGAGGCCGACCTCACCGAGAAACTCGCCCTGCGCGCATTCATCCAGGACACCTACGACAACGCCCCCGCGCTCGGCCGGAACAAGAACGATCTCAAACTCGTGACCGCCATCGGTTACAAGTTCTGATCAGCGGATCTTTTCAAGCAGCAACGGCACAAGCTCATCCAAACGCACGCGCGTCTGCTGCATCGTATCCCGGTCCCGGAGGGTGACCGTGTCCTTCAGATCGGGAGTCTCGCCCAGGGTATCGAAGTCGATGGTCACCCCGAATGGGGTGCCCGCTTCGTCCTGGCGCCGATACCGCCGACCGATGGCACCGGCCTCGTCGTAGAACACGGTCATGTGCGGACGAAGCAGATCCTGCACGGCACGGGCTTTCTGCACCAATTCCGGACGGTTCTTCAGCAGGGGAAACACCCCGACCTTCACCGGCGCAATGCGCGGACTGAACTTCATCACCACGCGGGTTTCGGTCTTGCCTTTTTCGTCCGTGACCTCCTCCTCGCAATAGGCCTGACAGATCAGTGCCAGAATCAGGCGATCCACCCCGGCGCTCGGCTCGATGACGTGTGGCACATATTTCGCCTTGGCCTCTTCGTCAAAATATTCCATCGATTTGCCGCTGAATTTCTGGTGCTGGCTCAGGTCGAAGTTCCCCCGGGCCGCAATGCCCTCCAGTTCCTGGGTGCCAAATGGGAATTTGTACAGAATATCAACCGTGGCCCGGGCGTAATGAGCGAGCTCTTCGGGCTTCTGCCAATACAGTTCCAGAGAATCGCGGGTCAACCCGATGCTTTCGTACCAGCGCAATCGCTGTTCCACCCAATACTGATGCCATTCATTCCAACCCCAATGCGACTGGATCTGACCTTCAGCAGCCTCCGCGGCCTCCGTGGGCCGGAGGGTTTCAGCCACTTCGTTGGGTCGAATAAAGAACTCGAGTTCCATCTGCTCGAATTCGCGCGAACGAAAGGTGAAATTCCGGGGGTTGATCTCGTTTCGAAACGCCTTGCCAATCTGGCAAATCCCAAAGGGAACCTTCTGACGCGAAACATCGAGCACATTCTTGAACTGAACAAAAATCGCCTGCGCGGTCTCGGGTCGAAGATAAGCGACATTCTCAGCGCTCTCCACGGGCCCCACATAGGTTTTGAACATCAGGTTGAACGGTCGCGGCTCCGTGAGCAGACTTCCGTTGTCCGGATTGTACCGGATCGAATCCTGAACCTCCTCCGTACGCTCCCCCAACAACACCGGGCTCTCAATGCCCCTCTGTTCGTAATACTGCCGGGCCACCTTGCGCGCATACTCCGGGTGCTTCCCGGCCGGGACCAAAACCGAATAGACCTCAAGGGTGATGCTCTTGAGCTGCTTCAATTGCTCCAAAACTTTCAGGGCACTCAGGACCGAAGCCCCTCCCGCTCCCGCGATGTCACGGATCTCAAGAAGATTCTCGGGGCCCCGGTGAGTCGCCCCGGCTGCAACGGTGCCGGTGTGGGAAGCCGCTTCCGGAGACCTTTCGGTCATCGCCCCGCTCTCAGGATCGACCTGCAGCAACGCCTGGAGCTCCCCGCGATTCACGGCACCATAATAGTGGTGAACGACGCCCGACTGCGCGGCCACCTGATCGGCACGGAACCGTTTGCGCGTCAGCAGACAATCGACCATCGGATCACTGAAGGTACTGGTGTGCCCGCTTGCCTCCCAGATCTTGGGATGCATGATGATCGTGGCTTCCAGGCCAACCACGTCGTCCCGCTCCCGGGTCATGGAAGCCCACCAGTTCTCCTTGACGTTTCGTTTCAGCTCCGCGCCCAGGGGACCGTAGTCCCAAAACCCGTTGATTCCTCCGTACACCTCGGACGATTGAAAAACGAACCCCCGCCGTTTGCAAAGCGAGACGATTTTTTCCATCCATTCATTAACCTTCGGTTCAGCCATAAGCCGCGCAGTTTTTGCGAACACCCGAAGGATGTCAAGACACCGGCGCAGAAGATTGACCAAACCCGGGCCTCCGCCACCGCGGATCCGGGCCACCCGAGCCCTCTCAGGACTTCGCGGCGGGTGCCGCGCCCTGGGAAGGCTCAAGCCAGGGCGTCGAGGTCAGCCAGGATTCAATTTCCCCTGCCGGCCTGGCCTCGCAGATGTAATGTCCCTGCACCGAATCGCAGCTCAACTGTTTGAGCAATTCAAAATCCCGCTCGTTTTCGACTCCCTCGGCGACCACCTTCAAACCGAGGGTTTGTCCCAGGCTGATCGTCGACCGCACGATGGTCATGTCATCGTTCGAGTCTGCCATCTGGGAGACGAACGACCGGTCGATCTTGATCTCGTTCACGGGCGAATTGCGCAGGTAAACCAGAGACGAATAGCCGACGCCAAAATCATCGATCGACAATCGGACCCCCAACCGGCTCACAGCGAGCATGGTCTCCCGGGCCCGGGCCGGATCCTCCATCATCGCCCGCTCCGTGATTTCGAGAACCAAGCGATGGGCCGGCATGCCGTGTTTCCGCAGCATCTCACCGATCAGCACCGGCAAATCCGAAACAAGCAGTTCCTTGGCCGAGAGATTGATCGAAACCGAAAAATCCCAACCCTTCCCGTTCCACTGCTTCCATTGCTCAATGCCTTTCTGCAGCATCCAGAGCGAGAGCGGTTCGCTCAACCCGCCGCGTTCGGCGGCCGGAACAAAATCGCCGGGGTACATAAACCCACGGATGGGATGTTCCCAACGGACCAGCGCTTCGAATCCTTCAACCCATCCCGATTTCAGATCCACCTTGGGCTGATAATAGACCTGAAGATCGCCCGACGCGATGGCCCTGCGCAATTCACCCAACAGGGTCAGGCGTTCCGGGCTGAACTGGTCGAATTTCGGCTCATAAAACAGCACCTCCCCACAAGCCCGCTTCGCCTCCCACATCGTCATGTCCGCACGCCGCATCAACTCGTCCGCCGTCACACCGTGATCCGGGTAAAGCACGATGCTGATGCTCACCCTCACTTCCAACTGCAGGGATTCAACAGCAAAAGGCGCTTCAAGCGCCTGGCAGATCTGACGCGCCACCTTGCGGGCTGCCTCCTCCGAATCGATGGACGGGACCATCAACGCAAACTCGTTTCCAAACACGCGTGCCACAAAGGCAACCTTACCCAGCGAACGCTCCAGCCTCGAAGCGATCTCTCCCAGGATGCGGTCTCCATTCCGGTAACCCAGAGTATCGTTGATCTCCTTGAATCGGGCCGCATCCAAATAGAAAAGCCCGAAACGGCCCGCCGACTGATCCCCGTGACCTTCGAGAGCCGTCCGCAAATGCCGGTCCAGGCTCGCCCGGTTGGCCAATCCGGTCAGCGGATCATGCGAGGCTTCAAACCGGAGTCGTTCCTCGGATTTTGTCCTCTCGGACACTTCGGCCTCCAATTGCCGCACATAGCCCTGGAGCCTGCGGGTCAGCTGCCATTTACGGGTCAGAGCCAGGGCCATCTGCTTGACCGACACCGTGTCAAACGGTTTGCGCAGAAAAAGCAGCCGTTCCCCATTCCCAACCTTTTCGAGAATCTCCTCCCAGGAATAGTCGGAATAAGCCGTGCAAACAACCATCTCGATGTCCGGAAACTCAGCCCATATCCGGCGAATCGTCTCTATGCCGTCCCATCCGGGCGGCATGCGCACATCCATGAAGATCAAGGCATACGGACGGCCTTCACGCTCCGATCCGCGAACCCGCTCCAGTGCCTCTTCGCCCTGAAACGCGGAATCAACCTCATAGAGGGACGCCTCCAGAGTCTTCAAAGACTCCGGCGGGACGTCTCCATCGCCATCCAAAACGCTCCGCTCCAAAGCCCGCACCCGGCGGGCACGCTCTTCGTTCTTTCCACAAAGAACCTTTCGAAAGTCGTCGTGAATGGCGGCATTATCATCCACCACGAGAATCCGATTGCCTTTGATCTCTGGTTCAGCAGAATCCATTTCTAGGTTTTGACAGAAGCGACGCCCTGGTTACCACGCAATCCGGAGACTTAATCTGATCCGGGGCCGCCGGAAAAGGAAAATCACTGCACTCAGGATGATCATGAAACCAACCCGCCGCCAGTTTATTCACCGGGCGTCCGTCCTCGGAGTCGGCATGTCCCTTGGATTGTCAGGGTGCAAAAGCACCCCAACCCGGCAATCCCTCCCCCAAATCATGACGGTGACCGGCCCGGTCCCGGCCAATCAAATCGGCATCACCCTGCCTCACGAGCACTTGCTGGTGGATTTCATCGGCGCGCGCGCAATCCAACCGGGGCGCTACGACCCCGCCGAGGTCTTTCGCACCGCCCTACCCCATCTCCAGGCCGTTCGCGGCCTCGGATGCCAGACGTTCTTCGACTGCACCCCCGCCTTTCTGGGCAGGGATGCAATCCTGCTCCAGGACCTCTCCAGAGCTTCCGGCCTGCGAATCGTCACCAACACGGGACTCTACGGCGCGGCACAGGACAAATACCTGCCCGCCCTGGCTCTGGAGGAATCACCCGATGCCCTGGCCGAACGCTGGACGCACGAGGCACTTTACGGTATCGAAGGCACCGGAATCCGACCCGGCTTCATCAAGATCGGGGTGGATTCCGGCAGGCTCTCTCCAGTCCATGAGCGACTCGTGCGGGCCGCCGCCCGTACCCGCCGACGGACCGGCCTGGCGATCGCCTCCCACACGGGAAACGGACAGGCCGCGATGCACCAACTGGAGGTCCTTCAGTCCGAGGCGATGGCCGCCAACGGCTTCATCTGGGTGCATGCCCAAAGCGAACCGGACACCCGATTGCATCTGGAAGCCGCCCGCCGCGGTGCCTGGATCGAATTCGACGGCATCCACCCGGACACCATCGCGCAGCACGTTGCACTGGTCCGGAACATGCGCGAACACGGACTCCTGCACCGGGTGCTCGTTTCGCACGACGCCGGCTGGTACCACGTCGGCGAACCCGGTGGAGGCGTCTTTCGCAACTACGAAACCTTGTTTACACAATTTATCCCGGCGCTTCAGAACATCGGTTTTAAAAACACCGAGTTCCAACGGTTGCTCGCCGACAACCCGCGCGACGCCTTTGGTTTTCTACCCAGCCAGCCCGGCCCTTTGCCGCCCGGTGCATTCTGAACACAGGCGGCTCCGGGTTCTGAACGTCGCCTCAAGCCATCGACTGCACTCCGGAATCCCGCACGGCCATCCGACGCCCGCGGCTCAGGGCGAGCATCAGGAAGATCCAGAGGAACAAACCAGCCGCGAGCGGAAGATGGCTTCGCCACGAGAACGAGCTCACGCGCCGGGTCTTGAGATCGAGGTTCAATCCCGCCCAGGTGTCCACCTGGATGGATCGCGTAAATGTAAACAACCTACCCTGTTCGGGCAACGACGCCCGGATCGCCGGCGCGCGCACACGCGCTCCCTCCTGCTGACGGATCAATCGCTCCGCCAACCGGCTCAGAATCGCGTTCTCATCCTGAGACCCGCTCTCCAGAATCTGCCGGGCTTCCTGCTGGGTGTACTGCACATCGCGACCCGCCTTCAGTCTGGGCTGATTTGCCTGGGGTGCGGATTCCTCGGCGCTGCTGACCATTGAGTTGTTTCGCCAATAGTTCAGTCCCACCAGGGCCTGCTGCAATCGGAGGTTCTCCAACTGCACCCGGGCATCTTCGTTAAACGCTTCATCGTGCTGCGACAATCCCCAGGCGGATTTAAACGCCTGCCTCGCCTGTTGCTGGGCACCTTCCCGAACCAGCGAGTTCGCCAGCTGAAGATACGTCTCCGCATCCCTCGCAACCGCCTGTTCCTTCGCCCGCTCGGACTCGATGTACGATTGAACATCCAGTTGGGCCGTCCGGACTCCTCCCCCTTCGCCGCGCAATTGAAGCGAGCCCGTCCAGTCAGTCAGCCGAACCGGTGCGGGCAGGAATACATCCCAGGTGATATCCTCCAGGGGCAGATCGAACTCCGGTCCCACCAACCGTTGGTGGCCGGTTCCAGAGCCGGACTTCCCCGGCATGGCACTATAATAGAATTCCAGACTCGCCGGTTCCCCGGGACGCGAGTTTTCCTCAAGAGGCAGCAGGATTTCATCGCCCTCAAGCCACGGTCGAATGCTTCTTTGATCGGAAAACGCAAACCAGAAACGCGCCTGGGCGGGCAGCTTGAGATGCAGCATGCGCTTGTCCCCGGGGTAAACCCGCAGACGCACCTGCGTCAGAACCGCACCGGACTCGGACACCACGGATGTCAGTTTGACCGATTCCACACGAGCCGGCAGCACCAGCGCGGCTTCGTGTCGGATGACATCCAGCTCCAGCCCAAACTCCGGCTGCAACGCCCGGAACGCCAGGTTCGGCTCGGACACAACCACTCCCCTGCGCAGCCCATTTGGAATCAGCTGCCAGTCGGCTCGCTGAAGTTCCGCGGGCAACTCCCGGACCGCCACATTCAGCCGACCACCGGACCGAACCGTCAAATAGGTGCGATGCAGGTTCACGCCCTCCGCCCGCGCTCCCCAAAGACGAGTCGAGACCACATCTTCCCCCAGAACCAATCCGTAAAACACCTGCAACGAATACGGGCCAATCACCCGTCGGCCAAGACGGACTTCCCACAGGCGGTTCGTCCCGCCGGCCGTATCCAGACGGACCGACCCAACCAGATCCGCCCCTTCGAACCGGACTCCCTGCGCCGGTTCCGGCAGGCTCACCACAAAGCGCTTCAGACCGCTGTTCTCGATCTGATACTCCAAATTCGCCACCACCTTGATCTGACCCTCGCGAACAGTCACATCCTGAAGCACCGAGACCTGCA
>JAIPJX010000058.1 GCA_021733945.1 Verrucomicrobiota bacterium | reverse complement strand
CCCCAACCCAAGGGCGCCACCCAGCGTGTTCGCGGCGTAAAGCGGAACGTTGTGACGCTCCCCCTCATTGCCCGCGTCGAAGACCGCAGTCAGCGCAAGCGGCATCGTCATGCCCATGAGAAAAGCCGGCGGCAGCACAATCACCACCGACAGAATCAGCTTCACCAGAGCCCCCTGCCACTCGATCAATCGCGAAAACCCCAGATA
This sequence comes from Verrucomicrobiota bacterium, assembly GCA_021733945.1. Lineage (GTDB taxonomy): Bacteria > Verrucomicrobiota > Verrucomicrobiia > Limisphaerales > SIBE01 > JAIPJX01. Next base: position 28,438 of record JAIPJX010000058.1, on the reverse strand, counting down.
CGGCCAGATCCAGTCGGACCAGAGGGGAAGCCATAGAATCGGAATCGAAAAACAGGCCACGCCAAACTCCACCGCGGCGATTGCGCGCCAGGGGCGTGTCACTCTCGAGATCCACCGGGACATGAAAGCCGCCCCAAGAGCGAGTCCGAGAAAAAAACATCCAAAGACACGGGCGCTCGATTCGGTCGTGGCACCCAGCAGATCGATCATCCGGCGTGTCCACAGAAGCTGGTGACCCAATGCCACAGCTCCGCTCGCCGTCAGAACCAGGAGCGCGGGAGTCAAACCCGGGTTTCGGTCGACGGCGGGCTTCATGGTCGGCGCTTTAGATGATTTCGCATTCACCAAGCCATGCGATGCGGGTCATCCCAGAAGCGCCAATTTTTTTCAAAGGCTGTTTGAAAATTCGAATTCCTTGGTAGGCGCCGAGGTGACGAGGCTCCATATGCCCCGGAAAACACCCGGTTTGAAAGCTGAAGAAGAGAGCCTTCTGACGTCGGCTCCCACCTTTCAGAAACGCTCTTAATCGATGGGGATCGAAATGAGTTCGGGCTCAGGACCTCTCCCGGATTCTTTTTCAAGAATCAGGGTATTGCCCCCATCTCCGAGCATGACCGCCGATCGGTCCGGGATCAGGATCATTTCCTGACCGGTGGCAACATTCCACATGCGAACCGTGTGGTCATTACCGCTCGTCAGCAGGGTTTTGCCATCCGGTGTAAACACCGTCCGATTGACGCCACGAACATGTCCGATCAACGGAGGCACATGGAGTTTACCGGAAGGGAAGTCCCAGATCCTGACTTCTCCGTCCCAGGCGGAGGTCGCCAGCAGACGGCCATCCTCGGAAAGCGTACAGGTGTACGCCGTCCAGTAATGGCCTTCGAGGACGGCGAGCTCTTTTCCTTCCTGAAGATCCCAGAGTCGGAAGGTCCAATCTCTCCCGGGATAAGCGAGGACCCGCCCATCCAGGGAGAACACCGCGTGCAATCCGTTGTTGGGACGGCTTTTGACGGGTTCGTGGAGCCGGGTCATTTCCCGGCCGCTTGCGAGATGGATCACACTCCAGTCACAGGCCGTTTCGGTCAGCACCGTTGCGACAAGCATTTGATTGTCCGGCGAAATGGCTCTGACATCCACTCGAAGGACTCCGTCGTCCTTGAACGGAATTCGTTGGATGGATGCGCCGGACAGGCAATCGTAGATTTCAACAAAAGGCTCTTTCGACGCCTCAGGATCTTTGCTGGACCCACCGACAGCCGCCAGTTTTCCGTCGTTTGAAAACACCATCAAACCGGCATCCCGCTCGTGAACATTGAGCCGAAACTCCCGAATCAACCTCCCTCCCTCGGTCTTCCAGAACTGGGTCGTTCCATCCGCTTCGAACGACGCCCATTTTTGCATGCCCACTGACAGATTGTCGAAACGAATCCTGGCCTCGTCCGTTGAAACCGACCCGGCGGAGGCTTCCGACGGAACCGTCCAGAATCGCACCGTATTCTCCTTGCCCGCGGAAACCAAAGTCCTGCCGTCGGGTGAAAAAAACACGTTATAAACTTCGTTGGTATGACCTTGGAACGTCGCGAGCAGTTCGAGGTCGGGCACATTCCAGAGGCGAACCAGTTGATTGTCCTGTTCTCCCGTGGCGATGCGGCTTCCGTCGGGAGAGAAAGCAAGGCCGTGCATTGTTTGCCGGGTGTCGATTTCGGAGATGATCCTTCGGGCCCCGACATCCCAAAGCCGGAGTTTCGTAAGTTCAGCAGCCTCGGCGAGAAACTCTCCCGAAGGCGAGAAAAGAAGACTTTCCGTTCCTGCGGACTTCAGGTCCGCGATCCTTTCCGATTCCGGAAGTCTCCACAGTGTGATTCCAGGTTTCCCTCGTGAAGTTTCGGCCAGGAGGTTTCCATCCGCCGAGAGCGCCCAATCAAAGGGTTCTCCGGGAACCTTCAATACGATCTGTGTGCTCTCCCTGGTATCCAGGTTCCAGACTTTCAGCAGGTTTCCATTCCGTGCCGTGAGGATGTTGGCACGACCGGCAAAAATGACCGGGTATCCCGCTGGACCGAGGTCGTCGACGACTCGCCAGGTTCCAGTGTCCCAGACTTTCAGGTGGCCGTTCTGAATCGCTGCGATGTACCGGCTGTCGAAGGAGATGGGGAGCGAGATTGAACTTACAAACCCCAACTCATCAATGCCGTCAGTCTCGAGCTCCGTCACGGGGTCGAGCGAATCCGCTTTCCAGACCCGCATTCTTGAGTCAAATCCCGCCGTAATCAGGAATCGACCATCGGGTGAATACCACGCGGAAGCGGTGACCCCATCGTGGGGTTTCAACGTATCGAGTTCTGCTCCTTTTGCACGGTTCCAAAGATACCGCCATTCCAGGCCCCTCAAATCAGTTTGTCCGGGGCCTGGAATCTGCCGTTCCAGGATATGTCGGGCGGTCAAAAGGTTGGGCCGGTCCAGGGCGAACTGAGCGGCCCGCATGTCGGAAACATAACTCCGAAGACGCATTTCCTCGGCAACAAGTTTCTGGGCGTCACGCGCCTGAATCGCCCGGTTCGCCAGCCAGAGGCTCAGCGAAATCCCGAAAACCAGTGCTCCCGCCACCGCCGCGACCAGGGAATACAACACCCGGTTGCGTCGCCACGCTTTTCGAAACTTGTATGCCGCGGAGGGTGGCCGGGCGAGGATGGGCTCGTTGGCCCGGTGTCGTTCCAGGTCCGCCGCCAGATCAAGGGCGGTGTGGTAGCGTCGTTCACGATCCTTCTCGAGGCACTTCATGACGATCCAATCCAGATCGGCATCGCACTCTCGAACCTGTCGCCCGGACGAGTGGGCCTCTCCTCGGGGACCCTCGTGCGATTCGCGGACACCCGGATGGTTCCCGGGGCCCGCACCGCTTCCTTCCGGCGTTTCCGTTCGCACCGCTCGGCCGTCCGCGAAAGCCTGCCGGATCCGCGTGCTCGGGCGTGCCGGCTCCCGTTCCCGGATGATCCGGCGCATTTCATCGAGACCACGCCGGGTCAGTTCCCTGAGGTCAAACGGGGTCACACCGGTAAGCAATTCGTAGAGCAGGACGCCAAGGCTGTAAATGTCGCTCCGGGTATCGATGCCTTCCCCACACAGGTCCGCCTGTTCCGGACTCATGTAGGCCGGGGTGCCGACCAGATGACCCGACTGTGTGAGCAGGGTTCCTTCGGTGAGTTCCTGTTGCGTGGCTTTGGCAATGCCGAAGTCGATGACCTTGGGCACGGCTTTGCCGTCGTGCGCGGCGACGAGGATGTTGGACGGCTTGATGTCCCGATGAATGATTCCCTTCTGATGCGCGTGCTGAATGGCGTGGCAGATTTGGATGAACAAATCCAATCGCATGGCCAAGTCCAGATTCCGTTCCGTGCAGTATGTCGTGATCGGAATTCCATCGACCAGTTCCATGACGAAATAGGGCCGCCCCGAATCGGTGGCACCGGCATCCAGCACGCGGGCGATGTTCGGATGATTCGTAAGGGCCAGGACCTGGCGCTCCGCTTCAAACCGGGCAATCACCTGCCGGGTATCCATGCCCACCTTGATGACCTTCAAGGCCACCTGACGCCGGATGGGCTCCAGTTGTTCCGCCGCCCAGACCACTCCGAATCCGCCCTCCCCGAGCTTTTCCTTTAGCCGGTATCTGCCAAGGATCGTCCCGGATGATTCGAGCCCCATGGTTTCAAACCATTCCGCCGCACCGTGACTGGCGGCTGTGATTCGATGGAACAGAGCCGCACCACTTTGAAGCGCACGGTACAGGGATTCCACATCCGAACGGAGGGAAACATCGCTCCCGCAGACTTGATCCAGATACACGTCCCGATCTTCCTGGGAAGGCAGCTTCCGAAGCGCATCCAGAATCTCTTCCTCCTGCAGGTCGCGTTGGTTCATCGTTGGATCAATGCACGGGGTTTGATGCGGTTCTCGCAATCCGGTTCCAGGGAGTCATGCGTTGTTCCCGATCGAAAGGCGCCAAAAATCTCTGGCAATCCGAAACGATCACCCCTCGCCACGCGCCCGGGTGATCTCGCGGAAGAGCCAGGCGCGCGCCCAGGCCCAGTGCCGATCCGCAGTCCGTTCGGAAATCTCCAGCACAGCGGCGGTTTCCTTGAGGCTGAGTCCCGCAAAGCAGTGGAGCTTCACCAGGCTGCTTCGAAGTGGATCCATGGCCTCAAGTTTGATGAGCGCTTCGTTCACGGAAAGCAGATCCTCAGGAAACGGTTCCGCAACCAGGTCCCCCTCATTCAGTTCAACGCGCTCCAGCCCTCCTCCGTGTCGAATCCGCTGCTTCTGTCGGGCGCGCTCGATCAGGATCCGCCGCATCGCTTCCGCAGCCGCGGCGAAGAAATGGCGCCGATTGTCCCACCGCTGATCCTCCGAGCGCACCAGGCGCAGGTAGGCTTCGTGAACCAGTGCGGTCGCCTGGAGCGTCTGTCCCGGACGTTCGTGCGCCATTTTCTGGACGGCCAGGCGCCGAAGCTCTTCGTAAACAAGCGGCAGCAGTTCCTCGGAAGCGCCTGGGTTTCCGTCGTTGATCGATTGGATGATCTGGGTGATGTCCGACACGAATAACCCCAGTGTACGGACGGCCCCGGTGCCTTTGTCAAAAGAAAACAATTTCCACCCGGATGAGCGGATCCGGCAACCCGGCTTCGGACGAGCCCCGGCTCAGCGAGACGCTTCGCCCTACCGGCAGGGGGACGGGGAAAGGTGGCGCGAACCGTCCCGGTGAGCGTTTCCAGGATTTGGACCTTGCAGGGGGGCGGCTCAGCGGGACGCTTCGCCCTGCCGTCGTTGGGCGGGGGGGAAGGTAGCGCGAACCGTCCCGGTGAGCATCCCCCAAAACTCACCCTCGCGACACCCGCGGCTCAGCGAGGACGCTTCGCCCTACCATTTCAGTTTTCGCCCTACCATTTCAGTTCTAAAAAAAATGGCGTGGCGCGAACCGTCCCGGTGAGCGGATCAAACTCACGCTTTAACTCGCACGCACGGGCGCAATTGCATTCTTTATCGCTTTGACCAATCGAACGTTCGTCGGTACAAGCGATCATTGCATTGGCGGAACAACACAACATCCCATGACCTGCAGGACAAAACTACTTTCCCTACTGGCAATCACCCTCATTCACGCTGGCGCAACCCGCGTCGCCGCCGCGGAACTCCCGACCGCTTCGAGCGCACCGGTCATTTTCTCGCGTGACATCCAACCGATTTTTGAAGCGAGCTGCATCAAATGCCATGCCCGTGGCCGGGACAAGGGTGGATTCCGCCTGGACACACGCGAGACGATTCTCAAAGGGGGTGACTCCGGGCCGGCGGCGATTCCCGGTCGGAGCGCCGAGAGCCTGTTGGTGGAACTGGTGGCCGGCCTGGACCCGGACAATGTCATGCCTCAGAAAGGCACACGCCTGACCTCCGAACAGGTCGGCCTGGTTCGCGCGTGGATCGATCAGGGCCTTCCGTGGGGCGAAGGGGTGACATTCGCACGAAAAGACGCCTTGAATTTGGTTCCGCGCCGCCCCGCCCTGCCGTCCGCCCCTGCCGACGCAGCCTCGCATCATCCGGTGGACCTCCTGATCGCGGCCGGTTCCGGAAACCCTGCCCCAAACTCCGCAGCGATCGTGGCCGACCAGACGTTTGCGCGCCGCGTGTTTTTCGATCTGATCGGGCTGCCCCCCACCCCGCAGGAACTGGAAACGTTCCTGGCGAGCACCGCGTCCGACAAACGCGAGCGACTGGTGGATCAACTGCTTTCGGACAACCGCCGCTATGCGGAGCACTGGCTGACATTCTGGAACGATCTTCTGAGAAACGATTACCGGGGCACGGGATACATCGACGGAGGACGCAAGCAGATCACGCGCTGGCTTTACTCGGCCCTGGCGACCAACATGCCGTATGACCGGTTCGTGGCCACCCTGATCAACCCCACCGAGGAATCCCAGGGGTTCACGAAGGGAATCGTCTGGAGAGGTGCCGTGAATGCGAGCCAGACCCCGCCGATGCAGGCGGCTCAGAACATTTCGCAGGTGTTTATGGGAATCAACCTCAAGTGCGCCTCCTGCCACGACAGCTTTGTCGATGACTGGACCCTGGCGGATTCCTACGGCTTGGCCAGCGTCTATTCCGAGGAACCCCTCGAGATGGTGCGCTGTGACAAACCGACCGGAAAATTCGCCACGCTGAAGTTCCTTTACCCCGAGCTCGGCATTATCAGCGCCGACAAACCACGAGCCGAGCGACTCGAGGAATTGGCCGCGCTGATCACTCAACCGAAGAACGGTCGACTTTCCAGAACGATTGTGAACCGTCTCTGGGCCATTTTCCTGGGACGGGGCCTCGTCGAACCCATCGACAACATGGAAGCCGCCGCCTGGAACGTGGATGTCCTCGACTGGCTTGCGGAAGATCTGGTTCAACACGGTTACAACCTCAAACGTACCATGCGTCAGATCCTCACCTCCCGGGCCTATCAACTGCCCACCGCACCCGATGCTCCTGCCTCCTCCGTGACCTATCAATTTCGCGGCCCGGAAGTCAGACGCCTTTCGGCCGAGCAGTTCCGGGATGCCCTCGGCTCCGTTACCGGGGTGGGATTCGACCTGCCCGCCGCCACGGTTGATTTCCGCGCCGGCAAATCCGAGGCCGACGACCCCTCCCAAAACCTCGCTCAAGTTGTGCGACCCGAATGGATCTGGGACCAGGCGAACGCAGCGGAGAAAGCGGAACCGGGCACTCTGTATTTGCGGAAACGCATCAACCTGCCGAAAGCCCCCACCACGGCCAGCCTGGTCGTCACGTGCGACAACCGTTTCAAGCTCCACATCAACGGAACTGAAGTCACCTCCGGAGACAACTTCGCCAGCCCGCGCCTTCTGGACATCCAACCCCACCTGCACGCGGGAGAAAACATCATCGCCGTGGCGGCCACCAACGACCGGGTCAAGGATGCCGATCCCGCCTCGAATCCCGCCGGCTTCTTTCTCTATGCCCGGGTGCGGCATGAAGATTCGATTCCCGCCCAGACAAAAGGACTGCTCGGACTCAATTCACCAGCGGACCCGTCAGACCCTCTGGGCGCGCAGATTCCAGTGGAAACGGTCATGGACTTTGCCAGCGACGAATCGTGGATCTGCTCCAGCCGCGAATCCGATGGTTGGACCACGGCGGATTTTCTCCCGGACGGCTGGCAGCATGCCGTCGAGCTGGGCGATCTGGAGACGGCCCCCTGGAACCTGGGCGAAGAACTCGGCCGCCGGATGGCAACGTTGGAATATACCGGCAAAGGCCGCGCATCCCTTGTCAACGCGGATCCCCTGACCATTGCGCTGGGTCGTCCCAACCGGGAACAGCTCATGACCCGCCGTGCCTCCATCGCGACAACCATCCAGGCATTGGAATTGACCAACGGCAAAACCCTGGCCGAACTCCTGACCCAGGGAGCGGCAAATCTCATCGAACAGTCCGGGACCTCGTCGCGCGGCCTGATCGAGAGGCTTTACCTGCGCGCCCTCTCCCGTTCCCCAAACGCACGCGAACTGGCGCTCGCCGAGGAACTGATCGGCCAGCCGGCACGACCGGAGGGAGTCGAGGACCTGCTCTGGGCGGTGGCGATGCTGCCTGAATTTCAGCTGATTTATTAACCCGAAAGAGACCGTATGAACCAAAGCCATTGGAACCGCAGAGAGTTTATCCGCACCGCAAGCGCCGCCACCCTTTCCGCGCTTGCCGCCGGATATCCTGAACAGATTCGCGCCGCCAACCCCGCGCCAGCCAGACGCCCGGGATCCACTGCGGACACCATCATTGTGCTCTGGATGGGCGGAGGCATGGCGCACACCGAGACATTCGATCCCAAGCGGTATGTGCCCTACGAAAAAGGACTGGACCCGCAGCGTGTGCTCAGTACGTTTCCGGCGATCGACACCGCAGTCGATCACATCAAGATTTCACAGGGACTGGAACGAATCGCCGGTGTGATGGACCGGGGCGCGCTCATCCGAACCTACACCGCCGGCGATCTGGGATTTATCCTTCATTCCAGGCACCAGTACCAGTGGCATACCGGCTACGCGCCGCCCCAGACCGTCGCCGCGCCCCATATCGGGGCCGTGACAGCGCGCACGCTCGGGCCGTTGAATGAGGCGGTGCCTCCGTTCATCAACATCGGCCAGCGATTCGACGTGGGTGAGAGCGAAGAGATCAAGGCCTTCACCACAGCCGGTTTTCTCGGCAGTGAATTTGGGCCGTTCAACATCCCCTACCCGGATCAGGCCGCCAAGACCGTCCGCCCGCCGGGAGGCATGACCCCCGGCCGTTTCGAGAGCCGCAACGCATTCTACAAGCGCCTCGTGGCCGCAAGCCCGATTGGAAAACTCGGCAGCACCTTTCAAAAGGAATCGCTCATGCGATCCATCGACCGCGCGCATCTCCTCCTGAGTTCACCGGCCGCCAAGGCATTCGACCTCGATCTCGAGCCGATCGAGAACATCCGCAAATACGCACCGGGGTATGATCCGGGCCAGCGATTCGACGCGGATCGCAAACGCTTCGGCAACTACGAGCAGCAGATGATCGGCCGGTTCGGTCTCGGCTGCCTCCTGGCCCGACGCCTCACGGAAGTGGGCGCGCGGTACATCGAGGTGACCACCGAATACATTCCATTCCTGAACTGGGACTCCCATGAAAACGGGCACGCCCGTCTGGTCGCGATGAAGGCGCAGATCGATGCCGCGGTTTCACAGCTGGTGCTGGATCTGGAAGAACGCGGCCTGCTGGATCGCACCCTGATCGTTCTCGCGAGTGAATTCAGCCGGGACATGCTCATCGAGGGCAAACCCGACAACACGGTGAAAAACCAGGTGGAAGTGCCGGACGTCATCGAGGACCCGAAACACTACGGCATGCATCGTCATTTCACCGATGCCGGAAGCGTCCTGCTGTTCGGCGGCGGGATCAAGAAGGGGCATCTGCACGGGGAGACCGCGGACGAACGTCCGTGCAAAACACTCCGGGATCGTGTGGTGATCCAGGATCTGCACGCGACCATGTACCACGCACTGGGCATCGCCCCCGACCTGGCATACGAGATCGAGAAACGCCCGTTCTACGTCACGCGGGATGGACTTGGCAAACCGGTCCTGGACCTGTTCGGCTAGCAGCCCGTTAAAAAAGTAGGAGCCGACGTCAGGAGGCTCTGCAATACCTAAAGATCCCTAAGAAATCAGAGTCTCGTGACCTCGTCTCCTACAAGATCTGGAGTTTTTTAACGGACTGCTAGGCGCTCCCCACCAGGGCCTGTCTGTCGCAGCGCGACAGACTCCACCTTCCCCCTCACGCAACTGCCGGTCGCAGCGCGACCGGCTCCACCTTCCGAATTATTCGCCAGGGACCTCTCGGCACCCCCGGGCTCAGTTGACCCCGAGCAACTCGACCTCGAACACGAGCGTGGCATCCGGCGGGATGGCGCCGGGATACCCTTTCTCCCCATACGCCAGGTGCGGTGGGATGGTGAGCTTGGCCTTGTCGCCCACCTTCATCTGGGCCACGGCAAGATCCCAACCGGCAATCACCTGTCCCGCGCCCAGAACAAACTCGAAAGGTTCGTCGCGATCCACGGAACTGTCGAACTTGCGCCCGTCCGTGAAGCAACCGGTGTAATGAACGCTGACCGTGCTGCCTTTGGCAGGCGTGGCACCAGTTCCGGTCACAAGCTTCTCGATCTCCAATTCAGAATTTCCCATGCCCGAGTCTTTCATCGGCTGGCAATCGCGTCAACCTGCGATGGCGCCGGGCCCGGCGCTCAAAACGAAAGAGCCGGAAGCCTCGACCCCTCCCCTCGACACCCGGGAGCGGCTCCGCCTCGGAAACGGTTGTCGCGGACGGAAACCTCGTTCTTCCATCCCTGACAGGTGGCGGTTGTCGCGCTGCGACGACCCCGACCGCGTCCAGCGGTCGGTCCCCCCAGAGGCCCAAAGCGCCGGAGGGGTTGGATGGGTTTGTTGCGCCGCTGGACGCGGCACCTGCCGGTCGCAGCGCGACCGGCAGGTGCCACGACAAGCGACGGGATTATCCTGAGCTTCGGGTTTCAATCCGCGCCCCGGACTTTCATCCGGGGCGACCACGACCCACCCAGAGGTTTGAGTCGCAACATATTATAGGTCGCTCTCCGCGAACCTGGCGATTCTTTAATTTCTCGCTCTGATGATTTCATTCAGAAAGAGCCAAATTGATCAACAATGGCGGCGTCGCGCGAACCCAAGAGGTTTGAGACCGCACTTGGGGTTCGCGGAGTTGCGTTCACAGGATCAGAGGTTCGGTCAAATCCATGGGTTTGCCCACCCCATGATGCTCGATTTTAGTCTTCGCTGTTTCGTCGAGAAAGTAAAACCGCAGGGAATCTTCTCCTTGCTTGATTTCCTTGAGCAGGCGATGCCGGAACTGCACCCACTCCTTTTGGCCGACCTGGCACTCAAAGACCGATTTCTGAACGCGCACCCCATAGTCCTGGCAGGCCCGGGCCACCCGGCGCAATCGGCGCGCTCCGGCTTTTTCGACCGTCGAAACGTCGTAGGTCACCAAAATCAACATGGGCGGATCCGCGGGATTTGAGGTTTCATTTCGGGACAAGTGGGACGTAATCGGCGATGTCTCCCCGGAGGTGCCTGGCCAGAACCCTGGCCTGGACGAATGGCATTTGCGACACACGCAGGTTTTGATCCAACAAGGGATGATTCAGCTTTTCCTGTTTGCGCTCCTGATAAGCTTTGATGACTCGTTTGCGGCCGGGATCGGTGAACTCGACCGCGCCGCCTTCCCGGACCGCGAAATCACCAGCCCCAACCTGCTGGCGATTGACTAGGGTGATCGCCAACCGGTCCGCAATCCAAGGCCGGAACTCCTCCATCAGATCCAGCGCCAGCGAGGGACGATTGGACCGGTCCACGTGGAGGAATCGGACGAAGGGATCCATCCCGGCCGCGGTCAAGGCCGCTACACAATCATGCCGGATCAAGGCGTACAGGAAGGAGAGCAGGCAGTTGACACGGTCGCGCGGAGGACGCCGGGTGCGTCCGCCGAACAGAAAATCCTCACGTTGCTGTTTGAAACAGAGATCCAGGACGGAGAAATACAGATTCGACGCCATGCCTTCGACGCCCCTCAAGGAGTTGAGGTCGGCATGGTCGGGCAGGGAACGGATCTGTTCGGCCAGCTTGTCTGTGACGGCGTTCAACCGCGCAGCGTGTTCGCCATCCTTCGCCTCCCGAGCGGCGCGCAACAGGCTGTTGCGGCTGTTCTGGATTTTACCCGCGATCACCTGGAGTGCAATCGCCGCGCAACGGGCCGGATCGTCCGCCGCGCGAAACTGGACCCGGCGCAGCATGACGCTGGTATCGGCGACTCCGGTCATCCGGGCGTGAAGCCGCCCGAATTCACTAAAGAAATTCACCGCCACACCGTGTTCCCAGCAAAGGCCCAGGGCCGGCGGACTGATGGTGCTGGCACCGAACACGCAGATCGATTCCAAATGATGGATGGGAATGGACACCTTCCGCCGATCCGTCGCGTTCTCGCGGGTCTGACTCACCGGGGGGAGATCCGGCGGATAGACGGGTATCTCCACCTGCAACGTGAGATGGTCGCGTGCCACGTAGGTGCCGGCGGTGGTGAGGTAGAGGGTATTTTGAACGATGTCCGGCATTGGCGATTTGGAGTTTTAGGTTTGGAACAACTGCCGCGCCAACCGTTCCGCCCGGCCCTGGGATCCCGTGGCCTTGGGAAGACAGATGTCGAACAGGGAACATTCCTCGCAGCCATTCCTGTAAACGGCCGGCGGCGGCACCTCCGATGCCAGCAACGCGTGAAGCTGTTCCGCGGCCGCCGTCGTCTGTTCGCGCAGCTCCGGCGTGAACACCACGTCCCTGCGCCGTTTGCTGTCCGCGTGAAACACAGCGCCGGTTTCCACACGGCATTCAAACATCTCCTCCAAGCAAAGCGCCTGGGCACAGAGTTGCACGTCATCGTTCCGCCATTGTTTTCGTTTTCCCAGTTTGAACTCGACGGGAACCAAGACGGCATGGGAGCCGACGCCCGGCGGCGCGCTTTTCGAGCGGGGGATGGATGGGAGAACGGACCCATTTGGGGCGTATCCCGCCGTCTCGCCGCCCGCCGGGGTCGAATGTACTTCGACGATGTCGCATCGCCCGGAAAGCCCCCATTGTTTCGACCAAACCGGCAGGGCGCGGAGCAATGCCACGCCCCGGACGACCTCGTATCCGGCGAGGTCCGCGTGCTCGTGGACAATGTCGCCACGGTTCGTGTGTTCGTTGGCCGAGCGCCAGCCCTCGACAACCTTCAGCGCCGCCCGCCGCGAGCAATAGAGGTAGTCGTTGAGCAGCGAAAGCGGTAATCTATCGTCGGTCATCGCTCAATCTCCTGCGGAAACTTGCGGAAAGCCGCGCGCGCCGTGCCAAAAGCGAACGATTTGAACTTCCTGGCGGTCCCCGTGCAGGCGGTGGATGATGCGATAGGAACGACATACGACTTCCCGAAGGTCGGGTCGCTTGAACTCCGGCACGATTCGGCCCATTTCGGGGAAGCTGGCCAAGCGGTCGGCACGGACGATCAATTCGTATCCGACCTGGCTGCCGCATCGGAGTTATGTCGCGCAATGAACCGGACAATGCTCTCCAGATCGGCCCGCGCGGATGGCGCGATGACTATTTTCCAGCCCATTCGGCTATTTTGGATTTTACGTCTTCAATGGGAATGCCTTCGCCGCGATCCAGTTCGGTCAGTCCCTGCTCGACCGCCAGTCGGAACTCCAACTCGTGGATCGCATCAACGAGCGTCGCGCCGGGCGGAAGTTTTTCAGCCACTTCGAGAAGAATTGCTTTGGTACTCATGCGTGATTCCTATAATCGAATCCGCCTCGCCTTGCCAGTCTGGTGTTGCGATTCCTATTTGCGATTTTGAATTTTTGATTGGAACAGCAAATTTACCGTCTCAGACTTCAGAAGATTCATTCGCAACCGGCTTACAACGGTTCAAACCCCTCTTGGCCCACTTTCAACAACGGGAGGACGCCGGCCATGGAGCCGAGGAAAGAGTCGTATTCGCCAATCCACGCCCAGAGCTCGCCGCCATGGCCGATCGGTTTCACGGGCATTTTTCCGGCGTCCAAACGATTCGCCCACAACTGCACGCTGCCAACCATCAGCTCTCGCCAGGTTGGCCATTGCGCGCGGTGAAGATTCTGCAACCGCTGAATCAGCCCCGGATCGACCACGACCGTTTGAGTGGCCGCGTCGATGATTCTGCAAAGCTTGGCGACCTGCGGATAATCCGCGTCTTGCTCAGCCTGGAAAATCTCTTCCATGCGCGAAGCCTTTTCGCCGTGGTCTTGCAGAATTTCACGTTGGAGAGCATCCGTGCAATCATCCGGTCCGGGCTGACGATTCTTGCCCGCGCACTCGGCAAACACTTGTTCCAGGATTCGACGCGGGAGTTTTGCCTGGGGATGCAGCGAGAATCCATTGTCCGCATCGTGCCGGAAATCCCAAACTTCAGCGCCGTCGTATTCACCCGAACGACTGGCGCGACCGGCGATTTGCAGCAGGTTCACGAGTCCCCAGCTTTCGCGAAACGCGGTGCGGAACGAAAATCCACTCCCGCTTCCACGCAACTTGTCGCCACCAATGTCCAATCCGTTTCCTTCGCAGCGAGACGTGCTTTCACCCGCGCCGCGGTTTGGAAACGGTCGCGTGGTGTTATCGCGGTGGAAATGTGTTCAATATTCAAGCCCTGCTTGCAGTCCTCACGGAGATAATGCGCAAACACGGCGGCCGATTGCACCGTGTTGAAAATAACCAGTCGCGGGCCGGGCTTGTTGTGAACGAAATCGGCAACACGTTCCACGGACATGGCCTGCGGTTCTCTGCAAATAGAAACGCGCTTTGCCTCAAAGGTCATCGACTCGGCCCGAACTTCCGGATTGATGAGATCGGGAATTTCGCACCGCTCATTCTCTTGAAGAAAACAGGGGATATTCCAGAAACGCGGCAACGTGCCCGAGGCCAGCACAAGTTGGCAGCCCCAATCCTCGCAAAGTTCCCGCAACCAGCGAAACATCTGCGGCCAGAGTGCGGGCGGAACGGCGGCGTGCGCCTCATCCACAAAGATGGCGCTGCCAGCCACCTGATGAAGCTTTCGCAGCGAAGCTGTGTCTCGAGCGGCCAGCGTCTCGAAGAATTGCACGGCAGTGGTGACGACAACGGGTGAATCCCAGCGCGCAGCCAGACATCGAGCCTCATAGCTGGAGAAATCCACGCGATGGTGATGGGCGGCCACGACGTTCTCCATTGCATCCTTGGACTCCCCGGGCAGACACAACGCACGGCGATAAACATCCACCGACTGATCAATAATATTGGTAAACGGGAGTACGACGAACACACGGCGCAACCTGCGCTCCGCCGCTACCTGCAGCAGATGCGCCATGACTGCGGTTGTTTTGCCCGTGCCAACCGGGCTGTCGCAAGCAAGGATGCGCTCGTCAGGTTTGACTTCCCGCTCCCGGCAGGCGCGATAAACATCCTGTCGCAACTTCAACCGCTGTAGTTCCCGGTCATCTGTTGGCGGGTTCTTCGCGGACAACCAGGCCACGTATTCATCCAATCGCGCCAGCCGTTCCGGCGCTCGCAAGTCGGGAGCGGGAACTTCGCTCTCATTCCGATAATGCCGCGCCGTATCCGAGTGGTCCGCGTCGACAAGGCAGGACAGAGCGAGGCGCCTTACCAGGCCGGAGAACAGCGGATTGGCGACTGGCGCTAAAGGAGCAAACAGATTGTGGTGCTGATGCAGGTAGCTTTCCAGATACTCGTCAGTTCGTTGCCATGCCGCTTGTCCAAATCCCTCCAGATCGCCGGTGTCGCGAAAAACCAATTTCAGTCCGTTCGCAAACTTGGCTTTCTCCTTGGGGAAAGACGGCAGCCCGAGGTGATGCGCGTAGACCGTGAAAGCCGCCTCAAATTGTTTCAAGTCCAGCAAATGGGCCGTGCCCGCTTCCACGTGATTGAACCCGTGCTTGTTCTTCCGGTTATGGCGCAGGACATTCTGAAACAGATCGTCCAACTTGCCGAGGTCGTGATACGCCGCCGCCCGTTCCACCGCTGCCACAAACGCAACGCACCACTTGGGCGACAACGCTGCTGCGGCCCGTGCAAACAGTGTCGCGTTGCGACGGACATTCCCCGCATGGTCACGATACGACTGTTCCGATGCGCCATCACGGGCGCTGTGGGCCAGCAATTCTAGCGTGGTTGCGAGTTCGCTCATGAGGCGTAGTCGTGGTATTCACCGCATCCCGCAAACGTCACCTTGTTGTCGGGGCGGATGGGCTGGTCTTTGATTTTCTCCCACGTCGGAAGTGCACCGTAATCCGCCAGCAACTCAGAAGGCCTTTCGAGTCTCTTGGGCGTGAAGGCGGCAATGAACGTGAAGTCAGAAACTGAACCTGCGCGGCTCTTGTGGGTGAGCGTGTGTGCGTGGACAACTTCAACCATCGATCGAACGACTGAGCGCGTGCCCGTGTCAATGTGTTTGACCAGGTGCAGCATCAAATCCACATCCTGCTTCGTACATCCAGTTTTATGCGCAAGGTTCGGGTTGACGAAAAACGGAACGGCATACAGACCATGCTTCACCACCCGAAATGCCATCGGAGCCATGCCGCGATCTTTGTCGGCCTCAACGCCGGATTTGCTGGTCCAGGTTGAGAACTCGATGTCAATCGGAGCGAGAGAGACGCCGACGCCGAAGTGCGCCACACCCGCACGAATCGTGTCTGAGCCGCCTTCTTCAAGAAATGTGTTACCAAAAAGACGGCCGTCCCAGAACGCATCTTTGAAAGGCTGAGAATTGTTTTCCTTCAGCATGGCCTGAATACCTGGGCGGTCTCGATGCCGGGTTTCGAGGATTTGAAACTGACTTTCATCCTCGATTTTCAAATCCTCCTTCACGGTGGTCCAGACGACGCCCTCTTTCTCAGACACGAGGTCGCGAAGTTTTCGCTTCACGGAAACGGGCGAGATTTCGCCTTTGCCATCCGGGCGCTGGCGCGGGGAACTCTCGCGTTCCGGGTCGCCGTTGGGATTGGATTTGCGGACTTCCAAAATCAGGAGTCCGGTGATGCGGGGAACATTGTTCTCGTATTTTTGTATGGTCATAAATCAAATCAGTGTTGAGTGATTATTTCGGGGTTTCGGTTTTCGGGTGGTCAGCGAGGTAGCCGAGCAAAAGTTTTGCTTTGTCTGCGTCGGTCATGCGTTGCGGCAATTCATCCAGTCGAATCGCGGCGGTGCAGGCGGCGATTTCGCCGAGGAAATACTTCACTAAGCCGACGCCTGCCTCTGGGGCATTGCCTTGAAATGTTCGCGCCCAAGCTTGGTAGGGCGTCAATCGCTCCGCCAATCGCGCCAGCGCAAAGACCGGCTGTTCGAGAGCGGTGTTGAACATGGCGTTGCCGATGAGTTGCGATGGCGAATCGCCTTTGCGCACATGTTTGCAGTATTGCAGATGCAGGCTGTCCGCCAAAGCGAGCAGCCGTCCGATTTGGGCCATGGATTCTTGCATAAAGTCGTTTCTGTGGTGTCCGAGTTGCTGAAGGAGAATTCCGAGTAGCGCGATGGATTTGACCGATTGCCAGCGAACGGTGTCGCTCAAACAAATCCACTCCCGGTTGGTTTTTGTCGCGCCGAGAGCAATCAGCACACTGCACATTCGCGTTATCAGCAATTCCAAAGCGAGTTGCGCTTTTTGTCGCGCAAGCGGTGCATCCGCCAGGAACACATCGTAGGCGTCACCAACTGAAAGCGCTCGTTGATAGGTGGAACTGAAACCACTTTTTGCATCCGCACTCCAGACGCGATTGACCACCGATGTCAATTCGAGCGGGCATGGCGTCGTATGTGACCGGAAAACGGATTGCTTGGTGTTCTTGTCGTAAAACCAAACCGACACTTGAGGCGCGTTACGTGCGCCCGCTTCCCATTCCCGCGCCGCGTGAATGACATCCCGCACCCGCAGGCTGCGGTTGAGACTGATTTGTTTCTTGGCCTTGTCTATTGGGCAAAATGCCAGGAGCCGGACATTGAGATTAGGGTTCGCCGCTACTTTGCCCTCAAGCATCTCCAAGACCGGCTGGGCAATAGCCTCGAAATCGGCGTCCGAAAATGAGTGAACTTCGCCGCCGAACATTTCAGCCAGTTTCACACGACCTTCCGGCTCACCTTCCAGATAAGCAACAAGCAAATCGCGCTTGTCGGGCTGAGCACTGGGTATTGCCCGGCAGGTGACGCCGCGCTTGTCTTCGCTGGCGAGATACAGGAGTGCGTCGCTCATCTTCTGTACCCGCGCCGAGGAAACCGGGAATGATTGCGAGCCTTTGAACCCATATCGTTCTAACGCCTGCACCTCGTTGGTGTTTACCGAAAAGAGTTTCACATTCCCAAGCTCGGCAACTTTTGGCCCGGGAGGGAATTTATCCTGCAACTCTGCCAGTTCCCCGAAAGCGTCCTCCACCAAGCCACCTCGTTCAGAGTCGTACGCAGCGACGCTTGATTGCGTCTGAATGAGAGCCGTATTGATCAGTGCGCTCGTCTCTGAATGGGCAACCCTATAAAAACCCACACCCGGCGACGCCAGATCAAGATAAATGGGTTGGTTCGAGTTCCTGTCCTGCTTCAACTTCTCTTTCCAGTATTCGGGCGATGCAATCTCTGGTGTGCGTTTCTTCCAATCGAGGGTTCCAAACAGAACTTCTTGAAGCAGCAGCAATTGCCTTCGGTCAAATTCCGAGTTCTGGTCCACCATCAAACTTGCCAGCGCTTCGGCAAAGGAAGGCAGCGTAGGTTTCGATTCTACGAGTATTTCCACCAGCGTCATGAAGTTCTTTAAACCGGCCAGTTCACGGGACAACAATTCGACAAGTTCCGAAACCAACTCGGAGCATGATCGCTGGAACTGCTTCACTTGGCTTGGGCTGAAAGTGTGTGATTTGGAAAGCATGAACAGTTTGCGAATGAACTCCTTGATTTCTGCGGCACTGGAGTTTTTGTTCTTTCCCAGCGCAAGCAGTTTCACAACGGCGGGCTTGAGTTCGTCTGCCGAAGCTTCATCGAGTCGTCGCAGCGGAGTGGGAATGTTGAAACCTGGAAAGCTCGAACCTGCAGAGCCATGTTCGATGCGGAATAATTTTGCGGCGGTTTCACCGTGCAGAACTTCGATACAGAAAGGGCTGCCAGCATCATCCAACGACACGACAAGCAAATCCCTGTTCTTCCCCATAGGATTGATTCGCGGATGACGTGACGGGGCGACTGTTCCAAGCCGCTCCAGCAAGTCCGCCACTTGTGAAAGTTCGTTAAGCATAAACGAGGACTCCTTTCTCAACTCGGAGATCGGGATGATTGCGCTTGTTGTAGTACATCGCTTGCTTCTGTCCGTTCTGCATGTGATCAAAGACCATTTTTAGCATCGTGGGCAGTTCGTGGTTCTCGATTTCGCAGACGCTTGTCTCCGGGCGGAACGGGCCGACATAGTCGGGCGCGAATTCCTTCCAGCCCAAGCACGGCGTGTAGAACCATTGCCCACGATCCAAGGCGCGACTGAAAACGTCGTGATAGGCGTGCGGCGGCCAGGTGGTGCTTTCGTGATGCCCCGCAAATTCGGCCTGCGCGTAAAGCCGGTAGCACACATTGACCAACACCACGGTGTGAAACTGGAACGAAGCACACTTTTTCATCGCGTCGCTGGCGCGGAGCGGCCCACCGTAATTCGTGGTGTAGCGGTGGAATTGCACAGGGGCGCAAATCTCGACCTTGGTGGGCCGCACGTTCACCGATTTCCAGCGCAGCACGGATTCGAAGATGCCTTTGACGGCGCTGAACGTCGGCGCAACGTAGGAAACCGGCGAGGAACCGGTGTCGGGCCGCGTCCACATGGCGGTCGGACCGGCGATTTCGAGTTGGATGGAATAGGGTTTCATGATTCGTGAAAGGAAAACTGGTTTCTCATGGTTCTGGCAGGGTCGTAGGTGTATTCACCGGATAGCTCACGCGTTCGACATGCAACTCCGGCCAGGTGAAACAGGCGAGGTCGCCCCAGGTTCTGAGATGGATGGTCATACCATTGCTTTCCCTGGGCTTGAAGTCGGAGGAAAATGGCACAGAACGACGGCATGAAGCGAAAACCCATAGCGAGCAACCCGGAGGTGACTCGATTGACGATTTCCCAGAAGGTTGTCCCTCCGTAATGCGCGAGCAAGTGGTCCAATTCCTTGAAACACCGGCGGCAAAGACGATTGCCGCAACGCGCCGGCATGAAGCCGCTGATGGACGAACGCATCGACCGGCGGCTGCCCGCCGAGGCAAATGCCGGAATTCCGGTACTCCGGAGCATTTCCGGTTGTCGCGGAGGGAAATCTGAGTTCGTGGATCGATTCCTTGCCGACGATTCTTCCATTCCCGACAGGTGGCGGTTGTCGCGCTGCGACGACCCCGACCGCGTCCAGCGGTCGGTCCCCCAGAGGTCCAAAGCGCCGGAGGGGTTGGATGGGTTTGTTGCGCCGCTGGACGCGGCACCTGCCGGTCGCAGCGCGACCGGCTCCACCTTCCGGCCCGGCCGAACATTTCCGGTTATCGAACCGATGGCGAACCGGCGCCAATCGCGTCATTCGTAGCGCAACGCCTCGATCGGATCGAGTTGCGCCGCTTTGCGGGCGGGGTAAAACCCGAAGAAAATGCCGATCGCAGCGCTGAACGCAAACGCCCCGGCAATCGCGTTGCCGGGAGTGAGCGTCGGCCAGTTCATCTGGGACGCAATGATGGCCGAGGTGCCCATTCCAAGCGCGATCCCGAGCCCTCCCCCGAGCAGGCTGAGCACCACCGCTTCGGTCAGAAACTGCACAAGCACGTCCCTGGCTTTCGCACCTACGGCCATCCGGATGCCGATCTCACGGGTACGTTCCGTGACGCTCACGAGCATGATGTTCATGATGCCAATGCCACCCACCACGAGCGACACACCGGCCACGGCACCAAGCAGAGCCGTCATTGTTTTCGAAGTGCCCGTGGCGAATTCATTGATCTGATCCTGGGTACGGACCATGAAATCATCATCGGCACCGTCCTGAATCTTGTGGCGCTGCCGCAGGAGCGTGGTGACCTCCTGCTCCACCAGAGACATCACGGCCGGGCTTTCGGACTGGATGATCATGCTGCGAATCGCGGCACGATTACCCGCCAGACGCTTCATCGCGCTGGTGTAGGGCATGATGATGGCGTCATCCTGATCCGACCCCATCAGGGAAGCGCCCTTCGGTTCGAGCGTACCCATGACGACAAACGGCACATTGCGGATGCGGATGATCTCGCCGACCGGATCATTTCCGTCGAAGAGTTCCGTCACCACGGTTTTTCCGAGCAACACGACCTTGGCTGCGGTGCGAACTTCCTGTTCGGAAAAATTGGATCCGGACACAACGTTCCAGCTTTTGATCTGAAGGTAATCCGAGTTGACCCCGTAGACCGAGGCGCTCCAGTTCTTGTTGCCGTAAATCGCCTGGCCGCCGGCGCGGACTTCCGGGCTGATGGCCACCACTCCGGGAACCTCGCTGGCGATGGCGTCGCAATCGCCGACGGTGAACCCTTCTCCGCCGCTGGCACCCGAGGAGACGCCGCCGCGGCGGAAGTTGGGAAAGACCGAAACGATGTTCTGGCCCATGCTTTCGATCTGGGCCTCGAGCTGGGCGCGCGCGCCGGTGCCAATGCTGACCATGGCGATCACCGCACTGACGCCAATGATGATGCCGAGCATGGTGAGCACGGTCCGCATTTTGTTTCGCCTCAGGGCATTGAGGGCGATTCGCAGAATGGCAAAAAATCTCATGACGCTAAATCGGCTGCGAGTTGTTCACTCTCCAGTTTTTTCATTTCCGTGGCAGCCCAGCTCCGGTTCTCCACGGGGCGATCGCTGATGATGCGTCCGTCCCGCATGATGATATTCCGCTTGCAGTACTGGGCGATGTCGAGTTCGTGGGTCACCATGGCGATGGTGATCCCCTTTTCGTTGAGGTCCTGAAACGCCCCCATGATTTCGATGCTGGTCCGGGTGTCCAGATTACCCGTGGGTTCATCGGCCAGGAGCAGGGCGGGTTTCATGACCAGGGCACGGGCGATGGCCACCCGCTGCTGTTGGCCACCGGACAACTGACTGGGCACATGATCCGCCCGCTGGGTCAATCCCGTCAGTTCCAGCACATGCTGCACCCGTTCCTCCTGTTCACGCCGACTCAACGGCGGGTGGGCGTACAACATCGGGAGCTCGATGTTCTCCCGCGCCGTCGTGCGCGCCAGCAGATTGAACCCCTGAAAAACAAACCCGATCTTCTGGTTGCGAATCTCGGCACGCTGTTCCGGACTGAGCTTGGACACGTCAATGCCATCGAGCAAAAACAGACCGCTGGTGGGTTGATCCAGACATCCCAGCGTATTCATCATGGTGGACTTGCCGGAACCGCTGGCACCCATGACCGCCACAAATTCCCCAGGATGAATCGTCAGGGATACATCCCGAACGGCGTGAATATCAACCGCACCGGTGCGGTACACCCGGTTGATTGACTGAAGATCGATGATCGGTCGCATGGAAAACAGTGCCTGGAATAGCCCGACTACCGACCCCGGCGCCCGAACCCGGGAGCAAAGGGATTGTTCGCCCCGGGGGTTGCACCCGCCGCCAGCGTCTCTGTGCCGATCACCACCTTGTCCCCGACGCTCAACCCGCTCAGGATCTCCGTAAACGCGCCATCCGTGATCCCGGCTTTGACCTTCACCGGCTTCAGAGTCTCGACGGGTTTGCCGTTGGGATCGGTCTCGTTGACCAGAAGATAGAGGTTGCGTTCGGCCGAAAGAGAATTTCCGCGGCCACCGCGTCGTTGCCCCATCATTCCCGGGCCACCGCCACCGCCACCGCCACCGCCAAACTGACCTCCCCCACCGCCGGCACCGCCTCGCTCGCCGCCCCCACCGGGCGCTCCGCCTCCGGCAGGACCGCCACGCCGGGGTCCTCCTTCGCCGCCCATCGAGGGTGCCCCTCCCGGGGCTCCGCCTTCGGCAGCCGGCTTAAACCGGAAAGCCGCATTGGGAACCTTCAGAGCCCCGAGCTTCTCCGCCACGGTGACCGTGACATTGGCCGTCATTCCGGGTTTCAATTTCGAATCGGGGTTGTCCACCGCAATCACGCTGGTGTAGGAAACCACATTCTGATTGGTCACCGGCGCGTTGCGCACCTGATGAACGTCGCCGAAGAGTTTCATGGCGGCAAACGCATCGACGGTGAACTCAACCTTCTGACCCTCCGTCACCCCGCCCACATCCGCTTCCGAGATGGAGGCATGGATATGCATTTTGGACAGGTCGTTTGCGATCATGAACAAGGTCGGCGAGTTGAGGCTGGCCGCCACGGTCTGCCCCACCTCAACATTCCGGGAGATCACCATGCCATCAATCGGGGAGTAGATGGTGGTGCGATCCAGATCGATTTTGTTCTTGTCGCGCGTGGCCTCCCGAATTTGCGCCGTTGCCTCGGCCCGATGCAGATCGGCGATGGCGAGATCGTATTCGGCATCCGAGGTCAATTCCTTGGAGTGCAGTTGCTCGGCCCGGCGCGCGGTCACGCGGGCCAGCTCGAGGGATGCCATGGCGCTGGCCAATTCGGCTTCGGCCTGTTTGAGAGAGTTGTCGTAGGAGCGCGGGTCGATCCGGGCCAGAATCTGGCCGTTGGTGACGATGGAATTGAAATCCACAAAGATCTCACGCAACGTGCCGGAAATCTCCGTGCCGACCTCGACAAAAACGACGGGTTCGAGCGTGCCACTGGCCGTGACCACCTGGCGCACATCACCGGGCTCGACCGTGCTCGTCCGGTAGCTCAACGCAACCGCACCCGGCCCGCTCCATCGCTTGTAGAAGAACGCCAGCCCCGTCAACCCGATCAAAACGAGCACCCACTTCATCCAACCGCCGCCTTTTTTTGCCATATATTCGCCTGTCAATGATTAGAGACCCAGAGCCTGCGTGACCCGCCAGGTTTCACCCAATCCAACACCCGGCACAGCAACCTCGACCGAAAGATCACAACTCCGATCCATTGCAATGACGGCGGTGGATCTGGAAAGGTTGCAACAATTATTATCCGGGCACGGATGTCAATGAACGATGGATCGAAAAATACGCCCCCCCCTCCAAAATATGCAAGCAAAGAGAATACCGGCAGAATGGTACATTGACCCCACCCGAACATTCGTTAACGTTGCTCTCAACCATGAATCCTGAGTTGCCTTCGGAAACGCCGCGCCCTGCAAAGCGTCACTATGTGCGTGCGGTCGGCCCTCGCCTGAGGATTCTGCTCCAGGTTGTGTTGGGGCTCGTGGCGGTGCTGGGTGCCAATTCGGCCTATTTGAGCAGCATCACCGCCGCCGAATGGTTCACCGGCCTGACCTATCAGAACTATTTCTATCAATACATGTTTCTGGGGCATCTGGTCCTGGGCCTTGTCCTGATCCTCCCGTACCTGGTCTTCGGCCTGGTTCATCTGAAGAACACGTTGAACAGGCCCAACCGGCGCGCAGTGCGCGTGGGCTATGCCCTGTTTGCGGTGGGAGTGATCCTGCTCTTCTCTGGAATCGCCCTGACGCGGCTCGATTTTTTTGAGATTCGTAACCCTCACATCCGGTCCGTGGCCTACTGGGCGCATGTGATCACCCCCCTCCTGGCGGTCTGGCTTTACATCCTCCACCGCCTGGCCGGCCCCCGCATCAAATGGCGGATTGGAGCGCTCTGGGGAGGTGCCGTCGCGGCGATCGTGGTCGTCATGGTCGGATTGCATGCCCAGGACCCGCGCCAATGGAATGTCCAGGGACCCGAGGAAGGGGAACGGTATTTCGAACCCTCGCTCACGCGGACAGCCACCGGAAATTTCATCCCGGCCAAAACCCTGATGATGGACGAGTATTGCCTGAACTGCCACGAAGACAGCTACAAGGGCTGGTTTCACAGCGCGCACCATTTCAGTTCGTTCAACAACAAACCCTATTTGTTCAGCATCAAGGAGACCCGGGACGTGGTGTTCAAACGGGACGGAAGCGTCAAGGCTTCCCGCTGGTGCGCCGGTTGTCACGATGTGGTGCCTTTCCTGAGCGGGGCGTTTGATGATCCGGACTTCGACCTGGAAAACCACCCGACCTCCCAGGCGGGAATCACCTGCACGGTTTGCCATGCCATCACCCACGTCAACAGCACCCGCGGCAACGGCGATTACACCATCGAAGAACCCATCCATTACCCGTTTGCATATTCCACGAACGAATTCCTGCAGTTCATCAACCAGCAACTGGTCAAGGCGAAGCCTGAGTTTCACAAAAAAACCTTCCTCAAACCGCTCCACAAAACCGCCGAGTTCTGCTCGACCTGCCACAAGGTCAGCCTTCCTTTCGAGCTCACCCACTACAAGGAATTCCTGAGAGGTCAGAACCACTATGACACCTTCCTCCTGAGCGGCGTTTCCGGTCACGGAGCGCGCAGCTTCTATTACCCGCCCAAAGCCGAGAAGGACTGCAACGGCTGCCATATGCCTTTGAAGGAATCGACCGAATTCGGTGCCGGCTTCTTCAATCCAACCAACCAGACGACCCGGTTCGGACATGACCACCTGTTTCCATCCGCCAATACCGGGATCGCCCACATCCGCGGGGAACCGGCGATCGTGGAAGCGCACAAGGCCTTCCTCAAGGACACCGTGCGGGTCGATCTGTTCGGCATCAAGGAGGGTGGCACCATCGATGGCCCACTGATCGCGCCATTGCGCCCGAACGTACCGACCCTCAAGCCCGGTGCCACCTACCTGATCGAGGTGGTCCTCAGAACCAAGACGCTCGGTCACACGCTCACCCAGGGCACGTCCGATTCCAATGAACTCTGGGTGGATGTCAACGTGACCAGTGGCGGGAAAACGATCGGCCGGAGCGGCGGGCTCGGCGAATTCAACGAGGTCGATCCCTGGTCGCATTTTGTGAACACCTACATGCTCGACAAGGACGGCAACCGGATCGACCGCCGCAATGCACAGGACATTTTTACACCGCTGTACACCCATCAAATGCCGCCCGGGACCGGGCAGGTGGTGCATTATTCGCTGACTGTTCCCAGGGACGCCACCGATTCGATCACCGTCGAGGCCCGGTTCCAGTATCGGAAATTCGACACCCGCTACATGCAACATGTCTTCGGCACGAACTTCGTGAACGATCTGCCGATCGCAACCATGGCCTCGGACCGCATTACCTTTCCGGTTGCAGGCGGCAACGCAGCGGTGGCGAACGAGGCCTCCACCATCCCCCTCTGGCAACGATGGAACGACTACGGGATCGGCCTGCTTCTCAAGGGCGATGAGGGGAGCGAACGCGGCGAACTCGTTCAGGCCGCCGGAGCCTTTGCGGAGGTCGAAAAGCTGGGGCGCGCCGACGGACCGGTCAACCTGGCCCGCGTCTATTTCAAGGAAGGCCGGTTGGACGACGCGGTGGCTGCGTTAAATCGCGCGGTGGAATTCGTGCCGCCCGCACCGCGCTGGACCGTTGCCTGGTTCACCGGCCTGGTCAACAAACAGAACGGCTTTCTCGATCAGGCCATCACCGAGTTCCGAAGCATTCTCGAGGACCGTTACCCGGAACTCGACGAACGCGGTTTTGATTTCAGCAAGGACTACGAGGTCATCAACGAGCTCGGATTGACCCTGTTCGAACGCGCCAAGCTGGAACGAAACACCGGCAGCAACGAATCCCACCTCCAGTTCCTCGAACGTGCAAGGGACCGGTTCCTCAGCACCCTGGCCATCGACAGCGAGAACCTCACAGCGCATTACAACCTGGCCCTGCTTTACGCCGCGCTCGGAGACGAAACCAGGGCGGCGGAACACCGCGCCTCCCATGCCCGATACCTTCCGGATTCAAACGCACGCGACCGCTCGGTTGCGATTCATCGTCGCAACAATCCGGCCGCCGATCATGCGGCACAGGCCATTGTGATCTATTCGCTCCAGCGCCCAGGCGCTCCTGAGATCGAGAGTGCCTCCCGCGACACAGCACCCGGGCAACCCGCGCATTGACCCCAGTTCCCATGCCATCCTCCCAACCTGATTCAGACCCTGAAAAACAGCCGCCAATCCCCGCCGCCCCCGCGCGGGACACTCCTCCGGAGGAACTGGCGCACTACGACGATGCGGTGATCGGCAAGGCGTTTCGCTGGTCGCTCCTCGCCATGGTCGGGATCGCCGTCCTCGGTGGAATTCTCTTCCTGGTTTTCAGGAACCGCGCCCCGGAACAAACCACCCGGGTCACGGAACAACGGGCACCCGAGACCCTCGCGTCATCCACTCAGGTGGAGCTCCCCACCGTACGATTCAGGGACATCACCGGAGAGGCCGGCATCCGCTTCGTCCACCACAACGGAGCCTATGGAGACAAGCTGCTGCCTGAAACCATGGGGAGCGGGGTCGCCTTTCTCGATTTCGACAACGACGGAGACCAGGATCTTTTCTTCGTCAATTCCACGGACTGGCCCGGACATGCTTCGACCGGAAACGCGCCCCCCACCGGAACTCTTTACCGAAACAACGGAAGCGGAACCTTCGAGGATGCAACGAAGGGATCCGGCCTTGATGTCAGCCTGTATGGAATGGGCGCGGCGGTCGGCGACTACGATAACGACGGATTGATCGATTTGTTCGTGACCGCGGTTGGGAAAAACCACCTTTTTAAGAACGTCGGGGACGGGCACTTCACCGATATTACTGAAAGCGCCGGAGTTGGTGGGGCAGCGGATCAATGGAGCACCAGCGCAGCGTGGGTCGATATGGACAACGACGGCGATCTGGATCTGTTTGTCTGCAACTACGTTCGCTGGTCGAAGGACATCGATTTCGAAGTCGGCTACACGGTCGTCGGCGTCGGGCGTGCCTATGGCCCGCCGATGAACTTCGAAGGATCCCATCCCTACCTCTACCGAAATGAAGGAAACGGTCGGTTCACCGATGTTTCTGAATCAAACGGGGTGCAGGTCTCCAACCCGGCCACGGGCAAACCCATGGCCAAATCGCTCGGCGTGGCCCCCGTCGACCTGGACCAGGATGGATGGATGGACCTGGTGGTCGCCAACGACACGGTCCAGAATTTTGTATTTCACAACCGCAGGGATGGCACCTTCGAGGAGATCGGCGCCCTGAGCGGCATCGCGTTTGACACCTACGGCAAAACGCGGGGCGCGATGGGAATCGACGCCGGACAGATCAACGCGAACGAGGGGATCGGAATTGCCATCGGGAATTTTGCAAATGAAATGACGGCGCTGTACGTGGCGCAATCCAAACCGCTGGAATTCACCGATGAAGCCATTGCCCAGGGCGTCGGCCCCGCCAGCCGGTTGCTTCTCAAATTCGGCATTTTCTTTTTCGATTACGATCTGGACGGCATGCTCGATCTCCTCACCGCAAACGGGCATCTGGAGGAGGAACTCACCAAGGTGCAGCAAAGCCAGCATTACAGGCAGCCCGCCCAACTGTTCTGGAACCGTGGTGCCGGTGCCGGACAAGGTTTCGTGTCGGTCCCCGAGGCGATGAGCGGCCCTGATCTCGTCAAACCCATCGTCGGGCGCGGGTCCGCCTTCGGCGACATCGATGGCGACGGCGATCTCGATGTCGTGCTGACGCAGGTGGGCGGCGCACCGTTGCTCCTCAGAAACGACCAGGCGTTGAACCATCATTGGCTGCGGTTCCAACTGACCGGGAAACGAAACAACCGGGGCGCCATCGGAGCCGTGATCCAGGTGCAACTGGGGGCTCGGACGTTGTCCAGGCAGGTGATGCCAACCCGGAGCTATCTGTCGCAGTCCGAACTGCCGGTCACAATCGGCTTGGGAACACACGACAAGGTCGATGCGGTCCGGATCCTCTGGCCCGGTGGCGCGGTCCAGACATTGCCAAACGACAGGATCCACCTCGACACAGTCCTCGCCATCGAAGAAGCACCCTAGCCCGGAAGCGCCGAAGGGAGTGCGCCCACCGCACCGCCATTCGTTTAAGAGATTCGTATCTGCAATTGGGATGGATTCCAATGCATGGCGTCCGAAGAACCACCGCATTCTGGAGTGCGCGCGGCAGAGCGCAGCGTCGACGCCGCTTTGGACACGCCCGATGAGGCAAAACCACTCGCTCCCATTCAGCATCCCAATCCGGTCCACTGCAAGCCGTGAGGAACCTCGGAATCCTCAGCAAGGACATCTGCGGCCCTACGCTC
>JAIPJX010000057.1 GCA_021733945.1 Verrucomicrobiota bacterium | reverse complement strand
CTCCGACCTGGATACTTCGCGCTCCAACGAGCAATCCGCACGGCAGGCCGAGACAGCCGCACGTTCTGCGGAGAAGGAGGCCAAGGACAATTTGTCGAAGGCCGTCGAGGAACTCGCCACCACTTCCGAACAGCTTGAAACCACGACCGCCAGCCTGGCCGTCCAGCAAAAACGAGCCAACGAATTGTTCGAGGAACTGACAACCACGACCCGCGAGCGCAATCAGTCCAGGCAGGAATTGGCCGCCTATCGCGTGATCGGCTTCACTCCCGACCAACTCCGCACGCTTTCGACCGAGCTCAAACAGTTGACAGCGGAAAAAGACACCTACATTGCTGAAAATCAGATCCTCCTGCGCAAGATCACCCAGCTCGAATTCGATCTCAGCCGGTATGTCGGCCCCCGCGAACAGGAAGTCGAACTGCCCGTTGGTTTGAAGGGCCGCGTGCTTGCAGTCGATCCGAAATACGATTTTGTCGTCTTGAACATCGGTGGAAACCAGGGCGTCCTGGCCAATGGCAAGATGCTCGTCAACCGCGAAGGCAAACTGATCGCCAAGGTCCGCATCACCAAGGTGGAAGCCGACCGCAGCATCGCCAACATTCTCCCCGAATGGAAGCAGGCGGACGTCTCCGAGGGTGACCAGGTGCTTTATTAGCCGTTCCGGGGCCAACCGCCCCAACCGGTTCAATCTTCTATGTTTCAATCCCTGCGCCAACGCAGCGTCTGGATCCTGAGCGCTGCATTTTTCCTCGCGGCTCTGACTTGCGGTTGCTCCAGTCCGTCGAGCTCGGACCGTCTTTCCGAACGGCCTTGGAATGCTCCCAAAAGCTGGGAACACGGCATTCCTTCCGGCATGCTTGAGGGAAATCGGTAAAGCAACGGTCTAGCCGGGAAAGCGGGAAATCGAACCGTCCCGGTGGACGGTTTCAGCGTTTCACCTTCCAGTCATCTGCGGATCAGCCAAAGCGAGGTCGCCACTGCGCTCTGCCCTGCATTCCAGAAGGCGCTCGTTTTTCGGACGCCATGCCTTGGAATCCGTCCCAATTGCAGCAGGAATTCCTTCAATCCCCCACCCGCCGCCCTGTGGAGTGCGCGCGGCAGAGCGCAGCGTCGACGCCGCTTTGGTCCTGCCCGAAGTAATGGCGTTGCACCGCTGGACGCGGCGCCGGTCTGTCGCAGCGCGACAGACTCCACCCTGCTCCTAACCCTACCCTGCCTTTCCGGCTATTTCGCGAATTCAACACACCGGGTTTCGCGCACGACGGTCACTCGGATCTGTCCCGGGTAATGCAGTTCCTCCTCGATCTTCCGGGCCACACTTCGCGCGAGCGCAAATGACTGTTCGTCGTTGATCTTTTCCGGCTGCACCACCACACGCAATTCCCGGCCCGCCTGCACGGCGAAACAACGCTCCACGCCGGGGAAGGACAACCCGATCTGTTCGAGGTTCTCCAACCGTTTCAGGTAGGTCGACATGCTTTCGGAGCGCGCGCCCGGGCGCGAAGCGCTGATTGCGTCGGCCGCGCTCACCAGAATGCCGAGCAGATTGGTATGAGGAACTTCGTCATGATGGGACGCCACTCCGTTCACGATGTCCTCGGATTCACCGCACCGTTTCACGATCTCCGCGCCGACGATTGCATGGGAACCCTCCACCTCATGGTTGACCGCCTTGCCAATATCATGCAGCAGGCCCGCTCGTTTGGCGGAGTTGATGTCGATTCCAATCTCCGCAGCCATCAACCCCATCAACTGCGCCACCTCCACCGAGTGATCGAGGATGTTTTGGGAAAAACTGTGCCGAAACCGGAGGCGCCCCAGGAGCATGACCACCTCCGGGTGGGTGGGCGTGAGGTTGACCCTGAAAAAGGCATCCTCCCCAGCCTGCACGAGCGTTTCGTCCATCTCCTGCGACACGGCAGCCACAATTTCCTCGATCCGTGTCGGATGAATTCGGCCATCGAGGATCAGGCGCTGCATCGCTTCCCGCGCGATTTCACGCCGCACCGGATCGAACCCGGACAGAACCACCGCGTTGGGCGTATCATCAATCAGAACAGTCACCCCGGTCGCGGCCTCAAACGAACGAATGTTCCTGCCTTCACGACCGATGATGCGCCCCTTGATTTCATCCCCCTGCAAGGCAACGGTCGCCGTGGTCGTCTCAAACGTATGGGTGCCGGCGTACCTCTGGATCGCCAGGCTGAGCACCCGGCGCGCCTGCTCCTCCGCTTTCGATTTGGCCGACTCAAGAATATGACGGGTCAGGTCGGTGGAATCACGCAAGGCATCCTGCTCCACCTCTTTGAGAAGCAACGCACGGGCTTCGGATTCGTCCAGATGAGAGACTTTCTGAAGCTCCAGCTTGCGCTGTTTCAGCACCTCGGCAACCTCCGCCTGCAGGACCTCCAACCGCGCCTGCTGCTCCTGAATTTGTTTCTCCCGATCCCGAACCGCCTTTTCCTGCGACACCACGCCTTCGAGTTGCCCGTTGATCAGGGACTCGCGTCGGGCCAGGCGCTCTTCCTGCTCGTTCCATTCCTGGCGTTTTGAGGCGAACGAAGCTTCGATTTGGCGGCGTTGTTCGGCGGATTCTTCGGAAGCGGTCATGCGCGATTCCCGAAGAATCGACTCGGCCTCGCGTTTGGCGGATTCCACAATCGCCCCGCACCGTCGTTCCATTGCCGCGTCCCGTTTGCGGTCCTTCCACCGGATCAGCCAGTATCCCCCGGCCACGCCGACTGCCACAAGAAGCGCCTGCTCCAAGCTCACACCCGCCAATACCGTTTCAGTTAAACCGCTCATTTGAAAGCTGGATCATGACCGCACGCAATCCACCGCTCGGGCGTCGCAATACAATCCATCCGTATATCGTGGGTTTCTTCCGGAATTCCGGACACCATCTGTTCTTCAAAAGCCACCCCGCATTTGACGCCGACCGCTCCCTGAAGCAATCGGTCATAAAAACCACCACCCCGACCCAAGCGAACGCCGCTCGCTTCAAAAGCTACCCCAGGGACCAATACCAAGTCCAGTTGCTTTACGTCGACCGCCACGGCGGAAGCGGCCGGCTCCACAATCCCGTACCGGCCTTTTGACAGTCCGTCAGAACAATCCTTAACCTTCGCGGCCTCGTAAACCCCGGTTCCGGCAACAAACCGCGGCAATGCAATCTCCTTACCAAGGTCAAGCCCCTCCTGAACGAGCGGCCAGAGGTTGATCTCATCCCGGATCGGCCAGAACAACAGGATGCTTCGGGCGTTCCGCCAAATGCGGTGCTCACGAATTCGAGCGCACACCCGGCGACCTGCCTCCTCCCTGGCCCCAGCTTCCAGGGCGGTCAATCGCCCGTGAATCTCAGCCCGAAGCGGCTGCTTCCCGATCGGAACGGAATTGTGTTCCCCGGGCTTCATCGCTCCTTCTGACTGCCGGACTTTCCGGCTCCAGCCGCTGCCGTTTGTGCCCTCCAGTTCTCAAGCCGCTCCCGAATCCGCTTTTCGGTTCCCTGGTCCGTCGGTTCGTAATAGCGCTTGAAAGCTCCCAGATAATCCTGCGGGGCATAGTGCCCCGGTGCATCGTGGGAATAGACGTAGCCCTTGCCCCGCCCCAACCGTTCGGCCCCCGCGTAACTCCCATCGCGAAGATGCTCCGGCACCGGCAGTGTCCGGCCGGACCGCACATCCTCCAAAGCTGCGTCGATCGCCAGGTACGCGCTGTTGCTCTTGTTCGCCGTGGCAATGTAGATGGCCGCCTCAGCCAGAGGAATCCGGGCTTCGGGCCATCCAATCAACTCCGCGGCACCGTGGGCGTTCATCGCAAGCACCAGCGCCATCGGATCCGCCAATCCCACATCCTCCGCGGCACAGATGATGATCCTGCGCGCGATATACCGGGGGTCCTCCCCCGCGTGCACCATCTTCGCAAGCCAGTACAGGGTGGCATCCGGATCACTGCCGCGCATCGATTTGATGAACGCCGAGATCGTGTCGTAGTGAGAGTCCCCGTCCCCATCGTAAACAATCGCTTTTTTTTGAATGCTGGCCTCAGCCACCGCCAGGTCGATCGCGATGGTTCCGTCGGCTCCGGCCTGGGTCGTCAGGACCGCAATCTCCAGGGAATTCAGTGCTTTGCGGGCATCGCCATCCGCCACCCGGGCCAGATGCTCCAAAGCCTTGTCGTCAGCCTGAATCTTGTGCCCGCCGAGCCCGCGCACCGGATCTGACAACGCCCGGCGCATCAACTCCATGAGGTCCCCCTCCTCCAACGGACGGAGTTCAAACAAATGCGATCGGGAAACCAGGGGTGAATTCACGAAGAAAAACGGATTATGCGTTGTCGCACCGATCAACCGGATCACCCCGCTCTCCACGTCAGGCAACAGAATATCCTGCTGCGATTTGTTGAACCGATGAATTTCGTCCACGAACAGAATGGTGCTGACCCCGCTGTTCTCCAGTCGATTGGCGGCGGACATGAGCACCTGGCGCATGTCCGCGACGTTCGATTCCACACCGCTCAGGCGCTCAAACCGACTCCGGGTATGCGCGGCGATGACCCGGGCGAGCGACGTTTTGCCGGTACCCGGGGGGCCGTAAAGAATCAGCGATTGGATCCGGTCCGCCTCGATCGCCCGCCTCAACAACTGGCCTTCGGCCAGGATATGACGTTGGCCGACAAAATCGGAAAGGCTCTCCGGGCGCATGCGAGCCGCCAGCGGGGGGGAACTCGCGGCGGAGGCGGAATCAGCAGATTTTTCCAGGGCACCCGAGGGCACACCTGAAAACAGATCGTCACTTGACATAGAAACGTTGACCCAATTGCTTTGGAAAGACCCACTCAAAGCGACCCGGGAAAGACCGGAGTAGATAAAAGGCAGCAGTACAAAAAAAACCCCACCGTAATGCCGTGTGTAACAGTTCCTTTGAACGTGTTGGAAACAGGTGGAACCGGCTTTGAAGGCTTTCGACTTCCAGTAAAGGCCTGTCGGCAACCGACCAAGCTTGGGCTCCAATCTAGCGTAGCTTACGGTTCAAGGACTTAGTTTCTTATCACGAGCATGGCAGGGTCAAACCCAAAATTCATTCTCATCGTTTCCAAAGAACAACCCGCTGCACCACCATCTTTCGAACGTTGTCCAGTCTCCCTCCGAAGCCTTGAAAACTCAAGGAAAAAATCGACTCTTCGAAACCTCGAACCCTCTTCGATCGGCCAAATCAAATTAGATTGCCGCCATCGGTCGGCACGGCTTATGATCGCGCATTCAATGGACTTGCCCGAAGACTCGATTTCAGAAACAGCCGACGCCTACGTCGCATTTATTCAGAAACAGATGAACCATCTGTCGGAGGATCTGAGGGACGGCCAGGACATTGAGGTCGTTGTCCCGCTTCCCAATGGAAACCAAATCACGGCCACCTGGTTCGGGTATCACAATCCGGATATTATCAAAATCAACGGTCAGGACGCTCAGGGAATGGATGTCTGCCTGTTGGTGCACAAGACAAAGCTCGAGGTTCTGCTCCGAAAAGTAAACCTCAACCGAAACGCGAAATCGGACGTTAATTTCCAGCAGTTTGAGGAACAGTCCTCGGCGCTGTTGAGCCACATCTCCATGGACGCGCTTGAGACCGAACCGGAAGATGAACCGCCCCTGGACGAGACTGCCTGAGGTTCCGAGCAACGCTTCCCAGGCTTCAGGGAGCCAGATAGAACACCGTATCTCCGACTTTAAAAGTCTGGCTCGGCTTCAGGTTCACAGTGCCCTCGATTCTCTTGCCTTCGACAAACGTGCCGTTCCGGGACTCGAGATCCTCAAGAGTAAAGCCGCCCTTCGCACGTGTCAGACGACAATGTTTCCGCGACGCCTTCACATCCTTGATCACGACATCACACTCGATGCCCCGACCAATCAGGATCGTTTCCCGGGTCTCGATTTCCGGGATCAATCGACGGTTCGCCAATCGCTGGCTCGCTCCCGATTCATCAGTGGACGGTTTTTCTTGTTCGGGCATGACTTAAGAATTTAGTGAGTTGCAGCTGTAGCGCAACCTCTTTGATTTCGACCACACGGAAAGAGATCGCAATCGGGGGAAATTCGTCCATCCTCCCACCATGCGGAAGATAGCGCAATGAACACACCGGAGACACCACAGGTTGGCTGGAAACAGTTTTTCGTGGCATTGGTTCTCGTTCTGGCCAGCGTGGTTTTGGGGTACTTGGTAACCCGAAGGCACGAAGCTCCCCGCCCCAGCAATCGTCCCACCGCCCTGGGCCACACGATTCCAAACCTGGAAATTACAAACGTGCCTCCGCAGCCCCCGAGCTCCGCACCCGGACAGCGCCCCACTGGGTCCCTCACACCAACGCCAAAATAACGGCTTCGACAAGTCCGACACAACACACCTTGTCGACCAGCGTTCACTTGAGTTGGTATTCCAGTCGATTCCCGGTCGCACCCCGTTCCACCCTCATCGAGAGCGAGCCGGTGGCATCTTTCTCATCCTCCGTCGCATCCGGACCAAGACTGTAGATCTGATAAGCGCCGCCATCCTGTCTGTAAACCAAGGCCCGTCCGGTGAACGGGTCCCGCAGCATGGCGGGATCGAGCCCGGGTGCGATCTCTTCGAGGTCCCGGGGCAATCTGCCCTGATGCACCAGGCGGTACCGTTCAAGCGCCACCGCGCAGCGAGCCACGTGGAACTGAGTATGGCCGACCAAAAAGGCTTGATCCACACCGTCCAGCCCCAACACCTTGCGGAGCCCGAACAGAACGCGGCTGACGGAGGAACCCGTCCATTCGCAGCGACTCGACAGTCCGATTCGCCAGACGCCCAAACCAGAGATGAGCGGCCACCATCGACAGCGTCAGGAGGATCAGAAAAACCGGCACGGCCCACCATCGGCTGGACCGGGCCCGCGATGCCCCCGGCGTGTGTTCCTGATGGTTCGTTTTCATTTCAAGAGCCCGGAATCTTCAACCGGACAATGGCTCGTGGTGACGGGTTTTGGCCAGCTCCATTCGTTCCTCCATTTCTTCGAGATTCAGCCGCCTCTGCGCCGCGAACGCCCGGGAAGACTCCGGAAACTCAGCGATCAGTCGTTTCAGAAGGGCCTTGGCGGCAGACCGGTTGCCCTTGTAACGCAGCTGCCACGCCGCCAGCAACCCGAGCCATTCGGCCTGCTTTTTTAAGGGTTGCTCCGGCATGGCCAACAAGAGTTCCAGTTGCTCGATCGCAGCATCCACCTTGCCCAATTGCTCCGCAAGCAACCGGGCGAACTCCTCGCGCGCGGCAGTGTCATTCGGATCCCGGGTCAGTTTCTCGACACATCGATTCGCACGGACCGCCGCCCCGCCGTCATCGAGCGTCGATTCCTCGGCTGCGGAGGGATCGAAGTCTTCGCTCAGTGCCGGGAGCCGAATCGGTTTGTGGACCTTCCGTTCACGCAGTTCTTCGCTGTCCACTGGCAGTTGTTCCATCCGCAGCTGCGCCATCCGTTCGATGTACCCTCCCGGACAACGCTGGGACAACTGCGCCAGGATCGTGCGCGCCGCCTCCGGATCCTCACGCAATCGGAGATGCCAGTCCGCCAGCCGGTGCATCGCCACGGAGACCTGCATCCGCGTGAGATTCGGCTGAGTGATCAGATCGCTGATGACCTGAGTGGCCCCGTCCAGATCCCCAAACCGAGTGGCATAGAGATCGGCCAGGAGCATCCATCCGTCGAAGTCGTCCTCATACTGTTCGAGCTGGCGGATCACCTCCCATTCCGCCTCGGTGTATTTTCCGAATTTTAATTTCGCAATTGCGCGCGAATACGCAGGTCGCGCCGGCCGACCCGGAACAACGTCCAGGGTGTAAAAGAGAACCGGCCACAGCCAGACAATCCCCGCAAAACCCGCAGCCAGCAGCCCTCCCGCGTAAACGACCAGACCTGCCAGGGGAACGCTCACCAGCGAGCAAATGCCGCCGACAGCAAATACCTCCGAACGATTCCCGGAGTGAACCCACACCCATGCCAAAAGCCAACCCAGGGTGATCGCCGCCCAGAACGATCCGATCACCGCCATTCCCGGCGCGGTCAATCGGAAAACACGGCCCAACCCGGACACCCCGGCAAGGCCGACCAGATCGGGGAGCAAGGGGGGAATTCCTCGAAAGATTCCGAGGTTGCCGACGAACCAGCAGAGAACCGAAAAACCAAGTCCGCGGACACACCAACTCCGGAAACTGCCGGGGCTGGTGGGGAGGTTCGTCGCGAGGAGCCGATGCCAGGCTTCCCTGACCAGAAGCACACAGCTCCCGAGCACGATTCCGTAGAACAGGACAATCATGATTCGGTCATCCAATTGGCGGTTCCCGGTTCCGGCACCGGGAACAGGCGAACCAAGTCCACCCGGCGTCTAGTTCGAATCAGCCCGCCCGCCGCGGCGGAAACCCAGCCCACCCCGAAGGCTCCCGAAGACGTTTTTCATTCGGTCGAGAATCTGATCTGCAAACGTTTGCTGGGATTCGTGTTTCTCGCTGCCGGACGCGCTGCCGATGGTCTGCAGATCATGCCTGCGGGCCGCAATGATCTGGGAAATCTGAACAGCGATCTCGGGCCGTTTTTCCAGCAATCCTTCGATATCTTCCTTGTCGATTTCGTACACAATCGCATCGGTGACCGCCACCACGGTCGCCGTCCTGGGCTCACCCGTGAGCAAAGACATTTCGCCGAAGAATTCACCAGGTTGGATCGATTTGACCGACACCTGATTCCCGGCATTTTCGAGCCCGGCACGCACGTCCAAGAGTCCTTCAACAAGCACGTACATCGAACTGCCGGCGTTCCCCTGCTCGACAATCGCTTCACCGTACCGGACCCGCCGCTCCTTGAGTCGGCCTGCCAGCCATTCCATTTCTTTGGAATCCAAGCCCGAGAAAATTTCAATGCGGCGGACAATGGAAGCCCGGTCCGTCAGGCGATCCAGCTGGCGTGAGGGCATCTTGGAAACAAACACGTCGTGTTTCTCGTAGGCAAGGGTGATGCCCGCCTGATGCAGGTGCCGCAGAATGCTGGAGATGACGGCGTGCCGGCCTTTCGAAGGAGAGGTTTCCGCCGGATCCAGCCAATAGCGCACCCGGTATAAAACACCACGCTCGGTCACACGGGTGACGCGGGCTTTCGGTCTCGGGTTGGAAAGAATCCCTCCGGCCGCCATCACTCCGGCCGAGAGCACCCGCAGGGCGCGCTCGGTGGGCACTCCGAAGTCGAGGCAAAACTCGAGCTGGAAACGGGTGCTTCGAACAGGTTCGCTCAGGTTCATGACGATCATTGTGCTGATCATGCTGTTGGGCACCACGATCATCGTGTTCTCCTTGCTCCGCAGGCGCGTACACCGCCAACTGATCTCTGTCACGCATCCGACCATCGTTTCCACCCCCCGGGGAACCAGCTTCACCCACTGACCGATCTTGAACGGTTGATCGATATTGATGGCGATGCCGCAGAACACATCCGCAATCATGCTCTGCAGTGCAAACCCGAGAACAACACCGACCACACCCGAGGTCGCCCAGATCCCGGTGACCGGTTTCTGAAAAACAACCGCCACGATGAGGATGAAGGCGATCAGGAAAACGATCGCCGCCACGCTGTCCTTGAGCAACCTGGGAATGGATGTCCCAATCCTGAGCTCGATCAAACGCCAGACCAGAACATCGATGAGACGGACGCCCAACCAGGCCAGAGCGATGCCGAAAATCGCCCGAACGACTTTCGAGTCCATGGAAGCGGAATCCTTGGTCCACTCTTCAAGGTTCAACCAGTTCCATCCAATCAACAGTACCGCCACCAGCAGAATCGCGGGCCAAAACAGTCTCTTGAACCACTGTTCACTCATGGTGATCACCGGATCCACTGATATTCCGGCCGCTTCAGAATCGCGTCCATGGCCGCGAGGGTCGATTCGATGACTTGAATCGTTGCCCCATAGTAATTCTCCGTCTGAAAATAGAGCCTCGCGGTATCCGAATCGATCAGGTGGGTCTGGTTCGCCTTCGCCTCGGGCATCAGCAATACCTTGCCCAGATTGAAATTCGACAGAGCCATGTGCGATTCTCCACCGTTCAACGCTACAATCTTCTTCAGCAGAACCGCCCGCTGCAGGCGCCTGATGTCCCCGGGTTCATGCAACACGATCGAATGGCGCCGCCCCCGCCCCTCCTCCGGTTGATTCAGTTCCCACAGGCGCTCCTTCCACTGGGCCTCATCGGCGCAGTCAATCACGTGCACCTTCGGAATCGGGGCCGTCGCCAGGTTCCCGGGCTGATTACTCCGGTTATTGTCCTCAAACGTGATCACGAGCGCCCGTCCCGGGTTCTGCGAGAAAAACGAATTCATTTCCTGACCGTCCCCCAACCGGCTCAGGAGACGGTCCATAAACTGCACGTTGTAACCACCCACCTGCTGGCTCTCGAAAACAATCAACCGCTTCGGATTGACCTGCTGATCCAACCATTCCTTTCCGCTGTCCTCCGATGCCGCCAGGCGTTTGATCACCTCATAAATCATCCGCCGGACCAGAATCGCCTCCCCCGGTATCTGGTCGTTGGCAAAGTGGAGAAACGGTTCCTGATACGCCAACCGCAGATCCTGTCCGATCGCCCGCTTCGCCAGACCGCGATAACGCTGCAAGCGCTGATTCTCGCTCAAAAACCTCAGATCGAAGATGTCCTCGGATCGAATGCGGTAGGTGTCCCGGAAAAGCAGGTTGCCGAACTCGTCAAACCGGTCTTCGTCCTTCGGCAGGAACCGGCCCGGCGAACCAAGATCCTCGACCGGCAGCACATGCGGGGTCAGCACGATGATGACCTCGCGTTTCTTCGATGAACTTTTCTCGGACCGGAACAGGGCACCCAGGTACGGGATATCCCCGAGCAGGGGAATCTTGTCCCTCGTGATGGTGTGCTCCTTGTTCACGAGTCCACCAATGATAAATGGCGTGTTGTTGTTGATCCTCGCATACGTCTGGATCCGGCGCGTGGCGATCGTTGGCGCCGAGGCGAGCACTTCCCCGCTGCTCGAGCGCAGGGCAAGTTCAGCGCCCGGGACCACGGACGAGACGATCGTATCGATCAGCAGGCTCACCTCATTGCCGGCCTCGTTCGCGCGGGGCATGACATTCAGGGAGATCCCCGTGGCCAGGTATTTAAAGTCAAAAGCAATCTGGCCGGAGGGGCTGTAGCCGTTGTCCTGCTTGCTCGTGGCGATCGGAATGTCGGTTCCCACCCGGATGGTGGCCTGGCGGTTGTTGAGGGTCAACACGCTCGGACGGGATAACACCTCGGCCTTGCCGTCGCGAACCAGCGCCTTGAGCTGGATCGTCCAGTTCTTTGGCAGGTCCATGGCATCGTCAAAAGTGAGGTTCGCCGTGCTCAGGGACGTACCCGCCGGGGCGACCGATCCGACCACGGCATCGAAACTTCCCTCACGAAACTCCCATTCCACACCCAACTCCGAGAGGCCCTCCTCGCTGATTTCCAGCACCATGCCCTCCACAAAAATCTGGCGCGTCGGTCGGTCGATGTACTCGTCCAGCAACTGTTTCACCCGCCCGAACTGCCCGGGATGCGCGGGATGGTAGTAGACCAGAATCTGCGAGGCGCGCGCGGTGTTCGCGTCGGTGGGCAGCGGAGTGGCCACGGACGGCGTGACCGAAAGTTCAAACGCCCCTTTTTCAACCTCCCGTTCGGCCCCCAGCAATCCGGTCTGCTCGCTGCTCGGTGCCGGCATCGCGGCCACCCACGGCAGATCGGCAACCGGGATCGGCAGCTCGATCTCGGAGAGATCCGACGAAGTCTTGATCCCAAACCCGTTGAGCGCGGTCAACGCTCCTTCGGTGTCAATATAACTGAGCTGAATGATCTTGTACGCCATGTCCGTAGCCGAAAGATTCTTCTGAAACTCCCGTCCGCTCGCGATCAACTCCTCCACCACCTCGGCCACCGACCCCACATCCGGATTGGCTTCTTCCTCGCCGGCCTGTCCGATCATCCCCTGCACCAACAAGGCTGCAGGCTGCGAAAGAAACTTCCGGTACGCAATCCGAAGCAGGGCTCTCCCCTCGCCCTCCTTCCGTGAAAGCACAGGTCCCGCTGTGACACCCTCGGGCAACGGAGACATGGAGGCGCTCTCCTTCGGGCTTGCCTTCTGGTAACCGTGGTCGGTCCCCAACCTCAGCTCGATGGACGAAAGCAATTCCGCCAACTCGGTGGGACTGAGCTTCGGAAGTGCGATCAACCGGGAGGCTTCGGCGGGCAGGTCCCCCATTTCAATGGACCGTGGAGGATCCAAATCAGTGGTCCCCCCCGTGGGTTCCACAGGGAGATCCGGCTTCGCACCGACGGCGGAACCGCTGCCCCCCGTCGGAGGCGTTTCAGGGGCCTTGGATTCGGACAGCTCCTTTTCAAGCTGCGCCAACTGCTCAAGTCCATCCTCGTGGACATCCTCCGTCAGAGCCCCCGCATTTGTTTTGGGATCCTCGAGGACGAAGTCGGATTGGGTCTTCGAATTGGAAACGCATCCTCCGAGCAGGACCGCGCCCATCACCGTTCCGAGCACCGCCGAAACCAGTGGCCCCACCCTGCGTTTCGAGGTCTCTGGTTTGTTGTTTGTCATGCGAACGGGTGTTTCAAATTCCATCGGCGATCTCGGTCATCGACCTCATTCTTCGTTGGGTTCCGGCTTCGCCGGATCCGGTTTCACCCAGGCCACAATGCAGGCATCAGGGTTGAAAAATCTGCGAACCACCCGCTGCACATCCTCAAGGGTCACCGCTTCGTACCGGGCATCGTCGAGTTCGGTCTGATGGTAGCCCAAACCGTATAATTCGTCGAGAGCCACCGTCATCGCGTAAGCACCGATGTCCTGGCGGGCGATCTTCTTGTGCCCGATCACCTTCGCTTTCGCCCGTTTGAGTTCGTCCGCGGTCAAGCCCCCGGAACAAAGAGTCCGTGTCTCGGCAAAAAACTCGGACTCCACCAACCCGGCCTTTTCGGGGGAGGTCCCGGCGTAAAAACCAAAATACCCGGGCTGCAATCCCACAAAGTTCTGCGCTCCCACGTAATAGGCCAGGCCGAGCTGATCACGAATCCGGACAAAGAGCCGCGAGCCCAAATCGCTCAATGCTTCCTGCAACAGGTCGAGAGCGAACCGGTCCTGATCAAACAGGCTTAATCCGGGAAACCCGATCATCAGAACGGCCTGCTTCTTATCTCGAAACTCGACCACCCGGCGCACTTCGGCAGGAGCGCCCCCGGGTTTCGAGACCGTGATTTCCTGCCCGGATGCTTTCCATCCGGCAAAACAACTCTCCACAGCCTCTTTCACCCGGCTGGTGGATACGTCGCCAAAAATGGCCAGCACACAGTTGTCCGGCACCAGAAGTTTCTGGAAAAAGGCCGTGAGCTGGCCTCGTTGCACCGCTCCCACACTTTCTTCGTTTCCGTTCACGTCCAGTCCGTAACCAACCTCCCCGAAAAGCTCGCGGCGCATCGCCTGGCTTGCCGTGAAGAGCAAATGATCCCGCTGGGCCTTGATCGAAGCCAGCTGAACCTGCCGCTCCCGCTCGAGGGGAGCCTCGGGAAATGTCGGCCGAAGCAGAACGTCCGCCATCAGCTCCAGACCTTTTTCGAAATCCTCGCTCAACACCTCGGCGCTCAGTCCCAGACTGTTGTTCGCGCTGTAGCAATCGATGCTGCCTCCCAGCGATTCCATTTCGGTGACAATCTGTTCGGCGGTCCTGGTCTCCGTGCCCTTCAGAAGCATCTTCGCCAGCAGGTTGCTCAGTCCGTTGTCCGACGGTGTTTCCGCCAGCACGCCTCCCTTAAACACGGCCCGAAACTCGACAAACGGAAGTCGGTGATCCTCCAGCACCAGCAAACGCAGGCCGTTCGGAAGATCGATCTTCTGAACGGGATTCACCGTGGGCGCTTCCGCCACCGCTCCCTGGGCCTGGATCGATCCCCGGGGCAGCAACGCGTAGAGGGACCGGTTTTCCGTGGTCAGATACTCGCAGGCCACCCGCTGAATATCCGCCGGACCCACCCGTTTCACCGCGGCGAGATAGCGCTGCGAAAAGTTCAGATCATTGGCCGCCATCCAGTTCCCGCCCAAATCCTGCGCCTGGCCCTGCATGGTCTTGAGGGTGGCCAGCGTTCCCGCAATGAACTGCTTGACCGCCTTGGACAGTTCGGCAGGTGATACAGAATCAGACTTGATGCGATCCAGCTCCGCCAGCATGGCGCGCCGGGCAGGAGTAAACTGATCGGCATCCACCACCGCGCTCATGCCGAACAGTCCCGGGTTCCCAGGGCTGTAGGTAAACGCATCGATCGAATGAACCACTCCCTGAGTCTCCCGGACCTGCTGGTACAGACGCGAACTCTGGCCGCTGCCGAGGATCGTCGCGAGCACATCCAAAACCGGCACGTCCGGATGCCGGATATCGGGAATATGCCAGGCAAAATGGAAATGGCCCAATTCCACGGGACCTTCCTCGACAACCTCACGCTGCCCGGCCTGCCTCGGTTCCTCGGGCAACGCCACCGGTGCGAGCGGTTTGGCTTTCGCGGACTGATAAGCCGCCCGGATCTGCTCGATGGCCGAGTCGGCACGGATGTCCCCCACCACCACGAAGAACGTATTGTTGGGTGCGTATTTCTCCCGGTAATACCCCAGCACATCCTCCCGGCTCACCTGATTAAAGATGTCCGGATAACCAATCACCGTGTACCGGTACGGACTCCGGGTATAGGCGGTTTCAAAGAGACGCCGGCCGGCACGGCGCCCGGGATCGTCCTGGTTCATGTCCATTTCCCGGAGGATGACCTGCTTTTCCTTGGTCATTTCGTCCTCGGGAAGGGTGGCATGCTGCATGATGTCACAGAGGATATCGATGGCCACGACGGCACCCGTGTTGGGCACGTTGATGTAATAAACCGTCCGGTCAAAGGAGGTATAGGCGTTCATGGAACCGCCGACATCCTGAATCTCCTGATCGATCCGGCCCGCTCCCCGCGTGGTGGTGCCCTTAAACAGCATATGCTCCAGAAGGTGCGAAAGCCCCGCGCCCAACCAGCTGCCTTCATCGATGCTTCCGGCCCGGCACCATGCCTGGGCGGAGACCACCGGAGCACTGCGATCCTCGCAGACAATGATCGTCAAACCATTTTCGAGGGTCGTCAACCGGGTGCCCGGCGGAAGCGCCGGGATTTCAGGAGCGCCAACAGCCGGGTCCGGATTCCGGGATGGGTTGGTCATATCCGACCCTTTCGGCCCCCGATCACTCGGGAATATTTATTAAAATTCATCATGACTCCGTTCTTGTCGATTGCACACCCTGTTTCGTGAGTTTGCTCTGAGGCACGAACGGCTTGGTGAAGGCGTCGTAAAATTCGTATCCACCCTTAAAATCCTCGAGCGTGTCGTTGTCGGTCTTGCTCAGCAAACCGTGCTCCACCATCTTAAACACCATTCTCCCAAAATCCTCACACTGGGTCACCCCCCATTCGGCGAGCACCATCGCCGTCAGGGGACCGTATACCGAAAGGCCGTATTCGCGGATTCCATCCAGGAGCTCCCCCCCGGTAATGTGGCGGATCTCGTGTTTGTTGGCTTTGCCGATCTTCTTCTGGGCGTAGTCGAGACCTTCCCTCAGAAACAGATACGCTTCGCGATCGTATTTCGGATCCTTCGCCACGATGAGGTCCAAAACTTCGTCGAAATTAATTGGCTGCATGATTTTCCGCGTCTGCCGACCGGGGCGGCAACTCTGTCACACGGGACACCCGGTATGTTTTGACGGCCAGTCCCGTGAGCAATAACAGAATCACCACGGCGACCACCCTCTGTTCCTGTCGAGTCAGCTTGAACATGAACGACGTCATTCGCTCACACCGCAACAATATTGACGGTTTTCCTAGGGACAACGATAATCTTCCGAATAGTCTTGCCGTCCAGAAAGAGTCGCACCCGTTCCGCCGCAAGCGCCGCCGCCTCGATCTGGGCCTGGGTGGCATCCGCAGCCACCACGATTCGGTCCCTGAGCTTTCCGTTCACCTGCACCGGCAATTCCAGGGTGTTTTCCACAAGCAACGCGGGGTCAAACTGCGGCCACGGCTCATACGCCATGGTTCCACCCGCTGCAGAACCCAGTTTCTCAAACAATTCTTCCGCCAGATGCGGGGCAAATGGATGCAGCAGGACCAGGAACGGACGCAACACCGCCACCGGTTTCACCTCCCAGCCGATGGCTTCCTTCACAAAGACCATCAACGCGGAGATCGCCGTGTTGAACCTCAGGCCGTCCAAATCCTCGCTCACTTT
Source organism: Verrucomicrobiota bacterium (assembly GCA_021733945.1). Taxonomy (GTDB): domain Bacteria; phylum Verrucomicrobiota; class Verrucomicrobiia; order Limisphaerales; family SIBE01; genus JAIPJX01. Next base: position 13,283 of record JAIPJX010000057.1, on the reverse strand, counting down.
CTTGATCGTGGCATGCAGCATCTTGAGCTGCTCGGGTGTCGGCGGAACATCCTGCACGGCCGGACTCAGCGCCACTTCCCCCAGCAACTCCGTTCCCCGCTCCGAGTCCAGGGTCAGATTCTGCTCATACTCCGTCTCGCTCGGCTCGTGCACAAACAGGCGCCAGGTCCGCCCCAGGAATCGATAAACACCCTCCACCCCCTTCGTATTCCATGGTTTCACCATCTCCAGCGGTCCCAGGAACATTTCATACAACCGGAACGCATCCGCCCCATACTCGCTCAACACATCGTCGGGATTGACCACGTTGCCCTTGGACTTGGACATCTTCTGCCCATCTTCGCCCAGGATCAGCCCCTGATTCACCAGCTTGTGAAACGGTTCGGGAGTGGACACCAATTTCAAATCGTAGAGCACCTTGTGCCAGAATCGCGCATACAACAGGTGCAGAACGGCGTGTTCCGTGCCACCTACATACAGATCGACCCCGGGCACGGTCCCCTTCCCTCCGATCACCGCACCACCCTCCGTGTTCGCGGTCCCCATCCAGTAGGCTTCCGCCGCGCTTCCGCAAAAAGCAGTGTCGTTTGCCGCATCCAGGTAACGGAGGTAGTACCAGCAACTCCCCGCCCACTGCGGCATGGTATTGGTTTCACGCACCCGGCCGTCCGGCAGATTCACCCACTCGGTCGCCCGCGCCAGCGGCGGTTCGCCCGAGGTGGTCGGCTTGTAGTCGGTCATCGGCGGAGGCACGACGGGCAGTTCCGATTCGCTCAACGCCTCGTGTAATCCGTCCTTCCAAGCCACCGGGAACGGTTCCCCCCAGTACCGCTGCCGACTGAACAGCCAGTCCCGCAGCTTGTAATTGACTGTCTTGCGCCCTTTTCCGTTCTCCTCAAGCCAGGCGCTGATCCGCTTCTTCGCCTCTGCCGTGGTCAACCCGGAAATAAACCCCGAGTTCACGCTCTGGCCTTCCCCCACAAACCCGATGGATTCCTCGCCTTCCGGGGCCTGCACCACCGGGCGAACCGTCAAACCGAACTTGCGGGCAAATTCCAGATCCCGGATGTCGTGCGCCGGCACGGCCATGATGGCACCGGTGCCGTACGTCGCCAGAACGTAATCGGCAATCCAGATCGGCAACCGCTCTCCGTTCACCGGGTTGATCGCATAAGCGCCCGTAAAAACCCCCGTTTTCTCCCGCGACAACTCGGTCCGCTCCAGATCGCTCTTGCTCGAAGCAAAGGTCCGGTAGGCCGCAACCGCTGCCTTCGGATCCACCGCCACATCCGCACCCTTCCACGAATCAGGCACACCCTCCGGCCACTGACCCGTCACCAAGCCATCCACCAGGGCGTGCTCCGGAGAAAGCACCAGATAGGTCGATCCAAACAACGTGTCCGGACGCGTCGTGAACACCGTGATCCCGGAGTCCGATCCCTCAACCGCAAAACGCACCTCGGCCCCTTCGCTCCGGCCGATCCAGTTGCGCTGCATCTCCTTGAGCGACGCGCTCCAATCAATGGGCTCCAGATCCTCCAACAACCGATCGGCATACGCCGTGATCCTCAGCATCCATTGCCTCATTGGCTTGCGGATCACCGCGAATCCGCCCACCTCGCTCCTGCCATCCAAAACCTCCTCGTTGGCCAGCACCGTACCCAACTCCGGACACCAGTTCACCGGAGCCTCAGCCACATACGCCAACCGATGCGCATCCTGATGCGCTCGGCGCGCCTCCGGACTGACGCACCCGTCCGGAAACGGCAGCGTTTCGATCGACTCCGCCCTTCGCGTCTCCGGGTTGAACCAGGATCCGTAGAGCTTCAGAAAAATCCATTGGCTCCACTTGAAGTACCCGGGATCGGTCGTGTCGACTTCCCGGCTCCAATCATAACTGAACCCCAGCGATTTGATCTGCCGCTTGAACGTCGCAATGTTCTGTTCCGTCGTTTTTCGCGGATGCTGTCCGGTCTTGATCGCGTATTGTTCGGCCGGCAACCCGAAGGCGTCCCAGCCCATCGGATGCAGTACGTTGAATCCCAAAGCCCGCCGGTAGCGGGCAAGAATGTCGGTCGCGGTGTATCCCTCCGGGTGCCCCACATGCAATCCGGCCCCCGACGGATACGGAAACATGTCGAGAACATAGTATTTCGGAGGCAACCCCTTGCCACCGGACGCTCCCGGGTTCCCATGCCGCAGGGTGAACGGATGGTCGGCCGGCGTGTTTTCCCCTGGATTCCAGGCCCGGAACACGTCTCGTTCCTCCCAAACCTGCTGCCATTTCGGCTCGATTGAATGGAAGGGATACTGCTTTCTCTCTCGCGACATAAGGGGCAGATATTGCGGAATCCACACGCCCAGAGCAATCGCAGAGTTTTTTCTCCTTTTCGACCGGTTCCACGGATTCGATTTTGCGTTTGTCCGAAACCATCGGTAGGATCGGCCCTGTGATGTTGGAGCCTGCAACCGACGAATTGATGGAAGAGGTCTGGAACGGCCGACGCGTGACTCCGGCCGAGGCCAGGAGTCTGTACAATCTCCCCCTGGAGCAGCTTGGCCTGCTGGCCGACCGCCGCCGACAACTGGCGAAAGCCGACGCGTACGAAGGCAATGGTAACCGGGTGGTGACCTACCAGGTCGATCGAAACGTCAACTACACCAACGTCTGCAATGTCTACTGCAAGTTCTGCGCCTTTTACCGGGTGGAGAAGGATGATGACGCTTATGTGATCACCCACGAGGAGATGGATCAAAAGATCGAGGAGACTCTCGCCCACGGCGGCACTCAGATCCTCATGCAGGGCGGGCATCACCCGAAACTATCGATCGACTGGTACCTCGACCTGCTCTCCCACATCAAGGAAAAGTATCCCACGGTCAACATCCATGGGTTCAGCCCGAGCGAATTTGTTCATTTCCGCGAGGTTTTCGGGTTGCCCCTGGATGAGATCATCACACGCTTCGTCCAGGCGGGCCTTGGCTCCATCCCGGGCGGCGGCGGTGAAATCCTGGTCGACCGCGTGCGCAACCGAATCTCCCCCCTGAAAGCCAACAGCGACCAGTGGCTCGAGGTGATGGATGTGGCCCACCGCCTGGGTCTAAAATCCTCGGCAACCATGATGTTCGGGCACGTCGAGACGGTGGAGGAACGTATTGAACACATGGACCGGATCCGGGTTCAGCAGGAGCGGAGCGGCGGGTTCACCGCCTTTATTTCCTGGACGTTCCAGGCCGAGAACACGCGCCTGCGCGCACCCACCGTCGGGGCGACCGAATACCTGCGCACCCAGGCCTTGAGCCGGATTTATCTGGACAACATTCCGAACATCCAGAGCTCGTGGGTCACGCAGGGCCTCGAGATCGGACAGGTGGCCCTGAAATTCGGTGCCAACGACCTGGGAAGCATCATGCTGGAGGAGAATGTCGTCTCGCAGGCGGGAACCACCTTCCGAATGACCGTGGACGACATGCGCCGGCTGATCACCGATCTGGGGTATGAACCGCGACAGCGGGACAACTGGTATACCCTGCTCAACTAATCCTGCCCCTCAAAAACGCTCAGCAGAATGGCCTCCTTGATCTTCCAGATCATGGTCATGGTCATCGCCAAGGGCAGCAATATCAGGAATACCAGGACCAGGTGCTTGATCGCCTCCAGCACGAGAAGAATCTGGATCAGGAGCTCCGGCAGCGCGTTGACCTGCTGAAGCGCGAGGAATCCGGCGGCGGCCATGACCAACGCAACCAGCAACCGGAGATTCAACGCTGTGAAGAACCGCGTTTCCAAACGCAGCGTTTCGTCCGGCAGCATCAAGGCCAACCGGAGCATGACCTGGTTCAGATTAAACAGGAAGAGCAGGCTGGAGACCATCAGGATACCGAGCGCGACCTGGTACAGCGGCTCCTGCGGCAGCGCATGCCACCAGAACACAAAGGGGGAAAGGCCCACGTTGGCCACACTGAGCAGCTTGGCCCGGTCCAGAATCTGGCTCCAGACCCGCTCCTGTTTCTGAAACCCGCTCAGCTGCCACAATCCGTAAACCAGACTCCCAGTCGCAATCAGGGGCGGCACAATCCCGAACGGCGTGAGCAGCTCGCTCGAAGCCGTTTTGACACAGACCAGGAGCGTGACGGGAAGACTCCAGAACAGAACGGACAAACCTCGCACCACCTGTCCGAGCGCCCGCAGCAATTGGGCCTTCTTCGCCTGGGCATGCATTCGCAATCGCCCGCTCAGATCGTCAGGTACGTATACTCCCTGAGCCCGCGTTCATATTCGTCCAGCAACCGCATGGCTTCCGAGGGCTTCATCTTCCCGGATTTGATCGCCGCATCGATCTGGCCCTTCATCTGGCGTTTGAGCTCGTTCTCATCGTATTGCACCGCGCCCAGAGTCTCGACGATGGTGTTGCCTTCGATGACCTCCTCGACGTAGTAACCGGCCGGCTCGTCGGGATCCAGAAAGACATGGACTTCATTGACACGCCCGAAGAGGTTGTGCAGATCCCCCATGATATCCTGGTACGCACCCATGAGGAAAATCCCCAACCGGTACGGTTCCTGTCCCTGGCCGTTGTAATTCAAGGCGTGGAGCGGGAGGGTGTCACGCACATCGCGCAGATCGATGAATTTGTTGATCTGCCCGTCCGAATCGCAACTGATGTCCACCAGCGTGGTCTCGCGCGTGGGGCGCTCGGTCAGACGGGCAATCGGCATGATCGGGAAGAGCTGACCCAGGGCCCAGTGATCCAGAAGTGACTGAAACACGGAGAAATTGCACAGGTACTGATCGCCCAGGAAATCCTCCAGTTCGCGAATCTCCTCCGGCACATAGGCCTGTCCCTTGAAATTCTGCACCACCGCCAGACTGATCTCCCAGTAAAGACTCTCGATCTTGGCCTTGTCCGGAAGCTCCAGCAATCCGAGCGTGAACATGGTATGCGCATCCTCCTTGCGCTCCAGCGCATCGTGGTAGGCCTCCAGTTTGTTCAGTTTCGCCAGGTTCTTTCGGATATCCACCAACTCCCGCACCAGCGCGTGCTCCTTGTCCCCGTACGTGAGCCCCGTCTCGGGCCGGGTCTTGGCAATCGCGCCAAACACTTCGACGACCAGGACACTGTGATGGGCCACGATCGCGCGCCCGCTCTCGCTCACGATGTCCGGGTGCGGCACTTTCTCCGCGTTGCACACGTCCCCGATGTAATACACCACGTCATTGGTGTATTCCTGCAGGGTGTAATTGGTCGAACTGTCAAAAGCCGAGCGACTCCCGTCGTAATCCACCCCCAGCCCGCCTCCCACATCGATGAACTCGACGGGAAACCCCATCTTGTAAAGCTTCGCGTAAAACCGGGCGGCTTCCTGCACCGCCTTCTTGACCGTGAGGATATCCGGCACCTGCGACCCGATGTGAAAATGCAGCAGCTTGAAACAGTGGGTGAGCCCTTCGGCCTTCAGCATCTCCGTCGCGGTCAGAAGCTCCAGGGTGCTCAGACCAAACTTCGCGTTCTCGCCCCCGCTCTCGGCCCACTTGCCCTTGCCCTTGCTCAGAAGGCGCGCACGAATGCCGATCAACGGCTCCACACCCACCTGCTTCGAAATGGCCAGGATCTGCTTGAGCTCCTCAAGCTTCTCCACGACCATGATCACCTTTTTGTTCAGCTTGATGCCCATGAGCGCCATCCGGATGAAGGTCGCGTCCTTGTAACCGTTGCAGATGATCAGACTGCCCACCTGGTCCTGAAGCGCCAAACCCGCGAACAACTCCGGTTTGCTGCCTACCTCGAGTCCAAATTCAAACGGTTTTCCCGCATCCAGGATTTCCTCCACCACTTCGCGCAGCTGGTTGACCTTGATCGGAAACACACCCCGGTAACGTCCCGTGAATCCAAATTCGGCAATCGACGCCCGAAACGACTTGTTGATCGCTTGCACACGGTGTCTCAGGATGTCCTGAAAACGGATCAGCAGCGGCAGTTTCAACCCCCGCCCGCGGGCCTCTTCCACGACATCCGTCAGGTCCACCTCCGACCCTTCGCCCTGCACAGGCGTGGAAACCACATGCCCCAAAGCATTGATGTCAAAGTAGCCAGCCCCCCACCGGTCAATGTTGTACAGCGTGCGGGCGGATTGAATGTCCCATTCATCGGGAACGTTTGAAAGCTCACTCATCGTTGATCCTAAAACGAGCGCACTATAGGTAGGTCACAGCAAATTTCAATAGGAGTCGTCAAAAAATTGCACCCTCCCACCTGACTGAGGCCTTGCATTGACTCCCCAACCCCTGTTCCATGCGGCATGCCTCGATGCAATCTGACCACGGTGACCGGGCTTTGCGACCGGTTGCTGAAGCCCGACGGATTCCAGGACTGGGACGGCGCTGTCAACGGACTCCAGGTCGAAAACTCCGGACGCGTCACCCGGATCGCAGCCGCAGTCGATGCCAGCCTGACTACGATCCGGATGGCGGTCGACGCTCAGGCCGATCTGCTCCTCGTGCATCACGGCCTGTTTTGGAGCAAAACCCATCCCTGGACCGGTCGACGCTACGAGTGCATCCAGACCCTCATCCAACACGATCTGGCTGTCTACAGCTCCCATCTCCCTCTGGACGCCCACCCTCGCCTGGGAAACAACGCTCAGCTGTGCGCGGCTCTCGGACTCCGCAAGACCAAACCGTTCTTCTTCCAACGCAATCAACCCATCGGCCTGGAGTCGGGAACCCGGATTCGACGGGACGCGCTCGAAACGCGGCTCACCACAATCCTCGGCCACCGTCCCACCGTTCTCCCAGGCGGTCCCGACCTCTGTCGCCGCATCGGAGTGGTGACCGGCGGAGCGGGCAACGAACTGCGAATCGCCGCCCAGGAGGGTGTGGACACCTTCATCACCGGCGAAGGCGCCCACTGGACCTACGCACTTGCCGAGGATCTCGGGATCAATGTGTTTTACGGTGGGCACTACGCCACCGAAACGTTTGGAGTCAAGGCACTGGCAGCCCATCTCGCTGCGGCGTTCTCGATTCCCTGGGTCTTTCTGGATCATCCAACCGGCCTCTAACCCCTGCGTCCGAGACCGCTCGTTCAATTCAGCGCCCCGATGGCACCCTTAATCAGCGACGCCCGGCCACTCGCAGCCCGACCAGCCACCGCTTCCCTCGAGATGCCCCAACGCACCTGGCACCGCTTGGCCCGAACGGTTCTCCAGGCCGCCGCGATCCTTGTGTTCGCCACCCTGCTTCCCGGCTGCGCTTCGTATCGAAGTCGCGGCATTCAATTCGAAATCGAACCCACCTACCGCGTCAGGGACCCTCAGTTCCTGCGCTCCATGGCCAATCTGGTGATTCCCGGGATCGTCGGTGGGAACCGGGTGACCGGGCTCGTCAATGGAGACGAAATTTTTCCCGCCATGCTCGAGGCGATCCAGGGTGCCCGGCAGTCCATCAACCTGGAAACCTACATCTACTGGAGCGGAGAGGTGGGCCGGAAATTCTCGATGGCGCTGGCCGAACGCGCCCGCGCCGGAGTGCATGTCCATGTCCTGATCGACTGGCTCGGTTCGCGTCGCATCGACTCCGAACTCCTCAGTTTGATGGCCGATGCCGGAGTGGAAGTGCGCAAGTTCAACCCGCTCGTCTGGTACGATCTGGCACGGATCAATCACCGGGACCATCGCAAGCTCCTGATCATCGACGGTTCGATCGGATTCACCGGCGGTGCCGGGTTCGCCGATCTTTGGCAGGGCAACGCCGATTCACCCGACCATTGGCGCGATTCGCAGTTCCGTCTCGAAGGCCCGGCGGTTGCCCAGCTCCAGAGTGTCTTCATGGAAAATTGGGTGCGCACCTCCAGCCGGATCCTCGACGGACTTGAGTATTTTCCGGAACTGGAACCGGTCGGCGACGCTTTTGCCCAGGTTTTCCGCAGCTCTCCGCATGAGGGCATGGAGAACGTGCTTCTCATGTACCTTCTGTCGATCGGCGCCGCCGAGACGAACATTCGTTTGTCCGTCCCCTATTTCATCCCCGGCAGGCTCACCTCCAGAGCCCTGGTCGCCGCGTGTCAGCGCGGTGTTTCGGTCGAAATCATCGTCCCCGGCCCCAACACCGACATGAGCATTGTGCGCCATGCGTCCCGCTCAAAATGGGGTCCCCTGCTCCGGGCCGGCGTCAAGATCTACGAGTATGAACCCACCATGTACCACTGCAAAATGATGGTCGTCGACGATGTCTGGGTATCGGTGGGATCCGCCAATTTCGACAACCGCTCCTTTCAGCTGAATGACGAAGCCAACCTGAACGTTTTCTCGTCCGAGTTCGCCGAGGAACAGGTGCAGGTTTTCGAAGCGGACAAGGCACTCTCCAATCAGGTCACGCTCGAGGAATGGAAAAAGCGGTCGCTCTGGAAACGATTCATGGAACTGCTCACCACTCCGTTTCAATCCCAACTCTAGCCACATCGAAGTCCCGGACCACCGACATCGCAGTCATTCACACGCCCGAATGGACCTCCTCAAAGACCCCGTTCCACTGCTCATCCGCAGGCTCGCCATCCCCGCGAGCGTGGGATTTTTCTTCAACACCATGTTCAACGTGGTGGACACCTTCTTCGCTGGCCGGATCTCCACCGATGCCCTGGCGGCCCTGTCCCTTTCGTTCCCCATCTTCTTCATCATCCTCGCGCTCGGTGCCGGCGTTTCGCAGGGATCGACCGCGCTGATCTCCAACGCACTCGGCGCAAAAGACGAACCGCTGGCCCGGCATTACTCGGCACAGGCGCTTTCGTTTGGGGCTCTGTTCTCCCTGTTCCTCACACTGCTCGGCTGGACCGCTGCACCCACGCTCTTTCAATTGCTGGGGGCCACGGACGGTTACCTGGCCACCTCCCTCGCCTACATGAATACCATCATTGCAGGCACGGTGTTTTTCCTCGGTCAATCCATCTCCAACGCTTCTCTCAACGCCCAGGGCGACACCCGGAGCTTTCGGAATGTGCTCATCGGCGGTTTCCTTCTGAATCTCGTGCTCGATCCATGGTTCCTGTTCGGCGGGCTGGGTCTGCCAGCCCTCGGCATTCGCGGCATCGCACTGGCCACCGTCGTGGCCCAATGCCTGGGCTGCGCCTTCCTGCTGCATCGCCTCGGCAAAACACCTCTCTGGAGCAATATCCGCTGGAGCGAATTCACTCCCGACCCCACCGCGTTCCGGGCAATCCTCAAACAGGGCGTGCCTGCAAGTCTCAACATGGTCTCCGTGGCCGCCGGAATTTTTGTGATCACCTGGTTTGTCAGCCGATTCAGCGAAAAAGGAGTGGCCGCCTACGGGATTGCCACTCGGGTCGAGCAAATCTTCCTGCTGCCCACCATCGGACTGAACATTGCCGTGCTCACCCTGACCGGCCAGAACAACGGTGCCCGCCAGTTCTCAAGAATCGTCGAAATCTGGCGCACCGCCCTCAAATACGGAATCGGCATGATGCTTCTGGGCGGCCTGATCGTCCTGGGTCTCGCCCGCCCCCTGATGGCTTTATTCACCGAGGACCCCATCGTGGTGGAAATCGGCAGCGACTATTTGAGAATCGCCTCACTCACCCTCTGCGCCTATGTGATCCTGTACCAGACGGTCTACATGCTCCAGGGACTCAAACGACCGATGTACGCCATCTGGATCGGCCTGTACCGGCAGATCATCGCGCCCGGCCTCGCCTTCTACCTCCTCGCCTACGCACTGGACTGGAAGCTCAAGGGAATCTGGTGGGGCGTCTTCCTCGTCACCTGGAGCGCAGCCGGAGTCACCTATTACTACGGACGCCACGTTCTCAGTCGGATCTCAGGCGATCCAGACGGCCGTTCTATTGCGCGGTCCAACCGCCGTCGATCGTGAGCGTGGTGCCGGTCATGTAACTCGAAGCTTCGGACGCAAGAAAGATCACCGCGCCATCCAGCTCATTCATATAACCCCAGCGCCCAACGGGAATCTTCGCGATGAACGCCTTGTAGGCGACGGGATCGTTCAGCAGAGCCTCATTCATCGCCGTCTTGAACGGCCCCGGGCAGATCGCGTTGACCGTGATTCCGCTCGTCGCAAACTCCAGCGCCTGGGTCTTGGTCAGAAGAATGATGCCACCCTTCGTGGCCGTGTAGGGTGGACGCCCTGCCAGGCCCACATGCCCGAGAATCGAGGACAGATAAATGATCCGGCCCCAGCCCTTCTTGATCATATGCGGGGCCACCACTTTGCTGCAGAGAAATGGTCCCGTGAGATTGATGTCCAGCACCCGCTTCCATTCGTCCAGAGGCAAATCCACGGTTGGCTGGCGCACATTCACCCCGGCGTTGTTGATCAGAATGTCGATCGAACCAAACTCGTTCACGACCCGGTTCACCAATGCCTCGACCTGATCCTGCTGCGTGACATCGGTCACCAACCCGAGCGTCCGCACCTTGTGCTCCTCGGCGATTTTGCGGGCGGCCTCGATCGCTTCAGCTTCGGTGCGGCTGTTGATCACGATGTCCGCACCCACACTGGCAAGCGCATTGGCCATGGCGAACCCCAGCCCCTTGGTGCCACCGGTGATCCAGGCCACCTTTCCGTTGAGTTTAAAAATATCAAGGCTCATAAAAACAGTTAACCAGTTGCCCGGGCAGGGACCGCAGCCGACGAAAAGCCCGGAAGATTCCGGCCCAGAACGCAGCAACCGCACGATCCTGTCAAGTGCTTTTGAAGCGTCCTATCGGATCATCGGATCATCCAGCGGATTGATGACTTGTATCCTGGCTCGCCCCATGTAATCGCGATCGGGCTTGGAGAAACCGATGACAACACCCTGTGCGACCTTTACTTCAGGGGTCGATCAAAGCTGTTTTTTGGCAAGGTGGATGGGCTGACGCCGTCGCCGCTTGCGGGCCGTGATATTGAGGAACTCCACGCCGACGGAGAATGCCATGGCGAAGTAGATGTAGCCCTTTGGTATATGCATGTCCAGGCCCTCGGCGATGAGCGTCACCCCGATCATCAGCAGGAAAGAGAGCGCAAGCATCTTGACGGTCGGATGCGTGTCCACGAACCCGCTGATGGGCTTGGCAAGCAGCAGCATCACGCCCACCGACACGACGATGGCGACGACCATGATGGAGATATGCTCCACGAGTCCAACGGCGGTGATGATGGAGTCCAACGAAAACACGATGTCCAGCAGCGCGATCTGCACGATGACCTGCGCAAATCCCGCCACGGGCGGGGCACCGCCCGACTCCTCTTCCCCCGGAATTTCGAGGCTATTGTGGATTTCATGCGTGGACTTCGCGAGCAGGAACAGCCCGCCGACGATGAGGATGATGTCCCTGCCGGAAAAGTCCTGCTCGAAAACCGAGAACAACGGTTCCACCAGGCCCATGATCCAGTAGATACAGAACAGGAGAATCAGCCGCGACACCATGGCGAAACCGATGCCCAGCTCACGGGCGAGCTTGCGGTTCTCCTCCGGCAACCTGCCCACCAGAATGCTGATGAAAATGATATTGTCGATGCCCAGCACCACCTCCAGACCAATCAGGGTGGCCAGAGCGACAAGCCCTTCGGCGGATAAAAATACTTCCAGCATGCGCAATACCTGTCAGGTCATGAAATTCACGGCCGCATGGGCCACGGGCCGCATCTTCCCAAGGAGACGGTGCACTTTGACTTTGTATAAACTGAAGTTCACAGGTGCCGACTGGCCGGCATTTCCATTCTCACGGCGAGGCAATTCTAGCGGTCGAGGGCTGTTTGCACAAGAAAAAGTCTCTCCACAGAACGGCCCCCCCCTTTCGCGGGGCGTCCCCTGAAACCCGCCCCTGCCGACACCCGCGGCTCAGCGCGGACGCTTCGCCCTACCGCCGTTGGGGCGGGGGGAAGGTAGCGCGAACCGTCCCGGTCAGCGTCCCCTGAATCCCGCCCCTGCCGACACCCGCGGCTCAGCAGGGACGCTTCGCCCCACCGCCGTTGGGGCGGGGGGGAAGGTAGCGCGAACCGTCCCGGTGAGCATCCCTGAAACCCGCCCCTGCCGACACCCGCGGCTCAGCGGGGACGCTTCGCCCTACCGCCGTTGGGCCGGGGGGGGAAGGTAGCGCGAACCGTCCCGGTCAGCGTCCCCTGCAGCCCTCCCCTGCCGACGCCCGCGGCTCAGCGGGGACGCTTCGCCCCACCGCCGTTGGGCCGGGGGGGAAGGTAGCGCGAACCGTCCCGGTCAGCGTCCCCTGAATCCCGCCCCTGCCGACACCCGCGGCTCAGCGGGGACGCTTCGCCCTACCGCCGTTGGGGCCGGGGGGGAAGGTAGCGCGAACCGTCCCGGTCAGCGTCCCCTGCAGCCCTCCCCTGCCGACGCCCGCGGCTCAGCAGGGACGCTTCGCCCTACCGCCGTTGGGGCGGGGGGGAAGGTAGCGCGAACCGTCCCGGTGAGCATCCCTGCAGCCCGCCCCTGCCGACACCCGCGGCTCAGCAGGGACGCTTCGCCCTACCGCTTTTCCAAGCAACCGACGCCGCTTTGGCCCCCTCCAAGCGAATCATATGCCGATACCAGGACCCCTTTTCACCATTGATTCATGGTGAATCGACGTTAAAATGACGTGTATGAAAACGCTTCCTAAAATGGAGATTAGCGAGGACATCGAGGCGCAGATTATTCAAGGCATGGAAATTTCAGATCTGTGCAAGTCGGATGTCATTCGACAAGCGCTGAAGATTGGCCTACCTCAGTTTGCCGCCCGCTTTCAGCCCGCCCCGCTCTGGTTGGAGGAACGCATCCGCGAAGCCCTCGCCGAACCTGCAGTCCCCGTGACCCCCGCCGAATTTGACAAAACGTTGAAAGCCATTGCCAATGGTCGCTAGACTGGTTGTCCATCCAGCATTTTATCGGCGAATGCGCCATTACCGTGACCGCATTGGCGTTCAAGACACCCGCCCTCGATCGGCGTCCCGGTTTGTGCACGCTGTGCGCGGCCTGGTTCCAAAGCTGCTGGAGAATCCTGGGCGCGGCCATTCAGCTCGTTTTGAAACGCATGATCTGGCTGACATCCTGCGGGTGCCAGTGCCGGGTTTTACCGTGTTTGCCCTCTTCTATCGCTGGGATGGACAAACCCTCACATTGCTCACATTGGAGCACACCGCCCAAGATCTCCCCGCCCGCATTGCGGCCACTCTTTCCGCGTAAATCATCCAACGCCACGCCTCCGAATGCACCCCACCGCCGTTGGGGCGGGGGGGAAGGTAGCGCGAACCGTCCCGGTGAGCATCCCCTGCAGCC
>JAIPJX010000056.1 GCA_021733945.1 Verrucomicrobiota bacterium | reverse complement strand
CCGGGACGGTTCGCGCGAATGGCAGTGCGGTTCGTGCCACCTTTTCAGATCTTCAACCGACGTGGTGCTTGGAGGTCAGATACTTTTTCCAAACAAGCCAATGGAAGCAACGGTTCGAAGAATTCTGTCTTGCACCCCTGGAACAGCGCAAATTGGCGATTCAGGCCGACTCGGCCGAAGCAGGGCTCGGAATCCGATGGAAAACGGACCAGCCGGACGCAACGCAGGTTCTGGAGTGCGGGTGGGTTGATCCTGAATCGAGCCAAAAGTCATGTTGCCAGGGGAAGCAGGAGTGACGGAGATTCCCAAGATGGAGATCGCCATCGGGCCGGGACGGTCCTATAATCGATGCTACATATCTATGGCTGAAAAGACGTCACCATTTGGGCCGAAGGATTTTCTTAATCGGGAATTGAGCTGGCTTGAGTTTAACCACCGCGTGCTTGAGGAGGCTCTGAACAAGGAGAATCCGCTGCTGGAGCGGGTGAAGTTCTTCTGTATTGTGGCGTCGAATCTGGACGAGTTTTTTGAGGTTCGGGTGGCAGGGCTCAAACAAAAAATCGAAAGCGAGGTGGTGGAGCGGAGCGTTGACGGTTGGACGGCGACCGAGACATTTCGAGCCGTTACGCGGCGGGTGCGCCGGATGGTTGAGCAGCAATATGCCTGCTGGCGGGACATGCTCGTGCCTGGCATGCAGGAAAACGGCATACGCATGCTCTTTTGTCAGGATCTGGATCCCGGTGACCTGGCCTGGGTCGAAGAGTTTTACCATTCCCAGGTGCGCCCTGTTCTGACGCCGCTCGCGATTGATCCCTCGCATCCCTTTCCGCAGCTCCTCAACAAGTCGCTCAACATCATTGTCCAGCTCCAGACGGCCGAGGCCGACGGGGGGAAACGCCGCCTTGCGGTGGTGCAGGTGCCCCGAGTGCTTCCGCGCCTGGTGAAACTTCCGAGGAACGATTCGCGTCAGGATTACGTCTACCTCGGCAGGGTGATCACCCATCATCTGGCAGACCTGTTTCCGGGAATGAAAATCATCGGGAGCTGGTTGTTTCGCGTGACGCGCAACAGCGAGCTCTACATCGATGTTGAGGAGACGGTCAACTTTCTCAAAGCGGTTGAGAAGGAGCTTCACAACCGGCGCAAGGGAGACGCCGTGCGTCTGGAGGTTGAGTTGGATTGCCCTTCAGAAATCCGCGCGCAGCTTCTCGATACCCTCAAACTGACCGACGAGGATCTCTACATCATCGACGGTCCGCTCAACCCGGTCCGGATCATGGCCGTTTACGAAGGGGATCATTCCCCGGAACTTCGGGACGTGCCCTTTGTCAGCTCGTTGGCCCGACCGCTCAGGGATCGTCCGGATCTGTTCGCCGCCATCCGGGAATCGGATATCCTGATGCATCACCCGTACGAGAGCTTTCGCAGTGTGATCGACTTTCTCGAGCAGGCCGCCGAGGATCCCAATGTCCTCGCGATCAAGCAGACGTTGTATCGCACCGGTGGCGATCCGCGCATTGTGGGTGCGTTGATGCACGCCGTGCGCAACGGCAAACAGGTGACGGCGGTTGTGGAGTTGAAGGCCCGATTCGACGAGGCGAACAATATTCTCTGGGCCAGACGTCTTGAAGATGCGGGTGTGCATGTGGTGTATGGCCTGGTCGGTTTCAAGATTCACTGCAAAATGACGCTGGCGGTGCGGCGGGATCCCGATGCCATCCGTCGGTATCTTCATCTGAGCACGGGTAACTACAATCCGGGAACCGCGCGTTTGTACACGGACATCGGGCTGTTCACGTGCCATCCTGAAATGGGTGAGGATGCCACCAATTTGTTTAATCTGCTGACGGGGCTCTGCCAGTTTCCGGGCATGCGACGGTTTCTGGTGGCCCCGTTTGAACTGCACTCCCGGATGGTATCCCTGATCGAGCGAGAAGCCAGCCATGCGCTCCAGGGCTTGCCCGCCCGGATCGTTGCCAAGATGAATGCACTGGTCGACCAGCAGGTCATCGAGGCTCTCTACCGCGCCTCCCAGGCCGGGGTGAAAATCGAGCTGATCGTCCGGGGTATTTGTTGCCTGCGCCCCGGGGTTCCGGGCGTCAGCGAAAACATCACCGTGCGAAGCATCGTGGATCGGTTTCTCGAGCACAGCCGGATTTTCTATTTCGAGAACGCCTGTCAGCCGGAAGTATTTGTCGGGAGCGCCGACTGGATGCCGCGCAATTTCTTCGGTCGCATCGAGGTGGTGTTTCCGATCCTGGACGGGCGGTTGCGGGAGCGAATCACGAGCGAGATGGTGGCGATCCCGTTGAGCGACACTGAAAAGGCAAGGGTGCTCGCTTCGGACGGTTCCTATCGCCGCATGCCCCGTAAGAGGGGGGTGGTCCCGATCCGGAGCCAGGTCGAGTTTATCAAGCTGGCGAATGAGGGACCGAGGCAGGGTTTCAAAAAAAAAACCGGGTCCGGTCCCATCAGGGTCAAGCTGGTACCCCGGCCTTTTGACGAGGAACCATCCTGAGAGCGACTGACGGCGGGGCGATCGTCAGCCCCGGGCGTAGCCTTTGGCGCGGAACCATTCGACGGCGTCGATCAGCGCCTGCCGGGGAGAGGTCTGGGGAAGATTGAGTTCGCGCACCGCCTTCGACGGATCAAAGAACATTTTCGAGCGGGCCATCTGCACCCCGGCGAGCGGTGCCCTGGGTGGTCGCCCCGTGATTCTGGCAACACCTTCCTCCAGATACGCCACGGCCAGCACGAACCCGTAAGGGAGCCTGATTTTCGGAGCCGGAATCCCGCTGATTTCCTCAAGGACAGCAAACATTTCGCGCATCGTCCAGTTGCCCTCCTGGTTTCCCAGGATGTAGCGTTCGCCGACGCGGCCTTTCTCCGCTGCCAGAACATGCCCGGCGGCGACGTCTCTTACATGCACCCAGTTGAGCCCGCTCTCCAGATAGGCGGGCATCCGGCGGTTGAGGAAGTCGACGATCACCTGGCCGGTCGGTGTGGGTTTCACATCGCGCGGACCGACCGGAGCGCTGGGATTGACGATCACCACCGGGGTTCCCTCGCGGGCCAGTTCCAATGCCACCTGTTCAGCCTGCCACTTGGATCGTTTGTAATGCCCGGCCAGATGATCAACATCCACGGGCGCGGTTTCGTCTGACGGAGTGAGCCTGCCGTGTTGTTCTTTGGGATATCCCACGCAACCAACCGTGCTGGTGTAAACGATGCGCTCACAACCTGCGGCGCCTGCGGCAGACAGGACATTGCGGGTGCCGTCCACATTCGCCGCATACATCGGCGCATAATCGCGCAGCCAGAGATGGTAGCTCGCCGCCACGTGGAAACACCAGTGACAGCCTTTCATGGCATCGCGGAGCAGAACGACGTCTCCCAGATCCCCCTCCACCCGTTCGAACGTGGCCCCCTCCAAACCCCGGCAATCGGCCCCGGACCGGACCAATGCCTTGACGCCGATCCCGCGGTCGCTGAGCTCATGGACGAGATTGCACCCGACAAAGCCGGTGGCCCCGGTGACAAACGCGGTGATCATGGGGAGGATGTGTTATTCATGGATTGCAGGCACTTCAGTGAACTCGACGGCACCTGGGTGCCTCGAGAGACGGTGGATTCGCCCCTGGTTGCCGATCCTGATCGAATCCCGTTGGAGACTCTGACCGAAGCGATTGTTGCAGGCAAGCAAGGGTGAGCAAGAAACAGCTTGAGTTTTTCCAGAAACAGAGCACATATGGACAAGTCGCTGCGCACATTCTGTCGGCGACCCTTCCGGATGCGTCGGTAGCTCAATTGGATAGAGTTCCTGACTTCGAATCAGGCGGTTGGGGGTTCGAGTCCCTCCCGACGCACCATTCTTAATCGAGTGCTGCGGAAAGTAGCACAGGAAGAGGCAGGAATCCACTGCCTGCTTTCCAATATTTTTACAGCTCCAACACGAACGCCTCCTCTGTCACCCCTGCCTGCTCGATTAGACCTTTGAGAGTTCCCGGCTTGATTGGTCGATGCATCGGCACCACTACGGTTCTTTTCTCTTTGCGCATGATCCGATGCGATCCCGTCTGCCGAATTTCTTCGAAGCCCAATCGACGCAAGGCGCGAGCGGCCTCTTCGCCATTCACGTCTCGGGGAAGTTTCATGCCAGGACCAGCAACGGATCATCGACGAAATGAAGCTGGACGCGGCGGGGCTTCCCGCCTTCGGCAAAGTACCCTTCCACTGCATCGCGCACCATCGCTTCGAGGTCCGCAATGCTCTCACCCTGTGTGGAAATGCCTCCTCCAGACGGATCATTCCACCGGGCCACAAAACCACCGGTCTCGCCGCAAGAAGTAACGTCGAATCGAATATCCATGCCCGACTGTTGTTCATCGTCTCTGAAAGTTCAAGTTTCGAAACAATCGGGTTTTCGGCACCCACACAGAATTCATACTGCGAGAGTGAGATGGTTCGATCCGCCGGGACAGCCTCGATCATGTGATCATCCTTAACGAGATCCATCTTCGAAGAATCCAGAGTTCCTATTTCGATTAACACTATCGATCCCGGACGCATCTGAACTTGGATGGCCCGAGAGCGCATCCATCCGCAGTTGCTCTTGAACCAATCCGAAGAGCCCGTTGAACGAGCGTCGCATAACCCGCACCATCGATGAAATGTTTTGGCCCTGGCGGGCTTGTGCTGCGAACCGCGAGGATCGTGGGGCCAGTTCAAAAACCGGGAGCGCCCCCTCTCGGGCGGCCGTTTATGAGCGGAGCGCCTGCTTCAGGGATTTTAATTCTTCATCCACCCGTTCGGGATGGGCAAGGGTTTCTGCGACCACGGTCCGGAGGAGGCTCCGATAACGTTTGCGCAAGCGGTGGACAGCGACCCGGACCGCGCCTTCTTCCATGCCGCAGGTGCGGGCAATGTGGGCGTGGTCGATCTTGTCCTGCGAAACGGACAAGGCGGTTTTGGAGGCTTTGAAAAACGAATCCCGCCCCGTCGCGGCGTATTCATCGCCCAGGCGCAGGACAGTCTGCTCAAGGAGGGTGAGCGCCCACTCGCGGTCGAAGGAGCGGTAGGGATCCACCGGATCGCGAGCGTCCAGCTGATACCTGGTATCGGCTTCCTCCCAGTTCAGGGAGAGAATGGTTTGTCCGCCGCCGCGTTTCAATCGCCGTTGTTTGTCCTTTGCATTCGACAGGAAATTCTTGAGGGCAGCCAGGAGGTAGGCCCGGAATTTTCCCCGCTCCTGTTCCAACCCGGCGAACAGGTTTTGGCTTAACAGAGATTCGAAAAAAGCCTGCGTCAGGTCTTCGGCGTCCTCCTTGCTGCCCACGCGCCGTCGAACGAACGCGTAAAGGGGAAACCAATAAGCCTGGCAAAGTTCCTCCAGGGCTTTTGTGGCATCCGGGGAAGATTTTCGTCCCGCGGATGCCACGAGTGACCAGCGTGTTGTCACGAAGATATCGTGGGCTTGCCTGGTTTTCATCTCAGTGGAAGTGTGCGGTTCGAATCCGTTTGAAGCGAAGGGTGGCTTCGGGGGCGTCCTCACGAATTCGAACCACCTGAAGCAGGCCGATGGTCCTGTTCCTGGTCTGGTAGGCGAATACCCGATGCGCGGATGGACTCTCCAGTGGCAGGATGCGGTCCGGCTTGGACTGGGATTCGGACAGATGGGACCAGACATCCTGTGGGATCGCATTTTCCCAATCTTCGGCGTCCATGACGGAGAGGGTGACGCCGAATAATCTCAGGGCACCGGTATCGGCCAGGGCGTCGAAACCCCGTTCAAAAAAGGAGGCGATTTCTTCCCCGAGGTCCTTGAACGGATTGGGGTCATCAGGTTTGGAAGGATCCGGCTCGGAAAGCAGCGGTGAGTGTTCCCGGGCAGGCTGATCGAAATCAAAAAGTTCACCGGTCAGTTCGACCATCGGTTCGAATAGAGGGGGCATCGAAGGTCCGACGGGTTGAGTGGGGTGGAGTGGGATTTTTTTGAAAACAAACCATTCGATCGGGCGGACCGCGATTCTGAATTCGTCCACCTGGTCGAGTTTCAGGTCGTTGAATTCGTAGGTCCACATCTCCACATGTTCCGAAGCCCATGGCGAACCGGACGACACGTGGTAAGGGCGCTCGTCTCCATTCGGATCGATGGCCACCACGCTCAGGACGCAGTTGGCGGGAATGTTTTGTGTGCCGACGGTGACCTGGCAACCTTTTTGGGTATCCGACACTTGATGGACAAAAGCTTTGCTTTCTGGAAACGATGGCACCACCCGCTGGATGGAGCTTTGTTTGGCGGGGGAATGTGTGGCCGCCAATTCCCATGGTCCATGGTCGATCCCTGCTTTCAGGGCAATGTGGCTGATGTTCGAAGGGGTTTCCGCTTGAATGAGCCATAAGCCGGGTGCCCGCGTGCCATTTAGAAATACGTCGTTCCGGCTCCGGCTCTTGATCCCGGGGGTCAGCACCTGGATGTGGGGGCCGGAACTGCCTTCGGGCAGGTTCTTCAGGCGAAGCAGAATGTTCCGGGTGGGGTCCTGGGGTGCGGGTGGAAGTTGATGGATTTGGAAGGGCAGGGCATCGATGGGACGACCTTCCGGACGCCACCAACTGTCCGGGCCGGGGTAAGGATTTGAAATGGCGAGCACCTCGGCGGTCAACCCGTTTTTGGACCTCGCCTGCAACACGCCCGTCGCGGAGTCGATGCTGGCCACGTGGGGGGATCGACCGCTTATGAAGTGTTGAAGTGCAGGTGAAATCCACGGCCGATAGGCCAATCCCCATGCCGTGGTCACGAGAAAGATGGCACCCACCAGGGCTGCCGTCCGGAACAGCTCAGGGCGTTTTGTGGAGAGGGTGGGAGTGTGGTCCGCGCCGGTGGAGGACTGTGAGGCCGGTTGATGCAGTGTTCGTCGAATTCCGAAGATCACGGTCAACAATCCGAGGATCTCGCAGAAGCGCAGCGTGAACCGATCGACTTCTTCCCCGGTCATGAATCGCACACAGAGAAACGCCACTGTGAGGGTGGCGAAGACCACTGCCACCGCGCCGAGGGTGCCGGCCAGCGTGACTTCGCGCTCGCCGTCCTGCTCCCGCACGACCGGCATGCCGGCCCAATAGAGATACCTCTTGGTGGATGCGGTCTGAGCACGGTCCCCTTCGGGTGCGGGGTTTGGAGCGGGTCGGGTCGAGGCAATGGATTCGACGTTGGTTTTGACGTCGTTCACGCGTTGAAACCGAAGGGTTGGGTCGTTTTCGAGGGCACGCAGCACGACTTCGTCCAAGCGCACGTCCATGGACACCTTCCGGGAGGGTGGAACGAACTTGCCGATGGGAAGTTCGCCGGTGAGCATTTCATAAAACACGACACCCAGGGAAAAAATGTCGGCGCGATGATCGACGGAACCTGGAGACTCGACCTGCTCGGGAGCCATGTAATGGGGAGTGCCCATGACCTGGCCATCCAGTGTCAAACGATGACTTCCCTCGTCGAGGTTCATGATTTTGGCGAGACCGAAATCGGCGATTTTGACCTTGCCCTTGCGATCGATCAGCACGTTTTCGGGTTTGATGTCCCGATGGACCACTCCTTCGTCGTGGGCGTATTGGAGTGCGTCGCAGATCTGTGGCACGATCTGAAGGGCTTCCCGCGGGGACAGGCGTTTGTTTTTTTCGAGCTGCCTCAGATTGGTTCCATCAATGTATTCCATGATGAAGAAATGCCGGCCCTGGCGCTGACCGAATTCATAAACCGCCACGATGTTTGCATGGTTCAGCCGCGCCAAGGCTTTGGCTTCGCGATTGAAACGCTGCGCGAAACCCGATTCATCGGCGTGATCGGGCAGGAGTTTTAAAGCCACCCACCGGTCCAGGGCTGGCTGGCGCGCCTTATAAACGGCTCCCATTCCCCCGGCACCGATCAGCTCAAGCACTTCCAGATCGGGAAACAAACTTCGGACCGCCTCCAAACCGGGTGGGGTGGGATGGGCTCGATCCCGTGGGTCCTCGGCATCAATGACTTCTGTTTGCTCCTCCAGCATGCAGACGGGACACAGACCTGACAGGGCCCCTTTGCCAAAAGGGGTTCCACAGCGGGTGCAGACATCTGAAGGGTTCATTTTTGGCTCGTGTTTCATATTCATATCTAAACACAGAAGTTTTTTCCACCGGTTGTTACAGGATTTCCGCGGTCTCACGATTCGACGGTTGCGATCGGGAGGTCCGTCGGTGTGGGGTTGAGGCGGGTTTCCGGTTGTTCTCGACACCCGAACGGTTTCGACGATTGTGCTGCATGGCAAATCGCCCCAAGAAATCGAAAAAGAGCAGTCCGAGACCCGGAGAATTCCTCCCGGGCCAGTCAAAGACCAACCAGGCTTCCGACCAACGCCGCAGAGAGATGACGACCCGAATGAACCTTTCCCGGTTTCAGAACCGGAAATCAGATCTGAAGTAGAGGGGGCCGCGCAGGAGCGGGGGAGTCGCGTATGTGTGGTTAAACGGAGTATTTCTCGCGGGTGAACCAGGCGAGTCCCAGCTCGAAAAACTGCTCCAGGGACATCTTGTAGCAGCGCGCCATTTGATCGTAACGGGCGGCGAGCACGTAGTCGTAATAACGGCTTGCGTGCACATGCTGGTTGAAGTCGAGATCGTCCGGGCGCACCTGCAGCTCGGTTTCAAAACGGGTTTTTCCGAGGTTCATCAGTGGCAGACCAGGCGGCGGTGCCCGGCGCGGTCAATTGTGGTGGCTCCCGGATGGTGCGCCAGGAACCGGGTCACAGCGCAGCTTCCAGGCGTTGGCACACGGATTTGAGGATTTGAATCCGGGCAAATTTCTTGTCGTTGCCGGCCACGAGGGTCCAGGGGGAGGTGGCGATGCTGGTTTCAGCGACCATGTCGTTCACGGCCGTTTCGTAAGCCGCCCATTTCCGTCTGTTTCGCCAGTCCTCGCTGGTGATCTTGTGGCGTTTGTAGGCGACTTCCTCGCGGCGCTTGAATCGCTGGAGCTGTTCCTCCTTGCTGATATGGATCCAGAACTTGGCGAGCACGATGCCGTGATCGGCGAGTTGGGACTCGAAATCGCGGATCTCGGAATACGCCCGGGTCCACTCCGCGCGTGTGGCAAATCGCTCCACCCGCTCGACCAGCACCCGGCCGTACCAGGAGCGGTCGAACAGGGTCATCCTGCCCGCTCTCGGGATGTGCCGCCAAAACCGCCACAAATAGTGGTGCACCCGTTCCTCGTCGGTGGGGGCAGCCACTGGGATGAGTCGGTAGAGGCGTGGGTCCATCGCTTCGGTGATCCGGCGGATGCAGCTTCCCTTGCCGGCGGCGTCCCATCCTTCGAACAGGATCACCGAGGCGATCCCGCGTTCGCTGGCGGCCCAGATGAGCCGGTTGAGTTTGGCCTGATACTTGGCCAGTTGTTTGCGATACCTGGCACTGGAGAGGGTTTGGGTGAGGTCCACCGTCCCCAGGATCGACGCCTGGCCCTTCTGGAGTCCGACATAACGCGCGCTTGCTTCCACCCGGGATGCGTGGGGCACCTGGTTTAACCGTTTGCGCAGACACTCGAGCAGGGTGCTGCCCACGGCGAAGTCCCGGTAACGTCGGTCGTTCGCGTTGATCGTGAGCCAGGGTGCCATCGGGGTGCTGGTCTGCTGAATCGACCGGTGTGCGGCGTCCGTGAAGGAGTCGTAAAGTTTGTGGTGGGTCCAATCCGAGGGCAGGACCCGCCAGTGAGTGTTCGGCTTTTGTTCCAGGTCTTTGAGTCGTTTGCGCTGGTCTTTCTTGGAAAGGTGCAGGGCGACCTTGAGGATGAGGGTGCCGTCCTGGGCGAGCATTTGCTCGAAGCGGACGATCCGGCGCAGGGCGGCATCGTAGGCTTGGGCACTGATCCGGTTGTAGACCCGGGCGACGATCGGTTCGGTGTACCAGGATCCCACGAGGATGGCAATGCGCCCACGCGCGGGGAGGATCTTCCAGAAGCGCCAGAAGGGAGGGCGTTCCTTCTCCTCGTCCGACAGTTGCCAGAACGCCTGGGTGTCGATGCCCCGCGGGTCGAGCCATTCGCTGAGGCGGTGGACCACCTCCCCTTTGCCGGCGCCGTCGACGCCGGAGATGATGATCACGACGGAAACCCCGGAATCCCGCAGCTCGGACTGCGCCTGGATCAGCTCCGCTCGCAGTGTGGGCAGATGTTCCTCGTACTGTTTCTTCGAAAGTACGGTCAAACCCTTGGCAGCATCAGGCATAATTCAGAGAACCGCGGTCGGAAGCGCGTTGGCGCTGATTGAACGCTTACCACCTATGGCTAACTATCGAGTGACGTCAGGGCAAGGACAAACTGACGTTTCTCAAAAATGACAAGGTACCAGTCCTGCGTTTCTTGGGTTTGAATGCAGTAATGCGAAACAACAAAACCAGCAGCCTCGACTGAATCCATGCAAATCGAAGATTGTTTTTCCGGATCCTCGGCCCGTACGTTCTTCAAAGCCGGGGAGACGCTTTTTAAGGAGGGCGAAGTCGGGGATTTGATGTATGTGTTGCTGAAGGGGACCGTGGATGTGTTTGTTTCGGATCGGTTGGTCGGGTCCTTTCAGGCGGTCGAGGTCATCGGTGAAATGGCTTTGATCGACAGGGCACCCCGGAGCGCCACCGTGGTTGCCAAAACCGACTGCGAGTTTGTAACGCTGAACGAGAAACGTTTTCTTATCCTGACCGAACACAGGCCGGAGTTCGCCCTGCACCTCATGAAGGTCCTGGTCGAACGGGTTCGGTGGCTGAACATTGAAGCGCAGGCGAGAACTGAAAAAACGATTTCCGGCGACTTCGATTCGACGCCGGTTGTCGAGGAGGACCTGGTTGCTTCCGGCAACTGAGAGGGTTATAGTCCAAAGATTGAAGGAATTTACGTTGCATCAGGAGCTCTGGCTCCCCAAACCCCGATCCGAACTCTTTCCGTTTTTTGCGGATGCGCGGAATCTTGAGGTCATCACGCCGCCCTGGCTCCGTTTCGAGATCGCAAGCCCGACTCCCATCCGGATGCAACCGGGCACTCTCATCGATTACAACCTAAGGGTGCATGGCATCCCGTTTCGTTGGCGGAGCGAGATCACCGTGTGGGAGCCGCCATACCGGTTTGTTGATGAACAAAGGAAGGGCCCCTACCGCCGATGGATCCATGAGCATCGTTTTGAGGAACGGGACGGTGGCACGTTGTGTGTGGATCATGTGCGTTATGCCGTGCTCGGGGGTGCCGTGATTGAACGACTGTTTGTGCGGCGGGACATTGCGCGGATCTTTTCGTTCCGAACCGAGAAACTCAACGAGCTCATGGGCGGGCGGTGAGATCAGGGGGCGCCTGCCCGCAAGGCAAGGGTCCGCCAGATGATCGAGGGGTTGTTTGAGATGATCCCGTCCACCTTCTGGTCGAGCAGTTGGTTCGCGACCTCGGGATCGTCGATCGTGTAAATCCACACCTTCAGTCCCCGGTCGTGCGCGTAATCAACAGCATCCGATGTGACATTGCGATTCCACACCACCACGCGGGCTCCGATCGCGCGCACCTGATCGACCCGGACCCGATCCAGAACCTTTTCCTCATCGGAGAGCTTCCGGCCGTTCCGACTGCCCTGGGGGCCAAGCGCTCCCAGGAGTTGCCGCGGTTCCAGTTGATGAAACTCCGTGAGGTAATCCCAGTCAAAGGATTGCACCACGACATGGTTCACCAGCTTTTCCTCACGCAGGAGTTTTACGCAGGTCTCCGGATCGCCGGATTTTCGTTCGATCAACGTCATGCCGCCGTTCTGAATCAGTGACAAGGCTTCCTTGAGGGTGGGTAAGCGTACCGCGGTCATTCCAGGACTGAACCAGCTGCCGGCATCCAGATCGCGCACTTCCTGGAGCGTCTTTGAGGCAACGGGGATCTTCTTCGCATGAAACCTGGATTGAGCATCCGTGGTGCGATCCAGATCGAAATCGTGGATCACGAGAGGAACCCCGTCGCTGGTATGATGATAATCCAGCTCAATCAGATCGGCTCCCGCCTTTATGCCGGATTCGAATGCCGGGAGGGTGTTTTCCGGAGCAAACAGACTGAAACCGCGGTGGGCGATCACCAGGGGGCGGTGGGTTGTCACAAGAGCCTCTGCGGGCGATATCGATTCGGCTGCGTTCATTCGAATATCGGGGCATGCCACCGCGCTGATCCAGAGTGCGGCGAGAATGCTCCGGCCAACGGTCCGATAGCTGGAATGCATGGATCCAGAGTGCCCTTTCCAGCGCTCGGAACAAGGACAAAGCGGGAGAAGCAGCCTGTTAGAGCGGGAGACGCAGGCACGCCACGCACCCCGTTCGATCACCCCGATTCTCCAGCGAGAGCGACCCCCCGTGGGCTTCGGCGATTTGGCGGCTCAGCACCAGTCCGATCCCGGATCCCTCGGGTTTGGTTGTGAAAAAGGGAACAAACAGGTTTGTCGTGTTTGCGAGACCGGGACCCTCGTCCTGGATGCGAATCTCGACGTGGGATCCGGTCCGGATGCAACCGACCGTGACCGTGCCGCCGGTCTCGAGCGATGCGTCCACGGCGTTCCGAAGCAGGTTGATCAGGAGCTGATCCAATTGGTCGCTGTCGGCGCGTACCGTGATGGTTTCTCCGCTTTGCACCTGCACGGTGAGCCTGGTTTCCAACGCGGCGATTCGCTGGATCGATGCCCGAACATCCAGGGGCTGACGACGAGGCGGGGGCAATCGGGCCAGGCGGCTGTAGGCGCTCATGAACCGACCCAGGGAATCGGTGCGGCCGGCGATCACCGCCATGCCGGCGCGCATGTCCTCCCTCCAGTCTTCGGGCAGCGGGTCCTTGGCAACCAGATTCTCGAGACTTCCGGCGATTGATTTGATCGGAGCCAGTGAGTTGTTCAGTTCGTGACCCAGAACGCGGAGCAATCGCTGCCAGGCCTGGCGTTCCTCCTCCCGCAGCGCGCGACTGAGGTCGGTGAGCACGAGCAGTTGATGGGGCACCCCGTCCTCGCGGAACGTGCTCCGACGCATGCCCCAGCGTCCCATCCCGCCAGGAAAAGCGATTTCCATTGTGCGAGCGGGTTCCTCCTGGAGGCATTCCGCGAGGCCGAGTTCCAGGGCGCTGCGTCCAAGCAGCCGTTCCGAGGGTTGTGACAACAATCGTTCGCCGGCACGATTCACCAGGCGCAGTCGCTGGTCTCCGTCGAACGTGAACACCGCCACGTCGATTTCAGCCATGACCTTGCTCAGGAGTGCTGTTGCTTCGATTGCATCGAGCCGTTCACCGCGCAGATCCTCGCTCAGGGCGTTCAGTTCGAGCATGACCTCCCCGAGCGCATCGTCGCTGCGCGCATCCCGCGCCCGAATCGAATAGTCGCCTTCCCGAATGGCGGCCAGCAGATTTGCCAGGGTTTGGAGAGGGAAGCGGACCCGGTGCCGGACTGTCAGGGCGCATGCCCACCAGAAAAGAACGAGCAGCACGCTGCCGGTCCATCGGGTTTTCATTTCGTAGTCGCCAAGCCAAAGAAACAACAACGCCACGATGGACCCGGGTGAACCGGTCAGGACCGTCAACCAGAACACCCGCGTCTCAAATTTCAGTCTCCGTCGTTTCATCCGCTGTGCTAACCGCACCTGCCTTTTCACGGGAGTCGTTTGTTTGTGCTCTTCGGCTTGGGCGCCATGTCGGCGCGCACTCATGCGATGCCCGGAATCGTGCATTCCCCGAAAAACCATTACTTTCCTATTTGTGTTCCGATCTGCAAACTCTTTTGAACCATGGCTGCGTCGGGCGATTCGAATCCAGAAGGAACCGCGGGATGCGCGCAGCTGGAGTGACACAGCAACAACGGATGCCATCGCCACCACACAAACCCGACCGCGTTCGGACCGTCGTCACCGGGCGCGGAGTCCGGATTCTCCAGAACGGAGTTGTGCTCAGTGAAGTGCTCGCGAAACCCGGCCCCACTCACAGCGTATTCGATGTGCTGGCGGCCGCTGTATGCTGTCACGGCGCGGGATCGCGTCTGGCACTTCTGGGTTTCGAGGGCGGCGGTATTCTGGCGCCGTTGCGTGCCCTGGGTGCCGCGCATTCGGTCGACGCGGTCGATGTGTCCGATCGCAGCTGCGGCGTTTTTCAGAGCCTCTGTGGTCGGTGGTGCGGTGAGGTTGAGTTTCATCATCAGGATGCCGAAGTCTGGTTGCGCGGCACTCGCTCGCGATTCGACGCGATCATCGAAGATATTTCAGTGGCGGCCGGACGACGCGTGTTGCAGCCGGACATGGTCTGGAACACGCTGCCCGGACTGGTTCGCACCCGGCTGCGTCCCTCGGGTGTCGCCGTGTTTAATCTTCTGAAACCGGAGGTCACGAGCCTGAAAACGGCCGTGCGGCACATAGCGGATCAATTCTCTGCGGCGTATCTGGTCGAGTTTAATGACTTTGAGAATCGAATCCTCGTGGTCGGGGCGAACCTTGGCTCAGCCCGAGCCGCTTCGCGGCGCATTCGGAGCCTGCTCGCAACCCTTGGGTCACGGCTCGCTTCAGGGATTTCGATTCGGACTTTGGAACGGTGATCCTGAGGGGCGGCGGAAACCAGCCGGAGCCGGACTGCCGGCGAAGCATCGAAATAGCGGTTTCCAACGGGAGAATCGCTGGCTTTGTACGAGGTTCCGTGTTTGGATGGCTGGTATCCGGGGCATCCGGATTAAGAATCCGCTCCTGTCCGTGAACCCTTGTCCAAGAAAGCCAGACCATGAAACCGGGATTCCGTTTTTTTCAGTTTTCCTTCCTGATGGCAGTCACCACAGGCTGCGTCGCATTTCCGCAGGTCGATGATTCGGCCCGCCGCGAGCATCCGATGGTACATTCTCCGGCAAGGGAGGGCAGCCAAGGGGATCGGCTGCACCATCGGGATCATGAGGGTGCAGACCGGTCCGAGTCGGCTGTCTGGCTGGGTGTGCAGGTGACGCCGGTGCCCGCTCTTGTGACCGCGCAACTCGGGTTGACTCCTGGAATGGGACTGGCAGTGGAGCGGGTGGTGCCTGGAAGTCCGGCTGGGCGGGCTGGTCTGCGCAGGCGCGACATCCTGACAAAACTTGATGATCAGCTCTTGGTGAACGCAGGCCAGTTGCAGGTGTTGGTGCGGTCCAAGCCGCTTGGAACGGTTGTTCAGGTGACAGGTCTTCGAAAGGACGGAGATCCGAATCAGGAAAGGGGACTAACTTTTGCCCGGGTGAGCGAACGAATAAAGGGCCTTTTCGGTTCGCAGAAAAATCCGGTCCCGGTCGATGGTCGGGGTCGCGTAGATGCGTTCGCCGAAGTCGTGGGAAGAGATGATTTCCCACTCGACCTGATCCCGCACAACGGTCACGACGCCCTGTTCGCTGGCGAAGTAGACGTTTCCCCCGGCGGTCACAGGCGAGGCATAGTAGTTGCCGAGTCCTGAGAGGCGTTCCTGGTGAAGCAGCTTTCCGGTGGACGCTTCCAGTTTGGTGACGATTCCGCCGTCTTTGACCATATAGAGGATGTTTCCGTGGACGAGCGGGCTGGAGACATACGGAACGCCGCGCGAATACTCCCAGACGACCGCGCTCCGGGTCAGATCTCCGGTGCCCGATCCCGGGCGGATGGCGAGCACCGCGTTTCGGGCGTTCTCAAACACCGCGGCATGGCGTTCCCATTCCTTGCGATCGAGACCGTTGTCCTGGTTGAGGTCCATGCGAAAGAACCGCGTGAGCACTTCCCCCGGCTCCAGTTCCGACTTCGAAATCTTTTCGTCCCGGTTCCGATCCCAACGATTCGCAGCGTCATCCCAGGCTCCCATCGAGATCCGACTTCCGGAATCGCCACCCGGTGCCCAGGTTGAAACGAAGAGGGTGTCCCCTTCTCTTGTGGGCACTGGAATGACTATGCGTGCCAAGCCGGTGACCCACCATTGTCGTTTGCCGGTTTCCAGATCGTAGGCGGAGAGGTCCAGAGCTCCGGCGAGGATGATCTGCTTTTGGTCACCGCGATCCCAAATCATGGGGGTCGAATAGCTTCTCACCGCATTCGGCCGCTCGGTTTTCCAGAGTTCCTTGCCGGTGGTTGCTTCGAGCGCAATGACAAAACTGTTGGCGTCGTGATCCTGAGCGACGATTACTTTTCCGTCTGCCAGGACAGGGGAGCTTCCGGTTCCGAACTCATCCTGAAACGGGCCCATGGGAACGTTCCAGATTTGGTTTCCATCCAGGTCGTAGCAGGTAAGACCCTGACTTCCGAAAAAGGCGTAAACCCGCTGGCCATCGCACGCAGCAGAGGGGGCGGCGGGGCTGCCGACATTATGGAACGGCTCGATCCGATCGGTGGGAACCACCCGACGCCACACCGTTTCGCCTGTGCCACGGTCCAGTGCCAGAGTTGCCAGTTCCCGGCGTTCGGCGTTGTAAGTGGTCAGGTAGATCCGGTTCCCGTAGACGCACGGAGTGGAATGGCCCGAATCCAGGGGTTGTCTCCACTGCAGATCGCCAGATCGATCGAACCGATCGGGCACCGGAGCTGCGAGGTCGGCCGGAACTCCGCCGTCGTCGCGGAAGAACCTGGGTTCCGCTCCACGCCCCGACTGGGGCAGGTTCAGGAGCATGAGGAATAGGAGAGAGTTTAGGAGGCGCATTTGGTCTGGCATGATGATGGAACGAGCTTCTCGGTGTCCCACAGCTCCGCTCCGCAATCGTTCGCAGGGTCGCGGATCGATGGGACGGACCGAAGGTATCATCGCCGTGCGCCCCGTCCAACAGGAAACGAACGTCGCGCACGGCAAAGGAAACCCTCGATCCGGGATGGTTTACGAATCGGCCTCGTATTGGAAAATATCCTCAATCGCCAGATTAAACAGCCTGGCCGCTTTGAAAGCCAGCGGCAGGCTTGGATCGAACTTTCCGGTTTCGAGGGCGTTGATGGTCTGTCTCGATACTTCCAGCGCATCGGCCAGCTGCGCCTGCGTCCAGTCCCGTTCGGCTCGAAGCACTTTCAGGCGGTTTTTCATCGGTATTTCCTGATTCCGGCCACCATGGCGGCCATGTAGGTGAGGCAGACCAGAATCACGAGGTGCGAGATCTCCGGCTCAAAGGAAATGATCCTGATATCCTCCAGGAGTTCATAACTCAGGCCGATCACCAGGCCCATACCCATTGCAAACGCCATGGCTTCCAGCTGGATTTTTTGCATCAGTTCATCCTGTCCCTGCAAATGCCGTTTGCTGGCCCCCATCATGCCGAAGCCGACGCCCACATTCGCAAGAACGCCGAGTATCGTCGGCACGGTGCTGAAGTCCCAGAGGACCTTTGGACCAAACGCAGCAATGGCGGTGGTGACCAGCCAGGCGGCGGTCCAGAGTGCGAGGCGAATGGTGTTCTCCTTATTCCGGGTTGTCCAAGCGGAGGAATCGGTTTTGGTTTTGTTCATAAGTTTGTTCAGGTTGTCTTTTTGTAAAGTTAACATGACACAAACTTGCACGGTAAGTTGAGACGTGTCAAGCAAACCTGTCAAAAAGACAGTCTTAAATGACTTTTGGTGAAATCTTGAATCGAGGGAGGGGCCATCCAGGGTGGGGTTTGAGCTACCGGTTCCCGCGGTCTAGGGAAAATCCGGGTTGATCGGGGGTGTGCGGAGAGATGTGGATTTCCACAGCAGCAGCCGGCTCTCGTTTATGAAGTGCAACCTTTTGTTGCAGGTGCAACAAAAGGTTGCACTTGGGGGTTACCACCAACGCGCGGTGGATCGGACTTTTTCGAGGAGGGTGGCGTCTGCGGCGGGGAACTCGAACTGATAGATCTGGTTGCGGGTGATCCATTCCAGAGCATCGCACTCGATGGGAGTTGGTTCGCCGCGGATGAGTTCACATCGGAAGAACTCGAGCCGGACCCGTTTGCCGGGATAATCGTGGACGACGGTTTCTATGGTTTCCAGAGGATTGACGCCGATGCCCAGTTCCTCTTCGAGCTCGCGTTGGAGGCACTGGGAATACGATTCGTGAGGCAGTCGTTTGCCGCCTGGAAATTCCCAAAGTCCGCCGAGGTGATCCCCGGCTCTTCGCCGTGTGATGAGGAGTCTGCCGTTGCGAAAGACCAGGCCTGCGGCCACCTCGATGACATCGGGTTCGGTCACAGAAGAATCACGGCGGCATCGGACCTCACCGTCCGCGGCCGATGCTCTTGTAGATGAATCCGAGACGTTCCATTTCGAGCGGGTCGAAAAGATTGCGTCCATCGAACAGAATGGGATGGGTCATGACCTTGCGGGCCTTCTGAAGGTCGAGTTCCCTAAACACAGGCCACTCGGTGGCGATCACCAAGGCATCGCATCCCTCGGCCACTTGATCCATGGTTTCGACATACGTGACGTTTTCGAGGATCGCCCTGGCTTTCTGCATCGCCTCGGGATCGTAGACCTGGAGTTCGGCGCCCTCGTTTTGGAGGCGCTGGCAGAGCTCGATTGCGGGGGACATGCGCACGTCGTCGGTGTTCTGTTTGAAGGCAAGTCCGAGAACCCCGATTTTTTTGCCCTTGAGAACCCACAAGGTATCCAGGATTTTTTTAAAGAACCGGTCCATCTGGTGGGTGTTGATGCGTTGCACCTCCTTGAGGAGGTTGAAATCGTATCCCAGATGTTCGGAAATTTTGATAAACGCGCTCAGATCCTTGGGGAAACAGCTGCCGCCGAATCCGAGGGAAGCGTCGAGGAAGCGTCGGCCGATCCGGGCATCCATGCCGATGCCATTGGCTACTTCGGTGACATCGGCTCCCGAGGCTTCGCACAGGATGGAGATGGCGTTGATGTAGGAGATTTTCAGCGCCAGGAAGGAGTTGGCTGCGTGCTTGATCAGCTCGGCGGAATTGATGTCGGTGACGACGATCGGCGCGTTGAGCGGGCCGTACACCTCTTTCATGGCGGCGACGGGACGTTGGTTCTGCACGCCGATGACAACGCGGTCTGGTTTCAGGAAATCCTCGACGGCAAAACCCTCCCGGAGGAATTCGGGATTGCTGACCACGTCGAATTCGACCTGGGATTTGCAGTAACGCCGGATGGTTTCGGCAACTTTTTCCCCGGTTTTGACGGGGACGGTGCTCTTGTCGATGACGATTTTGTAACCGTCCATCGCGGCGGCGATATCGCGGGCCACTCGTTCGATGAAGCTCAGATCAACCGATCCGTCCGGCAGGGGAGGGGTTGGAACCGCGATGAAGATGGCGTCCGACTGTTCCACTCCCTCCTGAGTGGAGGCGGTGAAGCGGAGGCGGTTTGCCTTGACGTTTTTTCGTACCAAATCCTCGAGGCCGGGTTCGTAGATTGGAATGCCCCCGTCCTCCAGCAGTTTGACCTTGGCTTCGTCACAATCAACGCAGATCACCTCATGTCCGATTTCCGCGAAACAGGCACCTGTCACCAAGCCGACATAACCCGTGCCAATGATTGCAATCTTCATGATTCGAAATGGTGTGCCGGTGCCCCGAAATCTCCCGCCGTTCCATCCTCTTGACGCGGCGAGCGGTTCCCACAGGCTCGATTGCCCCTGAACCTGTCCAGGAGATGCGTTGCCAGGACCTTTCCAGGTCCGTTCCAGAGCGTCGGGGAAGCGACCCCTTACTGCCCGGAAGTCGCGGGTGCGGAGATTGCCGGGCTGTTTGTCGAACCAACAACGGCTTTGGCGGCCAGATCCGGATAATCCGCAGCGAGTCGGTCCCTGCGGGTCCCGGCCTCGGTCGACCAGAAACCGGACGATGCGTTGCTGAGCTCCGAATAGAGTTTAAATGCCTGTTCGTTCCGCCCGCTTGTTTCGTGGATTCTGGCCAGTGAGAATTTTGCTTCGTCGGCAACGGAGGAGGTGGGGTAATTCGAAACGACCGACTCGTAGGCTTTAAGAGCTTCGGCAGTTATCGATTGGGCCTCCAGCGAAGCCCCGATCCCGTAGGCGGCGCTGGCGGCCATGGGGTGGCTCGGGTAACGCTGTGCAAAGGTTTCGAAAGCGGTTGCGGCTCCCGTGTAGTCGCCACTGGTAAAGAGTGCTCCGGCGGCAAGCAGTTCGGCACGTTCGGCGGCATCGGTACCCGAGAATTTTTCCGCAACTGCGAGAAAATCTTTTGCGTCGGGTCCCTCCGTTGCGCTGGCGGCGCCCAACCGGGTGCGGAGGCTCAGGAGCTCGTCGCTGGCCAGCAGTTCGGTTTGATGGGTTTTCCATCGCACGAAGGTGATGGCAAAACCGATCACCACAACCACGAGCGCGCCCTTGACAAGGCGGTTCTTATTCACCTCCACCCAGGTGAGGAATTGGTATAGCCCGACAGACTCTGTTGATTCAGAACTCATAAAACTCGCAAAGTGTCTCGTTACAGCCTTAAAAGGCAAGTCTGAAATCGACACTTGCCAAAGAATTGGACCCTCCGTAACGTTCGAGGGATGGACCAGCTGGCCCAGTATATTCCCGTATTGATCCTTGGTGGGGTTGCTTTCGCGTTTGCGGGGGCGACGCTCGTGTTTTCCGTCCTGGCGGGCAAGTTGGGGCGGCGCAATGCGGTGAAGGATTCGGCTTACGAATGCGGAATGCTTCCGGTGGGGGATGGCACGCCGCGGATGTCGGTGAAATTTTACCTGGTTGCGATGCTGTTTATTCTTTTCGACATCGAAGTCATTTTTCTTTTCCCCTGGGCGGTGGTTTACCGGGACATGCTCCGGGACAACGCCAATCTGATCCTCGGTTCGATGCTTTCGTTCCTCGGCACTCTGTTTGTAGGTTACCTGTACGCACTTAAGAAACGGGCTTTTGACTGGAAAAATTAGTCGGGCCCCATTCTGCGGGCCAGACTGACGTCCATTCGGTCTTCCCCTCCCTGTTGGTGGCCTCAACGAACCAAAAAACAAGGAAGATATGATCAAATTTGGAACCTCCGGTTGGCGTGGAATCATTGCTCAGGATTTCACCTTTGACAAAGTCCGACTGGCTGCGCAGGGAATAGCTGATTTTCTGAATTCTGAGATTCAGCGGGATGGATCGCCGGTTTTTGGGCGCCGTCCGCTGGTCATCGTGGGGCACGACACCCGTTTCCTGGGGCGTGAGTTTTCGCTGGCGGCAGCCCAGGTGCTCGAGGCGAACGGTCTGAAACCTGTGCTCTGCGATCGGGATGCTCCAACGCCGGTGATTGCGCATTCCATTCGCCACAAAAAGGCGATTGGCGGAATCAACATGACCGCCAGCCACAATCCGGCCGAATACCAGGGACTCAAATTTTCCACCAGCAACGGGGCACCTGCGACCCCGGAGATCACCCGGCAGATCGAAACAGCCATCGCCGAACGCCTCAAATCCGGTTGGAGCTTTGAAGCGTCCGTCACTGGTCCTTATACCTGCAAGTCTTTCGATCCCCAGCCAGAGTATTTCCGGCAGTTGCGAAAATTGATCGATTTTAAGGCCATTGCAAAGGCGAAGCTCAAGGTTGCCGTGGAGCTGATGTACGGCACTGGCCGCGGTTACCTCGACGCCCTGCTGACTGAGGCTGGAGCCAGGGTGACCCTGTTTCATGACAACTTGAACCCGCTCTTTGGCGGTCATCACCCCGAACCCAATGCCGAGGGCATGGCTGAAGTGAGCGCCCTCGTGCGAAGTGGTCGGGCTCAGATCGGGCTCGGACTGGACGGCGACGCCGATCGGTTTGGGATTGTCGACCGGGACGGCACCTGGCTGACGCCGAATCAGGTGCTTGCGCTCGCGCTCTATCACCTTAAGAAGAATCGGCTGTGGACGGGGGCCGCGGTCCGAACGGTGCCCACCAGTCACCAGATCGATGCCGTGGCGGAGTTGCTCGGCGTGCATGTCCATGAAACCCCGGTCGGTTTCAAATACATCGGTGCGCTCATGGAGAGTGAGCCGATCATCGTGGGGGGCGAAGAATCCGGCGGATTGAGTGTCAAGGGGCATGTACCCGAGAAGGACGGCATCCTGGCCTGCCTGCTGATGGCGGAGTTGGTGGCGTATGAAAAGAAGTCGCTTGGGCAGATCCTCAAGCAGATTGAGAAACGGACCGGCGAATTTCACACAGACCGCATCAATGTGGCGATTCCGCCCGACAAGAAGGAATCGCTGCTCAAACGGTTGGGCGAAGGCCTCGACAAGGTTGGATCCTTCAAAGTCGAGCGATTCATTACGACCGACGGATTTAAGTTTCTGCTGCCGGACCGGGAATGGGTGGCGTTTCGGGCGAGCGGCACGGAGCCATTGATCCGGTGCTACATCGAAGCCAAATCGGTCGCGCACCTCCAGAAATTGCGGACGGCGTGCAAGCGGCTTCTCCTGGGAGCTTGAGGGCCGGAGTGCCGGGCGCAGCGGTACCCGCGTCCTGGGTTTGTCCGGCCCGGCGGGACTGGCGTGGTGTCGCCTGGTTTGCGGTCCCGACAAGGAAGTCTGCAAATTAAAAAAAATTGAACAACTCCAGGGAGTGGTTCGTCTGATTATGTGTGAGTGGCTGGGTGGATAGGGCCTGGCCCTCATACGTGGGTATGGTGAAGTTTGTGATTCGCCTTTTTGACTTGGGCGATTGCATAGGTACGTTTGGTTGATTGGGTTGAGCGGGTATCGTGAGATACCCGCTTTTTTTGTGCGTCTGGCAGGGCGCACTGCACTGCCATTCGTTTAAGCTATTCGGAGGGCGAATCCGTCCCGGTGAGCCGACAAGCGGTTGAGCGGCTCAGCGAGGACGCTTCGCCCTACCGCCGAGGGGGACGGGGAAAGGTAGCGCGAACCGTCCCGGTGAGCATCCCCCAAAACTCAACCCTCGCGATACCCTCGGCTCAGCGAGGACGCTTCGCCCTACCATTTCAGTTCTTAAACGAATGGCAGTGGGGCGCACTGGGCGTCGCAACCGGAGAACCATCGCGCTCCCATGAGAGCCGAAGGGGTGTGTCGGGATAACTTGCTTTCCAATCGCGGACCGCGTATGCCTTGCGGTCTTTCAACGAATGAATTGCTATCTACAAATTGCGTCGGATGCGGCCCGGGCTGCCGGGGATCGGTTGCTCAGCCTGCGCGGCAGGGCTGCGATCAGCCAGAAAGAGAGTTCTCATAACCTCGTGACCCAGGCTGATTTCGAGGCTGAAGAGATCATTACCCAGTGGATTAGCCAGCGATGTGAGGCCCATACATTCCTGTGCGAGGAGGGTGGGGCGACAGGGACTCTTCAGGATCCGCACCTCTGGGTGATCGACCCCCTGGATGCCACGAACAACTACGCCCACGGCATTCCGCATTTTTGTATCTCGATTGCATACGCCGAGAATGGAGTGGTGCGGGTTGGTGTGGTTTATGATCCTGTGCGGCAGGAGCTCTTCTCGGCGGTTCGTGGCGGAGGCGCTTTTCTGAACGGGCAGCCCATCCGGCCAACGTGCAGCAATTCGCTGGAACAATGCATTGTCGGCACCGGCTTTTTTTATGACCGGGGCGAGATGATGCAGCACACCTTGGATTCTATCGGGCGGCTGTTTTCCAGGAACATCCGGGGAATCCGTAGAATGGGCAGTGCCGCCATCGACCTCTGCTGGGTGGCCTGCGGCCGGTTCGACGCATTCTTCGAATACCGACTGGCACCCTGGGATTATGCAGCGGGTGCCCTCATCATCGCCGAGGCCGGTGGCCGGTGTGCCGATCGCGACGGGGGGCCGCTCGACCTCAGCTCGGAGAGTGTGATCGCCGCCAATGGCCCGGTGTTTGGCGCGTTCCTTGACGTGATTCGCTGGCCCGGTTCCTCCAAGGCCTGATTTCCTGACCGGGGGTGGTGCTACGCGGTCTTTCGGGAGGGCTTATGGTGGGAGACCTGTTCGCTGTCATACTTGGCGACCTCATCGTTCATCAGGTAGGTGATGAGAAACAGAATGAAGAAAACCGCTCCCAAAGGCTTCGCGATTCCCCAAAAGAGGGCGGCCTGGGTGTCCGCAAATCCGATCACCAGAAGCGCCAGTGAAAGGACGAAACATTTTTTTGGTGTTTTTGCCATAATCTGAATCGGGTTCGTTTTTTGTTCCCCAAAGCTCATAATCGACCGATCCAGGAGGTGCCTGCTCGAATTTGCTAGAGAGTCAACATATTTTGGTATGTTCAGGTCTGGAGGGATGCTTGCTGGAGCGTCGAAGGCAAGCTCTTTTTGCTGTGTGAACAAAATTCTTAAAAGCCGGCCTTTCGGGCATAAGTCTTACGCATTGCCTGGAGCGGAACGTTATCGTTCAAGAACGGGGGTTCCGCCCTGCCTCCGGTCAGGCGGATGGGGTGGAGCCCTGGGTGTGGCAAGCTCAAAAGTGGAAATCCGAGATCTTTAATTGCTTGACAGGTCGGGGTGGGTCTGATCAGGAGTTTGGATTATTTGTCGCCTAACTAATTCTTGTGGAATGACTTGAGTGTATTTGCTTGGAATGTGGGGAGGGTTTTTGGAACCGAAATCCGGCGGCTTTGGATCCGGAGTGCCATGCTCAAAGGGAGAGGACTGGATTGGCTCGGGAACGGATGAAATCGGAGGCGCGATTGATGGGTCCCTGAGGTAAGTCTGCTCGGGAATTGAAAAGATCGAGGTTCTTCACTGCCTGTGAATAACTTGTGAATTGAGGGGGTTTGCCCTTGCAACAGAGGGTTTTTTTCAGACGCAGACAGATGAGCTTGCCTTTTGGTTTGGGGCGTGCGAAAAGATGACGTTGCTGACGTTCCACGGCAGGTTTGGAGTGGCTGGGTCTCAATGTTTCCGTGCGCTTTGGTGCGCAACGGATTTTCTGTTGGATCAAATGATCCTTGGAAATGCGATTCCAGCTTGACTCGCGACGGCAAGTGCCGCTTGGTGTGCAGCGCGACAGGGTTGCCTCGGTAGCTCAATGGTAGAGCAGTTGACTCTTAATCAATTGGTTCTAGGTTCAAGTCCTAGCCGGGGCACCATCATTACCATAACCCTTACCCGTTTTTCAAATGTCCAATCTCGAAGTAAAACCCGCTTCTGCATGCAAATACGACATGATTGCCCTTGGGGAGATCATGCTCCGCCTCGATCCCGGCGAAGGAAGGGTCCGGACCGCTCGTGAATTCCGAGCCTGGGAAGGTGGGGGCGAATACAATGTGGCACGTGGTCTCCGCCGTTGTTTTGGTCTGCGAACCGCGGTGTGCACGGCGTTTGCCGACAATGAGATAGGCCGGTTGATCGAAGACTTTGTCCTGCAGGGCGGGGTGGACCCCTCGCTCATCCAGTGGAAGAAATACGATGGAGTGGGGCGCGCCGTTCGGAACGGGCTCAATTTCACCGAGCGGGGCTTTGGGATTCGGGGTGCGGTGGGTGTGCCTGACCGGGGGAACACGGCGGCCAGTCAGCTCAAACCGGGGGACTTCGACTGGAACGAGATTTTCGGAAAACAGGGGGTTCGTTGGTTGCATACGGGTGGCATTTATGCGGCTCTTTCCGAGAGCAGTGCCGCTTTGGTGGAGGAAGCCGTGCAGGCTGCCAAACAACACGGCACGATCGTCTCGTACGATCTGAACTACAGGCCCTCGCTGTGGAAATCGATCGGTGGCCATAAAAAAGCGCAGGAGGTCAATCGCCGCATCGCCAGGTATGTGGACGTGATGATCGGCAATGAGGAGGATTTTACGGCGTGCCTGGGCTTCGAAGTGGAAGGAGTTGATGAAAACATTTCGAAAATTGACGTTTCGGCGTTTAAGAAGATGATCGAGCGTGCGGTAAAGGATTTCCCCAATTTTAAGGTCACGGCCACGACCCTGCGGGCGGTTGCCTCCGCAACCCGCAACGACTGGGGCGCGATCTGCTGGGCCGACGGAAAGTTCTTTGAGGCAACCAATCGGCAGGATCTTGAGATCATGGACAGGGTTGGGGGTGGCGATAGCTTTGCGTCCGGTTTGATCTACGGGTTGATGTCCACCGGCGATCCGCAGGCTGCTGTTGAATACGGTGCGGCGCACGGTGCGCTGGCGATGACGACACCGGGGGACACATCGATGGCCACCCTGGCCGAAGTCGAGAAATTGATGGGGGGTGGTGGCGCCCGGGTCCAGCGGTAGGGGCCCTTCGCTCGATCCTCGCCCCAAGAGGTGCGCTTCAGAATCTTCAAAAAGCCGCGTTCGCGTGGTTTTTTGATTTTCAGAAATTCTCGCGGGTCTGGTCCGAATCCATGGAACCGGAGTCCGGAGGCAATTGAGTGGGTATATCAGGAGAATTTCTTCGAACTCGAGCTTCGGGACGTGGTTTGTCCGGGTGGCATATCGGGCTTGTCTTGGGTCGGTGAATTTATCAGAATCAGGGTATGTCTGAAATTGTTCAGTTTCTGCATCGGGGCGCCAATAAGATCACCACCCGAATTCTGAGAGGAATTCACAAGAAGCTTCCCTTGCTCAAGGTGGAGTTCGCCACGATCCATGCTCCGAAATACCCGCACCTGGTTGACCAGCTGGAATTTCTGGCCGATGTGGTTGAAGATTTTGCGGAGGGCGAAGCCGATGAAGTGCCGTTGATCACCGTTGCCA
Organism: Verrucomicrobiota bacterium; assembly: GCA_021733945.1. GTDB lineage: Bacteria > Verrucomicrobiota > Verrucomicrobiia > Limisphaerales > SIBE01 > JAIPJX01. The sequence continues at coordinate 3,238 of JAIPJX010000056.1, read as the reverse complement.
GCGCTGCGTTCGCGTTGGTGTACGCGCACCGCCAGCACGATTTGATTCCCGACTCGATTCCTGAGTTCGGGCATGCGGATGATTCAGGTGTTGTTCGGGCGGTCCTGATCGAGCACGAGCGCGTTCTGGGCGAGTACGCCGCCGCCAGGGGCATGAACTGGTCGAGGATCACGATCAAGGCCTAGCCCGGGCGGTCTCGAGCGATCCCAGCGCAGGCCGGACTCGATCACCAGATCTCGACGGGTCCGCTCGGCACCGGGATTGACTCCCGTTGGGCGGAGGCTGGCGCGTCGGAAAAGTTCAGGGGCATGGGAGCCGGTTGGTAGCTTGGTTTCAGATTCCCGTCAGCATCCAGGAAGGGCTCGCGCCACTTCAGGTAATGTTCCAGAATCTCGTCATACTCTGCGCGCGTTGAGATTCCCACAATTCTCCGATTAAACTCAATGGCCGGCCCAAACCGTTTTGCATACCACGGGCCGACTTTCCGAAACATTCTGCATCCGAGCTGTTCCCCGAAGATTTCGACCATCAGGTCCAGATGCCGGGTCATTAAGCGAATTCGCTCCTTGAAGGGCGGTTCAGGCAGGAGCTCGCCGGTGGTCTGAAGGTGCAGGGATTGTGAGAAGATCCAGGGATTGTAAAACGCTCCGCGGCCTATGCCGACGCCGGCGCAGCCGGTTTGATCGATCATGGTCATTGCCGCTGATGCGGAGGTCACATCGCCGTTGCCGATCACCGGGATCGTCTTCACCGCCTCCACAACGGCCCGAATGCCCGCCAGTTTCACCGAACCTTTAAATCCCTGCTCGCGTGTGCGGCCGTGAACGGAGATCGCGGCTACTCCGACGTCCTCCAGCGCACGAGCGAGGTCCGGAGCGGTCCAGTTTGCATCGTCCCAGCCCAGCCTCATCTTCGCCGTGACCGGAATCGAAACAGCGTCGACCATGCCCTTGACCAGCCGGGCTGTTGTTCCCAGGCTGTTCATCATCGCCGACCCTCCTCCCACCTTGCAGACCTTCTTGACCGGGCAGCCCATGTTGATGTCCACCGACGAGACGCCCAGTGATTCGAGGATGACTGCAGCGTCCCGCATTTCCTCGGGGACCGAACCGAAAAGCTGGACCGCCAAGGGCCGGTCCTCCGGTCGGGTTTCAATCAGTTTGATTGCCTTGCGGTTCTTCTCCAGCAACGACCGGGCGTTGACCAGATCGGTTGTGGCCAGACCCAGGCCCCCCAGCTCCCGGAGTGCCAGTCGGAATGGCAGGTTGGTGTAACCTGCCAGTGGCGACAGCGAGAATATGGAGTGCAGTTTCAGCGGGCCCAAGGACAGCATGGCCGATTATGGCACACCTCCATGGAGATTCAACTGATCAAAAAGGAGGAGAGGTCTCCCGAATGTTGGTTTCGGGATAGGTCCGGTGACCGTCATGGTGGCCGATCACCGGATCTGTCATTAGAGAATTCAGGGGGGTGCCGGAGGAGGGAGTGGATTGGACTTGAGTCCGGCATCCGAAATGCTGTGTAGTGAAACAGATCGTTTTAGGGCTAAAGTCAGGGCGAAAATGTCACGACTTTAGATGATGGAGAACCCAGATCGGGACCCGTTCTCCCTAGGCACTCCTTGGCCAAGGGAGTGAGCGTTGCAAGAATTCCTTTGGGTGTTCTTCTCGAGTGGTTTGTAAATTGTTTATTATAAGGTTTTTAGATAGATCATCGTGATCGAGGAAGCACAGTCGATAATCAGTTCGTCCCCGTCGCCTTTGGAGCAGCTCTCCAGAGTCCGCGACGCGGATAGCTTGAGTCGATTGTTGGCGGATGTTCGCAAGGCACGGGTTGAGCGCGACGGCACCCGACTGAATGGCGGAGAGTTGGGGCCCCGAAAAGCGGCGGATCTGGAGACTTCCAAGGGCAATTTGCTCGATTTTGCGAAAGCCCGGGTCGCGGGAGGCGCTGTTCAGCAGCCTGCCAATCAGCAGGTGAGGTCGGACACGGCAAATTTTTCCTCGAAAGCACTTCAGTTGGCGGAGTTGCCTGCCAACCAGATTCCGCCGCAGCGCGAACTGGTTCCCGCGGGCGTAGAACCCCAGGAACCCGATCCCGAGGATGTCCGAAAAGCGCCCCGATCCCAGGGAAAAGGGTCGCAACCGGAAACAAAGGGGTCACGGGACGCCTCGGGTGGATCGGACGCTGGATCTGTTGAATCGAAGGTTCGGTTGCTTTTTGCAGGATTGCGAAAGGATTTCGAATCGTCTGCGACCACCGCATCGCTCTCGGGAGCGGCAGTGGCCTCGCAGAAACCCGAGGGAGGCATCGCCCGGATTGACCGGGTTCCCAGCCGGGCTCCGGGGGCTCAGGAGTTGGCGGACACTTTGTTTTCCAAGGCTGACCCGCAGGCTTCTCCGGTGGCGAGCATGGCACCCTTGGTTGGGCTCCGAATCGAGAAGAGTGAGTCGGGAGCCTTGGTTGTTTCCAGACTTCCCAACAGGGTGAAGATTGATGGTCGGCAGTTCGATTTCTCGGATGGCCCCCTGCGCGTGCGTCCCGACGGAACGGTGGCAAATTCGGCGGACAAGAGTGGCGCGAATGAAGAGTCGGGCGATGAGGTCTCCAGTGGAGCATTGCTCGGGCTTGCGGTCCGTGGTGATTCGAACGTGAAACTCTCCCCGAAGGGTGGAAAAATCAATGCCACGGCTGTTTCTGAAGGAAAGATCGAGGTCAACGGAGTGAAGGTGGGGCTTGAGTCAGGTACTTCGATCCTGGTCGGAGCAGGTTCGGGAGGTGACGTGGAGCTCGATGAAGCTGAAACCCGTGTTACTCTCGGCAGGGAGGTTTTCAATTTGAAGGGCGGACAGCAGATTCGGTTTGAAGGGGCGTCTGTGCAATCTGCTTCGAATGCGGGATCGGCCGATGCATACCGTTCCAGAGTGGCGGATCCGGCAGTGCAGGCTGGCGGATTCAGCCCGTTCCGGAAACGCTAGGAACACGGTCCGTCCGATTCTTCTTCCCCCATTGACTGGTTGTTCAGGGCCGATTGTTTGAGGACGCCTCTGACGAGCAGTCGGAAATCTTCAAATTTCAGATCCCTGCGAATGAGGGCAAGAAAAAGGCGGCACCGAAACCGGTGCCGCCTTTTTGTGAGTCTACCGAGGCTCTAGCCGAGCAGTCGGAGGGCCGACTGCGGCAGCACGTTGGCCTGCGCCAACATCGCCGTGCCCGATTGCACCAGGATGTTCATCTT
>JAIPJX010000055.1 GCA_021733945.1 Verrucomicrobiota bacterium | reverse complement strand
CCGGGACGGTTCGCGCGAATGGCAGTGCGGTTCGTGCCACCTTTTCAGATCTTCAACCGACGTGGTGCTTGGAGGTCAGATACTTTTTCCAAACAAGCCAATGGAAGCAACGGTTCGAAGAATTCTGTCTTGCACCCGGTTGCCGGGCGGTGGATGGGTTGGCCTTGACCAGTTGGCCCGGGCAGCCTTCAATGCGGCATGCCCAAACCATTCCAGATTTCCCGTCGTTCCTTCATCAAACGAAGCAGCCTTGCCGCCGCGGCCACCGGCCTGCCGTTGTGGTTCGTGGAGCGCGACTCCGCGCTGGCGGCCGAACAGGGTGCCGCCACTCCGCGTTCAGCCAATGATCGGCCAGGCCTGGCACTGATTGGCTGTGGAGGGCAGGGCAGCGGCGACATGCGGGGTGCTTCGAGGTTTGGCAATGTGGTTGCCGTGTGCGATGTGAAGGAAGACGCGGTGGAACGGGCGGTGAAGTCTTTTTCGAAAGACGGCAAAGCTCCGGTTGGTTACAGCGATTTCCGGAAGCTTCTCGAGAGGAAGGACGTCGATATCATTGTGAACGGCACCCCCGACCACTGGCATTCCCTGATCAACATCGGGGCGGCCCGGGCGAAAAAGGACATCTATGGGGAGAAGCCGCTGACGCTCACCATTGACGAGGGCAAACAGGTGGTCCGCGCCGTGCGGGACAACCGGATCGTTTTCCAGACCGGGACACAGCAGCGGAGTGACCGGCGTTTCCGTCTCGCCTGCGAACTGGTTCGGAACGGCCGCATCGGCAAACTGAAGACCGTTGAGGTTTTTGTGCCGGCCGGGCTTCGTGAGGGTCCTTTCGCCACCGACCAAAAAGTGCCCGCGGGTTTAAACTGGGATCTCTGGCTTGGTCAGGCGCCCCGGGTGGGTTATCAGAAGGAACGGGCGGGAAATACGTTCCGCTGGTGGTGGGATTACGCCGGCGGACCGGTCACGGACTGGGGGGCGCATCACAACGACATCGCGCGCTGGGCGATCGGCCAGGACGGCCCGATCAGTGTCGAGGCCACCGCGACCGTCGGACCGATCCAGGGAGGCTATTCGACCTGCAAGGAATTTGAAGCCACGCTCGAATACGGCGGGGATGTCCGGCAGATCGTGAAAACCACGACCGCCGACAGTCCGTTCGGTGGGATTCTGGATCCCAAAGGCCAGCGCAACGGGGTGCGTTTTACCGGGAGCGACGGATGGATCTGGGTGAACCGCAAGGATCTGATGGCCAGCCAGGAGGCGATCTACCTGGATCCGCTGCCGGACAATGCGATTCGGCTGGAGACGAGCAACGACCACATGGGTAATTTTTTTGAGTGCGTGCGGTCGCGACAGGATCCGGTCGCGAAGGTGGAGCACGGCCATCGTTCCGCCGTGGTCGGGCATCTCATCATCATTGCCATGCACCAGGGCCGCAAACTTCAGTGGGATCCGGCTCAGGAGGTGTTCACTGGCGACAGCTCGAAGGATGCGAATGTCCATCTGGCTCGCGAGATGCGCAAACCCTACGATTACAGCTATGTGAGTTGATGACGGTCGGAATCCGTTTGGCGGAGGCTGATCAGAGGAAAACAAGGACCACCGCAACGGAAAGCAGTGCGGCGCCCGCGAGACGGGATTGCATGGCACCGGCACCGAGGGCCCGTTCGTCGTTGCCGAACCAGTGTCCGAGCCACCAGACCGCCAGAACACTCCAGAGTCCGCGCGTGCAGTAGACGACGTTCACTGCGGTGGCGTCTCCGAACACGGCGACCGTGCTGACCAGGATGATGGCCTGGAGGGCGATGAAGCAGGCCCCCCCCAGGAGGGGTTTGCGTCCGGCCTTCGGAATGGCCCGAAGCGGAGCTCGGAACAACGGAACGAATGCGATTGAGAACACGCCGCCAAAGAGCATGGTGATCGGAAGGAAACGTCCAACGCCCCATGCCGGGGACCACTTCATCACGAGGACGTCAAAGAGGGCGTAGGCGGCGGCGGCCTGGAAGGCGAACCAGATGGTGCGAAGGACATGCGGGTGGGGTGTCTGGCCTTTTCGGTTGAGAAAAACAATGCCGAGACAGCTGAGGGCGGCAGCAGCCCACAAACGAAGCGGTACGGCATCGGCACCGATCAGGGTGGTGAAAAGCGCCACGAGTATGACCTTTGAACCCATCACTGGTGTGGCGACTGAAACATCGCCTTTCTCCAGAGCCAGGAAGGTGGATAATTGGCCTGCGATGAACAGCAGGGCGACGACTGCCGGTTGGTAGAACAGGAGGCCGCTTGGCACACTGCCGCCCAGTGGCCAGAGGAGGAGGAAGAGCACGGCGGTCCCCCAGTTGCAAATAAACGCCGTCCGGTAGATGCCGATTCCATGGCCGGCAGCCTGTCTTAGGAACAGGGCGGCGACCACGTAGAGAATGCTGCTGGCAAGCGGCAGGAACAAATGCACGCGCGGGTTGTATCGGATCGACCCGCAAATAGCCAGCGCTCAGGAGAACTTTAAGAGCGCGTCCACAAACTGTCATCCCATCGTAGGCGCCGAGGTGACGAGGCTCCAATTGACGGGGAAATCGCCCGGTTTGGCCGGTTGAGGAAGTGGCCCTTCTTACGTCGGCTCCTACGTTTTAGACACGCTCGAAGATCGAATGCCGGCTGGGGCACTGGATCTCAGGGCGCGGGGGAGGGTTCCGCTGGCGCGGTTCGGCAGAGGCGGAATCCGATGTTGCCGCTGCGGTTGCCCGGCTCGCTCCGGTTGCGGGAAGCCGATCGGCAGTATTGGGCGGCGTCGCTCCACGAACCACCCCGGCTGGCGCGCTGGGAACCGGTTGCGGGTCCCTTCGGATCCACAACCGCGGAAGTGGAGTAGCTGCCGTACCAATCCCAGCACCACTCCAGCACGTTTCCGTGCAGGTCGTGGAGTCCGAAGCCGTTGGGCTGTTTGTCGGGTGCAGCCACCGGATGCGTGTTTGCGTCGCTGTTTCCGCAGTACCACCCCGCCAGGTCCAGGTTCGGTTCCGGTTCGCAGAATGCCCTGGTGTTCTGTCCGGTGAAATACGCCGTCGGATTGCCTGCGCGGCATGCGTGTTCCCATTCCGCCTCGGTGGGCAGGCGGTACCCGGTCGCATCCCAATGGCATCTCACGCGCTCGTCGTTGCCTTGCCGAAAGACCATTCCGTCGAGCGTGTAGGCCGGGACAAGGCCTGTCCATTCGCTCAGCGCGTTGCACCACTTCACGGCGTCAAACCAGCTTACCTCGGTGATCGGATGGTCCCCAAGCGGGTCGCCGTTCCAACCGTTGCGGCCTGCGGGGAGGTCTGTGTAGCCGTTGTCCACACCCCATCCCCGAACGAGCGTCCACTGCGCGTGAGTGATTTCGGTGGATCCAAAAAAATAATCACGAGCGATCCGGACCGAATGCTGCGTTTCATCACTGGATCGAAATTTTTCGCCCAACGGACTGCCCATCGTGAACGTGCTGGCCGGAATTCGAAGCATCAAGGGGGTCGCCTCATCGGGTGGCGCCGTGACGGGAGGCGGGGGAGGGGGAAGCGGTGCGACTGCCCGGTAGAACCGCCCGGCGGTGCCGACTGTCAAATCAATGGTGGTTGCGCCAGTTTCACCGATGGTGAGGTTGGTCAATACGTTCCAGGGAGCGCTGCTGTCGAGGCCTGAAGTCCACTCGATCTGCAACTCGGATCCGGGGAGGCCGGTCACCAGGATTTCCGGAACCAAACGCACCGATACCTGGAAACCAGAGGCGGGCGGGGGGGCGATGTTCACGGGTGGACCCGGCGACGGCTCTGTGGCAGCCAGGCTGGAGCTGCTCCACGAGATCAGCAACAAGAAGATCAACCGACACATGAATCAATGGAATCATCATCCGTCGGCGCGGTAAAGAAGGTTTGCACGATGCCCCGAATTCCGTCTCCGAACGGACTTTCGTTGATTCAGGACCCAAAGGAATGTAATGATCTGAAACCCGGTGACTGGAATCATCCTTCAGGGATTAAAACCTTTGAGGGAAGCTCAATGCGTTCAGCTGGGATGACGAAGGAATGATATGGGACACAACACTATGACGAATCCATGCGGGTGTTTTGAACTCGGTCGACTGCGGGCGGTTGACGCTGTGACGCATCCACTTCGCTCCATCGCGAGAAGGTGCCTGGCGCTCGTGGCGGTTGGGTTGGGTGTATTCGCTCCCGTGACAGAGTGGGAGGTTCATGCCCAGGAGCCCGCCAATGATCCAGCTCTGGCGGAGTATGGGCGTTACGCGAAGACCCTGCCTGAACCGAACCTGGTGAGTGCCGTGCCCACGTCCCTGCCTCTGACCCTGAGCCGGGGGGACCGCGTTGCATTCGTTGGGAATACGCTGTTTGACCGGGACGCGGATTTTGGTCACTTCGAGGCGTTGTTGAATCAGAGGTATCCGAATCACGAATTGATCGTCCGCAATCTGGCATGGTCGGCGGATGAGGTGGATCTTCAGCCACGGCCGGATAATTTTGCCACACTGGACCAGCAGCTCACGGTTGAAAAGGTGGATGTGATTTTTGCGGCATTTGGCTTCAACGAATCGTTTGCCGGCACGGAGGCATTGCCTGAGTTCCGCCAACGCTTGTCGGCTTTTCTGGAGAAGATCCGGACCAGCGCGTTCAACGGTCGGACGGCACCGCGCATCGTGCTGGTGTCTCCCATTGCCAATGAAAACGTGAAGGGGGTGAATGCCGCCGATCTCAACAACGTCCGCCTGCGCGCCTACACGGCCGCCATGCGGGAGGTCGCCGCCGAACAGCAGATCGGTTTCGCCGATGTCTTCGCCCCCACCGCGGAGGCCATGGCTTCGGTCGAAACGGACCTGACCTTCAATGGCGTGCATCTGGAGATGGAGGGATACGCGATCTTCGGTCGGGCGCTCTTCGAGCAGGTGTTCGCCGAAAGAGCGCCCACGATCAATGAGCGGATTCGGAAGGCCGTGGTGGAAAAGAACCGGCAGTATTTCCGGCGGTACCGGCCGCTCAACACGTTTTATTACACCGGTGGCCGCAACCAGAGTTACGGTTACCTGGATTTTCTTCCCGCCATGCGTTCCTTTGACCTGCTGGTTGCGAATCGCGACCGCCGAATTTGGGATCTTGCGCAGGGCAGGGAGGTTTCCGATGCGATCGATGATTCCAATGTCCCGCCCCTGCCGGAGGCCCAACAGAGCCGGGGTGCCAATCAATGGATGACGCCGAAGGATGAGTTGGCGGCCTTCCGGGTGGACCCGCGCTTTGTGGTGAATCTGTTTGCCTCGGAGGAAGAGTTTCCGGACATCGCCTGTCCGATCCAGATGCGCTGGGATGCCAAAGGCAGGCTTTGGGTGGCGTGTTCCACCACCTATCCGCACGTCTACCCGGGCAATGAACCCAACGACAAGATCGTGATTCTGGAAGACACGGACGGCGACGGCCGGGCGGACAGATCCACGGTCTGGGCCGATGACCTGCACATTCCCCTTTCCTTCGAGTTTGGCGACGGAGGCATCTACGTTTCAGAGGAGCCGCACTTCAGTTTTCTCAAGGATACCGATGGGGACGGAAAAGCGGATTACCGTCGCAAGGTGCTGACGGGATTTGGGACGGAAGATTCCCACCACGCGCTGCATTACTTTGTCTGGACGCCGGACGGCGACCTGCTTTTCCGGGAGTCGATTTTCCATCATTCCCAGGTGGAAACCCCTTATGGTCCGGTTCGGGCGCGGAACAGCGCGTGGTTTCGGTTTCGGCCGGATAATCAGCGCCTGATCACGTTTGGGAATTATCCCAATACGAATCCGTGGGGGGTGACCTTCGACGACTGGGGGAATCACGTTGCCAGTCACCCGGTTTTTGCTTCGGCTTTTCATGCGCTGAATCCGCCCTATCCGTTGCAGCATCCGGCGGCAACCGGGATGCAGGCCTATTCCGGTGTGTGCGGGCAGGAGTTTGTGGATTTCGGGTTTTGGCCCGAAGAGCTGCAGGGGGGCTACATCAAGGTGCGATACAAACCGTCCAATCGTGTTGAGATTCACAAATGGATCGAGCACGACGATCATTTCGCCGAGGAATACGAGGGGGACCTGCTATTCTCCTCAAATCTCAGTTTTATCCCCACCGACATCCGTTTCGGTCCGCGTGGTGCCCTGTACATTTGCGACTGGTACAATCCGATCAAGGGGCATGCCCAGTATTCACTGCGGGACGAGCGCCGGGACCGTGTTTCCGGCAGGATCTGGCGGATCGTCCCGAAGGGAGCGCAGCTGCAGGAGCCGCCCGTGATTGCGGGGGAGCCAATCCCGGCTTTGCTGGAGTTGCTGAAACGGTCCGAAGGCCGGTATCGTTACTGGACCAGGCGGGAACTGCGCGAACGGGATTCCAGGGCCGTCAAAATGGCGTTGGATTCCTGGGTTACCGGGCTTGACCCGAAGGATCCCCGATTCCGGCATCACCAGCTCGAAGGTCTCTGGCTTTATCGCAATATTGGCTCGGTGAACCTTCCGCTTCTGAGTGAGCTGTTGCGATGCGAAGATCACCACGCCCGGGCTGCGGCCACGGAGCAGCTGCGCAACTGGCATTCTGAGCTGCCTGACGCGGTCTCCCTCCTGCGTACCGCGGCGAATGACGCGAGCGGACGCGTGCGCATGGAGGCCGCGATTGCCGCCAGTTACGTCGGCACCCGGGAGGCGTTGGACGCATTGCTGGAAGTGGCGAATCATCCCCGTGGAACCCACCTGGCCTATGCGTTTGCCACGGCCCTGGGGTCGGCGAACCTGCGACGCCATTGGGAAAACAACGCCGCTTATTCCCAGGTGCCGGGCCTTCTGGATCGCACCAAAGCGAAGAATGAATTTGCCGAAACCACGCGTGATGCCCGGGAGGCTCAGTTCGACGGTCAAAAGGGTTTGTTGACCGTGCGCATTGGCTGTGTGCCGGAACGAATGCTCTACTCGCAAACGAGCTTTACCGCGCAGGCCGGTCAGGCGGTGAAGCTGGTTTTTACCAACCCGGACGCCACGGATCATAATCTGGTCATCGTACAACCGGGATCGGTGGAGGAGGTCGGCATGGCCGCCAACGAAATGGCCAGGGATCCAAGGAATGCCAACTCGGATTTTATTCCCGCAGACAAACGACACCTCATTCTTCAGGCCACGCCCCTGATCGGGCCCACGCGTGCTGCCAAGGTTCATGTCCTTCGTTTCAAGGCACCCGCGAAGCCTGGCATCTATCCCTACGTGTGCACCTTCCCGGGCCATTGGGTGGTGATGACCGGCTCCATGGTTGTGGTGGATGAAACCACCACCGAAGCCATGCTTCTGGCGACCGTGGAAACGCCGGTTGTGCGTGAATGGACGATGGCCGATCTCGCCCCGGGAGCGGCCGGCTTGAAGGAACGCGATGTGATGCGGGGCTTCAAGGTGTTTGTGGATGCGCAATGCAACCAGTGCCATCAGGTGAACGGTCATGGAACGGCGCTGGGACCGGAGCTTACCCGTGTGAGCGAGAAGTTCACCGGGGTCGAATTGCTCCGGCAGATCCTGGAACCGTCGGCGGTTGTCGAGGAGGCATACCGGACGTGGTTGTTCACGAAGAAGAACGGGGAGGAGGTGACCGGTTCGATTGTTGCCGAGGACGACCGGTTTGTTCAGATCCGTCCGACCTTGCTGACTCCTGAGAACATAATCCGGGTGCCGAAACGGCAGATTGCCAGTCGTTCGGTTTCACGGCTTTCCCCGATGCCCGAGGGATTGCTGGCGCGTTTCAGCGAGGATCAGATTCTTGATCTGCTCGGATTTTTGGAGGTCGGCGGATTCAAGGTGCCGGACGCGGTGAAGCACAACCACGCCAAATGATCCTGGGCGGAAGAGCCTTTCTGAAAACTCCAATTCAATCGTAGGCGCCGAGGTGACGAGGCTCCGAATGAGCTCGAAATTGCGCGGTTTGGCAGTTGAAGAAGTGGACCTTCCAAAGTCGACTCCTGTTCTTCAGACACGCCTAACGGACCGTTAAAAAACTCCAGGTCTTGTAGGAGGCGAGGTCACGAGACTCTGGGGGTTCTTCCGAATCTTTATAGAGCCTTCTAACGTCGGCTCCTACTTTTTTGACACGCCCAAGGTGCCGATGACGGTTTGAAGCGGGGCGACCCGTTGCCTCATGGGAAAAATACCCGGCTCGTTGGGGCGTTCAACATCGGGTTTGCCACGAGGGGAAATTCCCGCTCAAATGCTTCCATGAAAAACACCCTTTCGCTTGCGCTCGCTTTGACCGTCTCCCTTTCCGCCTCCGCCTTTGCGGATCTTTCCAAAATTGTTTCACCCGATGCCGCAGTCGAGAAGCTGGGGGACGGAATGGAATTCACCGAGGGACCGGTCTGGATCTCTTCCGGGAAGATGGTCGTCTTCAGTGACATTCCCAACAGCGTTCTCATGGAGTGGACGAAGGAGGGCGGCCTGAAGGAGCATCGCAAGGTGGAGCAGGCGAATGGCAATCTGCTCGACCTGCAAGGAAATCTGCTCAGCTGCCAGCATGGCGGGCGCAACGTGATCAAGACGGATGACGCGGGAAAGGTCACCGTCCTCGCCGACAGGTTCGATGGGAAGAAACTCAACTCGCCCAACGATCTCGCCATCCGATCCAACGGGGAGATCTGGTTCACCGATCCGAGTTACGGCTTGCGTGGCGAACCCGGTGAAATCGACGGGAAGTGGGTCTATCGGCTTACCCAGGATGGAAAGGTCACGGTTCTCTACAAGGATCACGACATGCCCAACGGGATTGCTTTCTCGCCCGACGAGAAGCGCGTTTACATCGCCGACACCGGCAAGGTGGGCAAGATCCTTGCCTTTGACGTGACGGAAACAGGATTGCTGGGCGGACCTGTCTTTGAAATCGATATCCGTTGCGACGGAATGTGCATCGATACCGAGGGCAACATCTACACCACCTCGCGGGGTGGGATTCACGTCTTCGATAAGGACGGCAAGAAGCTGGGGGTCATCGAGACTCCCGAGGATCCTGCCAACGTTTGCTTCGGTGGTGAGAATTACGACACCCTCTTCATCACCGCCCGCACAGGTCTCTATTCGGTAGTGACCAAAGCCAGGGGCGCCAAGCCCAAGGGTGCGAAGTGGTAGTCAATCACCCGCTTTGCCTTGATTCCAAAACCGAGGTGGTGCCCCTGACTTTCCGTATAGACTCCGGTCGGGTCGCATTTTCGTTGTCTCGGTTGGGTGCGGTCGATAGGATTTGGCCGTGACCACAAGAAACCCGTGATTTTTTTGACGCCATGAAATTTGCCATGAACCGCCGTAGCTTTTTATCCAAATCAGCGACCACCGGAGCCGGTCTTCTGATTCTCCGCAACAGTCGATTGGCGTTCGCCTATGACGCCAACAGCAAACTGAACATCGCGGGAATCGGGGTGGGTGGGCAGGGTCGGGGCAGTCTCGATGCTTTTCACAACATGGGGAACAACCTGGTCGCGCTGTGCGATGTGGATACCCGGCGGGCAGGGAACATCCACCAGAAACATCCGGGAGCCAAGGCGTATACGGATTTTCGCCGGATGTTCGATCAGATGGAAAAGCAGATTGATGCGGTTTTGGTGGCCACCCCCGATCACACGCACGCCGTGGCGGCTGTGGCGGCGATGAAGCGTGGCAAACATGTGTACTGCGAGAAACCACTGACGCGTACCGTGTATGAAGCGCGGGTCATGCGGGAAACCGCCGCTCAGCACAAGGTGGTCACGCAGATGGGTAATCAGGGGTCGGCGGAACGGCGGCTGCGTCGGGCCGTCGAACTTGTCTGGGGAGGCGTGATCGGCGAGGTCCGGGAAGCCCATGTCTGGTTTGGTGGAGGCAATGGTCCGATGACGCGTCCGAGCGATACACCGCCGGTGCCCGAAGGATTAGACTGGGATTTGTGGCTTGGACCGGCCGAGGACCGGCCTTACAGCCCCGTTTACGTGCCCGCGACCTGGCGCGCCTGGCGGGCGTTCGGAAGCGGCATTGTGGGAGATTTCGCCTGTCACACGGCCAACATCATGTTCCGGGCGCTGCATCTGGACCGGCTCTGGCAGAAGTCGATGAACCCGGGTGCCAGCAAGGTGGTGATCCGGCTTCAGGCCTGGCCCTCCGAAGTCGATGTGGAAGGTTACCCGACATCGCTGAAGGTGGTGATCGAGCTGCCCGCGCGGGGGGCTCTGCCGGCGGTCAAAGCCACCTGGTATGCCCAGGAAAAACCACCCCAAGAACTGATGCTCGGATATGAACGCGGCGACTGGGGCGATCTGCTCGTCGGATCCAAGGGCTCGATCTACTCCAACAATCCCTGGAACGCCCAATACGTGCTGTTGCCCGAAAAACGATTTGAAGATTTCGAGGGTGGACCGGCCGAGTCCCTGCCGCGTGTCAAGAGCCATCAATGGGAATGGATCGAGGCATGCAAGGGCAATGGCCAGACGTTTTCGGGTTTCGAGATGGGCGGGCCGCTCACGGAACTTGCGCAACTCGTCAACCTGGCCGCACAGGTGGAAGGTCCGATTGAATACGATACGTTGAGCGGCAGGATCCTGAATTCGGAACGTGCCGGAGGCCTGCTTCATCGCGAATACCGCAAGGGCTGGACGATTTAACGACGGAGTAGGGTTCATGGGATTAGCGGTTCCGAACAACGGTTCCCATACAATTGCCGGGCTTGGAATGTAGTTGTATGGGAACAGATAGATCTGCCGCAATCCCGGGAGTTTCGCGCCTGTCAGAGATGAAGAGCTGGACTGCGGCGTTCCCTTTTGTTCCGGGCGCTGTGGCGTATTTCCGGAAGTTCTTTGCCCTCAAGATTCTGGTCTTCTTCCTTTCCAACAATGTCCCGGGGTTTTCGGTTGAGTATCTGGGATTGCTGTTGATCGTTGGGTTCGGCGCATTTTTCGCCTGTTTCGATCGTTGGCACCGCATCGGCATCCTGCTGCTGCTTGCGTTTGCAGGGATCGGCATCGGCGGTTCATTCGACACCACTCCCAACCACAAATTCGTGGAATGCCTGTTCCTGTTGATCCTGCTGGCCTTTCATTCGGACGGGGAGGCCCGAATGGAATCCGAACGGTTACAAAGCGCCCTGTTCCAATGTATCATCCTGATCGTGTGGTTCTACTCCGGGGTTCAGAAGGTGGTTCACGGGTATTTTCTGAACGGCGAGCTGATGGCGATGTATATGTATTTTGATCAGACCCGGCTCGCCGCGACGCTGCGTTCGGTCTCGGACCTGGAGCTGTTCCGGTTGCAGACAAATCTGGGGCCTCTGGGTTTCGAGAAATCGCCCCTTGGCATCACTCCCATGGTCCGCTTCATATGCGTTGGGTTTGGCTGGGTGGTGACCGTCACCGAGATCGTGTTGCCCATTCTTGCCGTGTTTCGTCGGACTCAATGCCCTGCGGTGGTGGCGTTGATCGTGATGATGTTGTTCATCTGGTTTTTCTCCGGTGTCGCCAGCTTTGCGTTCACCAGCCTTGCCTGTTTTCTGCTCTTCTTTCCGGCATCCGCAAAAAGGAACTTCTCCATCCTGGGTGGCATTCTGGCGCTCTACACAGCGAGTCTGTTATGAATTTGCCCCTGAGGATCCAACGATCATTGGCTGTGGCTGTTTTGGTGGCGCTGCTCGTGTGGCCGATGGCACACATGGTTCTCTGCAAGAAATACGGTTTTTCGAGTTGGCGGTACGGAGGGTTTGGAATGTTTGCCACCCCGCAACGGTCGCTCTTCAGTTCGATCAAAGTGTATTTGAGGGACCAACCCGTCAGCGCAACGAATGACGAACTCGCGAAGTCAAAACAACCCGCCCAGATCAGTCTGGGCAAATACGCCCTGGAGGTTTATCGCATCGGTGAAAATTCAGGAGAGAATGCGTTTCTCTGGACTTCCGACCGACGGGAGCTGGAAACCTTCCTTGAGCTGACAGTCGGGGTGCTCAATCATCGCAGGAAACGGGAAATCGTTCGGTTTGCATCCGAAACGTTCAGGCTGAATCATAGTCAGGGATCGCGGAACCAGGCCATCGTCACGTTCGCCGATCTTCGGGTGGATCTCTCCGATGGAATGACCTACTCGGACGTTCATGTCTACACCTGTGACCAGGACGTGTGCACCTATCGGGGGTCGTATAGCAACAAGGACACCGACATCGGAACCGTGCTCAACGGACTGTTTGCCGAGTTCTTCGAACATCGCTGACGATCTGGTCGTGGGTTTTGCTTTCGGGGTCCGTGATGCCGCCGATCTCGACCACGACGCTGCCCTCCCGCTTCAGGGGGAATGAGCCACGGAGATAGTCCAGTGCTTCCCCGACGTGACCGGCGGCGTCGGTCAGCAGGATGGAGCCAATGGGTTCATGTCAGAACGAGGCTCCGCCTGTGGAGTCCGTCATGGCTGCCTGGCCTGGGTTCGCAGCATGACCTCGTTGCGCCGCAGAAACGGAGGAGTCCACGGCGGATCGAAATAAGCGAACACCGGTCCGGACGCCTCGGTCAGCTGCTCTTGTTCCAGCCACGAACGCAACCGCGCCAGGGATTCCTTCTCTTTCGTGCTGTTACGACTGCCGCTGTAGCGCAGCACCGCAAACCGGCCCTCCGGAAGTTCGCGCACGGTAACCGTGCCGTCCTCCGGACTGGGCACGGCATCTGCCTTCAACTTCGCCGGGAGCACAAACTGCATCGTCGCGTTGGAGTCGCTCCCGGCCATGAACACCGGCGTGGTCATGGCGATCTTTTGCCTGGTTTCATTCGCGCCGGTAATAAACCGAAACAGGCGCCTGAAACTCCCGTCCCTGGCGTCCGGAGTGTGCATGGGAGTTTCCACCACGGCAATCGCCGGATAATCCCGCAGCTGGAATTTTCCGTCCGTTCGCACGATTTTGTAGGGCGCGGACTCGTAACCCGCACGTGTGGCCTGGCAACCCGCGACAAGCAGGGCTGCAAGCACTGCGAGAACTGAAAGTGCGATCGACATTGTCTTCACAAGCACAGCCTAGCTGAATGCGGAGTTTCTGCGAATCAAATTGGTGGAGCAAACGAGCACGACTGGGCTGAGGTCGCGTTGATCCGATGTGCTTTTTCTTGTGGGCGGACCCCGGAACGGCTAGGGTCCAGGCCAGCTCTGAAAATGAAAAATCCCATCATTTAAACCGGGCAGATCAGGCGGCGGGGAAACCTGATCCATGAATACCCTTGTTGACCGCCGGGAACGAATGATTTCCATGAACGATTCTTCCTCGACCATCTCAGCACGTTTGCTTTGGACTGGCGTCACGAACGGTTTGGGAGTCGTGGTGCTTCTTCTGATGTTTGCAGGATGTGCCTCGCCCGGTTACGACACCTCGTTCCGCGTCACGCTTGACGGTATCGTCCTTCCTCGGACCTCCTCGCTGACGAATTGGGCGGGCCTGCCGTTGCCACCCTCCGGTTCGGAGCACACGTCGAACAGATTTGAGGATTCGGATTTGGCTGCGGAGTGGAGCCTTTGGGATTGGAACATCAAACTGGTGGCCAGGAACAAGACCGATCAACCCATGAGCATCCTCTGGCCGCAAGCGCGTGTCGCGTGGCGTTTCCACGAGTGCGCCCTCCAAACCACCGACAAGAGAGTTGCCGAAATCGCCGTTGTGCAACCCGGAAAATCGGTCAGCTTTCATGCCTTCCCACGGACGCTACTGATGTGGAATGCGTGGGGTGATCCGAGACAGGATCGAGGGCATTGGATGGCGGTGGGGTCGTCGCTGCCTTTGTTTGGGCAGCGGTATCCTGCGGACCAGAAGAAGAAGGAGATTCTCAAGATCGCCCGGAAAGCAGTGGGACACGAGGTGTCGATCCTCCTGCCAGTCGTGGTTCGGGGCGAACGTGCGAACTACAAGTTCCGTCTCAAGGTCACCGACGCGAACGCGTATCACCCATGGCATTAACCGCGGTTGAAATCGGCGGGCAATCCCGCAGGTCATGAACTCCGAACATGCCCTTGGAATGGACTGCCAGGGGGGCTTGTCGGCCTGACCTATGATTCCCCGGAAGTGGCGAACCTGGCTCTGGATGTCCCTTGCGGCGGGTCTTGCGCTGGTCGTGCTCACGGTTGGGCCAGCGATGCTCCACCTGGTCCGGGTGACATGGAATGATGCCGACCAGATCGAGGTGCTTCCACCGGGTTACGTGGACGACGTCAGCCGGATGAACAAAACCAAAGTGTCCGAAGTTTGGGAGATTCCCCTGGACGAACAGGCTGCGGAACAACAGCTCAGGGAACTGCTCGTGAAAGCCCAGGCCGACGGCCTGCGGATCTCGATTGCCGGCGCCCGGCATAGCATGGGAGGTCATACCATTTACCCGGGCGGCGTCTCGATCAACATGCTGCCGTTTAATCGGATGAAGCTCAATCCGTCGGGAACCATTCTCCACGTGCAGGCTGGCGCCCGATGGTCGGAAATCATTCCCTACCTCGAACAGCATGGACGTTCGGTCGAGGTGATGCAGTCGGACAATTCCTTCACGGTGGGCGGATCGCTCAGCGTCAACTGCCACGGCTGGCAATACGGCCGGCCTCCGATTGCTTCCACCGTGGAATCGTTTCGTCTCATGAAGGCCGATGGGACCATCGTCCGGTGCAGCCGAGGGGAGAACAAGGAACTCTTCTCGCTCGCACTCGGCGGATACGGGTTGTTCGGAATCATCCTCGATGTTGAGCTGAGGGTTGTCGCGAACGAGCGTCTGCGACTGGAGCAGTACATCGTTCCGGTCGATGGGGCTCTGGCATCCTTTGAACGAAAGATTCTCGAGAAACCCGATGTCAGAATGGTGTATGCGCGGCTGAACATCAGTCCCGACAAACTGTTCCAAGAGGTCATCATCAGCATGTTTTTTCCGGATCCAAGCGGTGAGATTCCGGGCCTGGAGGAGCCCGGCTCGATGAAGCTTCGCCGGGCCGTATTCAGGGGTTCGGCCGCAAGCGCATACGGCAAGAAGCTGCGCTGGGAAGCAGAAACGAAAATTCAGCCCCTGCTGGCGGGATCGATCTTCTCCCGCAACCAATTGTTAAACGAGAGCGCCGACTGGTACCTCGACCGGTCCATGGACTCGACGGATATTCTGCACGAGTATTTCATCCCCCGCGCGACCGCCGGCAGTTTTCTGGGAGAGATGAGACAAATCATTCCCAAACACCGTGGAGATGTCCTGAACGTGACCGTGCGCGACATCAACACGGACCCCGATACCTTCCTCCGCTATGCGGACCAACCCGTCAGCGCGTTTGTCCTGTTTTTCAGCCAGTCCCGAACGCCCGCCGCCGATGCGCGGATGCGGGATATGACCCGGGAGATGATCGACGCATCGATCCGCCATGGAGGCCGCTATTATCTTCCCTATCGATTGCACGCAACGGGCGATCAGTTGCATCGGGCGTATCCGCAGGCTCGGTCTTTCTTCGATTTGAAACGGCAACATGATCCGCGGGAAACATTCCAGAATCAATTCTACCTGCGATACGGCGGTCAGACCGTCGGGGATCCTGAATGAATCCGCCCTGCGAAACAGCTGCGGTTCGAATTTGCGGGGCCACTCCGGGCAAAGGGATTTGGTCCTTCAAGCGCTTTGGACAATCGCTCCAGCGGACGAAAACGGGACTCCGAAGGAATCTCCCGCGGAGACTCGGAGCGGGGTTAAATTGCAGTCGTTTTCTCAGCGTCCCTGCGTCTCGCGAAAATGTCCCCTTGGCGAATCAAGGGCGGAGGGCCGGGCGAGGCAATTTGATGGGTGTCGGGATCGGGGCATGGATTTCCGGAATGATCTGTTCAGGATGCGCCATGAAACAACGACCGCTTTCCTGGCCAGTGCGCCAAAAACCTCCGGGTGCCTCCTGGTTTGAGCTGTCGCAAATATTGTCGGAGGATGAGCAAGGATTGGTTGGTCAAGCCTCCGAGGCCGATCTAGCATGCTGCCCGATGTCGCACCTGATGAATTGCAGAACCTACCCGGGGCGGATGTGCCGAGGGTTACAAACATGGCGGTTAACGTAAATGAAGTCCGACGCTCGTCCATGCCCGATGGACGGAGGCTGAATTCGGAATCTCCAGGTCGCTCATGAACAAGCCTCTCATCGCCTTTTTTTGCGGAACCCTCCTGGCGGCGGGAGCCTCCAAAATCATTGGTGCCGAACAGGGAGGGGCGGGACTCGCGGTCATCGCCGTCTCCACGAATCCCCAGCCTCACTCGGTCCTCATTCGTCGTCCCGCCGGTACCCCCAAGGTTGGGACAGGATTGACGGATTTCCAGGGGGAGCCGGTCATGGTGTCGTGTGGTTCCTGTCATGCCACGACCAAGGCGAACATCGACACACGCGCGACGGCGGACCTCGACCAGTTTCATCAGGGGCTCAAATATGTTCATGGCCACATCACCTGTCTCAGTTGTCACAACGCGAAGAATTACGACACGCTGCGCATGGCGGACTCGCGTCCGGTGGACTTCACCGAAGTGATGACGCTCTGTTCGCAGTGCCACGGGCCGCAGAAGCGGGACTACGACATGGGCCTGCACGGTGGCATGAACGGTCACTGGGATCTGACGAAGGGCGGTCGCACCCGCAACACCTGCATCAACTGCCACGACCCGCACGCGCCGGCGTTTCCGCTGGTCATGCCGGTGCTGCCCCCGCGCGACCGCATCTCGGTGCCCGCCAAACCAAACGCCAAGCCGACCAAACACTGACCTTCCGCACCCCGCATGGACACCGCAACCGAACCACTGGACTCCAACGGGCTTTCCCGCCGCACCGCGCTGAAGGGCGTGGGTGCGATGCTGGGCGCGGCCGCGTTTGCCAGGGCCATCGCGCCGCTGACCGAGTGGGCCAGGGACATTCCCGTCGATGACTTCCTGCAAAAGCATTACAAGGAGCTCACGCCGATCGATCTTGAGATCATCCTCAACCGGCTGCAGAAGGACACGAAGGATCAGTATGGCGCGGACGTGACGATCAAGGATTACAAGGCGCAGGAGGGCGTGAAGTTCGGGTACGCCCTCAATCTCAGCGTGTGCAACGGCTGCCGCAAATGCGCTGAGGCCTGTCACATCGAGAACAACCACGACCGGCCCTCGCACCAGTCCTACATCCGCGTCTTCGAGATGAGCAAAGGCTCGATGGACATGGAGAAGGGCAATGCTCATTACGATCATCCGGTGCCGCAGCCGGACAAATTCTACATGCCCGTGCAATGCCAGCAGTGCGAGCATCCACCGTGCGTCGATGTCTGCCCGGTCGAGGCCACGTGGAAGGAGCCGGACGGCATCGTGGTGGTGGATTACAATTGGTGCATTGGCTGCCGCTATTGCGAAGCCGCCTGCCCGTATCATGCGCGGCGCTTCAACTGGACCAAGCCGGTCATCCCGGCCGTCGAGATCAACCCGAATCAATCCTACTTGAGCAATCGCATCCGGCCCCAGGGCGTGATGGAGAAATGCCACTTCTGCCTGCACCGCACGCGCAATGGCCGGCTACCCGCCTGCCTCGAAGCCTGTCCCACAGGCGCGCGGGTGTTCGGCAATCTGCTCGATCCGAACTCGGAGGTCCGCCAGGTCCTTGCGCACAAAAGGGTGTTCGTGCTGAAGGAGGAATTGGGCCTCAAACCGCAGTTCTTCTACTTCTTCGACGTGTAGCCACGATGAACCTTTCCACCGCCGACACCACGTCCACGCCGCTTCCCCACTGGCGCAACTATCCGCGCTTTCTCTGGAATGCGCTGCTCGATTCGGTCGAGGGCAACTGGGTTTTCTACGTCTGGATGACGCTGCTGACGGCCATCTTCCTGGTGGGTGCGAATGCCTGGGCGGTGCAGGTCCGCGACGGCATGCATCTGACGAACATGAGCGACCACGTCTCCTGGGCCCTTTACATCGCGAACTTCACGTTCCTCGTGGGCCTCGCCGCCGGCGGTGTGATGATGGTCATCCCAGCCTACCTGTACCACGACGAGGAGATGCACGACATCGTCATCATCGGCGAACTGCTCGCCATCGCGGCCATCATCATGGCCCTCATGTTCGTGGTCTGCGATCTCGGACGGCCCGACCGCTTCTGGCATCTCATCCCGGGCCTGGGACGTTTCAATTTCCCCGTGTCGATGCTCACCTGGGATGTGATCGTGTTGAACGGCTACCTGCTCATCAACCTCCACATCTGCGGCTACCTTCTGTACTCCCGTTTCCTGGGACGGAAACCGAACCGCAGGTGGTATGTGCCCTTTGTTTTTCTGTCCATCATCTGGGCGATCTCCATTCACACGGTCACCGCGTTCCTCTACTGTGGCCTGGGCAGTCGGCCCTTCTGGAACACCGCGCTTCTCGCCCCGCGTTTTCTCGCCTCGGCCTTCGTCTCGGGGCCGGCGTTCATCATCATCGCCATCCAGGTCATCCGGCAGTCCATCGGGCGCACCTTCGGCAACGGCCCCATTCGCACGCTCGTCAACATCATGCGCGTCACCATCCTCATCAACCTGCTGATGGTTGTCTCGGAGGTGTTCGTGGAATTCTACACCGGCGGCACGCACACCTCGGCCGCGCACTACCTTTACTTCGGCATCGACGGGCACAACGCGCTCGTGCCGTGGATTTGGTCCTCTGTCGCCATGACGGTCACCGCCGCGATCCTGCTGCTTCACCCCAGGGTCTTCAGCCGATCCTGGATGATGAACCTCGCATGCGTCCTCGCCTTCATCGGCATCTGGATCGAGAAGGGCATGGGCATGGTCATTCCCGGCTTCGTGCCCTCGGTCCTGCACGAGGTGGTGGAATACACGCCCAGCCTGCTCGAATGGAAAATCATGGCCGGCATCTGGGCGCTGGGCCTCATGATTTACACGCTCGCCATCAAGATCGCGATCAACGTGTTCCGTCGCTCGCCCCTCGGCGTGCAATCCGGCGAAATCCAGAGCGCATCCCAACCCCTTGCTTCCTGACATGATCACCAGCGGACTCGTCATCACCCTGGGCACGGACGCGGCACTCGCGGCGCAAGCCATCGCCCAGATCGGCGCGCGAGCCGAGTTCACGCCTGGCCAACGCAACGACCGATGGCTTCCGGTGGCGATGGAAGCGCGCGACGACGCGGCAAGTCGCGACCTGCACGACTGGCTTCAGGCCCTGCCTGGCGTGGAGTTTGTGGATGTGGTATCCGTGAACTTCGAGGAGCCCGATTTGATTGTCGGGGATTCAGGGCAACCGTCGATGCAGGGAATCATCGGTGGCCTTCCCGGACCTGCCGGAATAATTCCAGCCCTTCCCGCCTCATCCTTCAACGATTGACGCCTATGCAACGACGCGAATTTCTCAAACTCTCCGCCCTCGCCACCGCCAGCGCTGTGGCGGCCACCCGCGCCGGCGCGGCGACGCCCGTGACGTCCACCGCCACGGCCGGCATGGATGGCATCGCGTGGGACAAGGCACCGTGCCGTTTCTGCGGCACGGGCTGTCATGTCCGCGTTGGGGTGAAGGACGACAGGGTCGTCGCCATTCAGGGCGACCAGCTCGCCGACGTAAACAAGGGCCTGCTCTGCGTGAAGGGCTATCACGTCGGGCTCGCGCTCTATGGCAGGGACCGGCTCACCACGCCGCTGCTGCGCAGGAACGGGAAGCTCGAACCGATTTCCTGGGACGAAGCCATCGAGACCATCTCCAGGCGTGTGATGGCCGCGCCCGAGAGGTTCGCCATCTACGGATCGGGACAGTGGACCATTCCCGAGGGTTACGCGGCCAACAAGTTCATGAAGGGTGGCCTCTCGAACAATCACATCGATCCCAACGCCCGCCTTTGCATGGCCAGCGCGGTCACGGGTTATCTCTCGACCTATGGCGTGGATGAACCCGCCGGCTGCTACGACGACCTCGACAAATGCGACGTGCTCATCATGTGGGGCAACAACATGGCGGAGATGCACCCGGTGCTCTTCAGCCGCGTGATTGATCGTCGTTCACACGGTGAGAAGGTGATGATCATCGACATCGGCACGCGCCGCACCCGCACGACCGAGTTCTCGGACCATTACCTTGAGTTTAAGCCGCAAAGTGATCTCGCCATCATGAACGGCATCGCTCATCTGCTGATCAAGAACGGCACCTACGACGCGACATTCGTCGAGCGCTTCTGCAACTTCCGCAAAGCACCAGGGGACCCCGCAGCCAGTCCCGTGGCACCGCTCCTCGGCGACGCGATGACGTTCGACGAATACAGGGCCGCGCTCGACCCCTACACGCCCGAGTACGTCGAACAGATTTCCGGCGTGCATGCCTCGAAGATCCGATTGCTCGGCGACTTGTTTGGGCGACGGGACGTTCGCATCACCAGCGTCTGGTGCATGGGCTTTAACCAGCACACGCGCGGCACGAACGCGAATCGTCTCTGCCACGGGATTCATTTGCTCAGCGGCCATTTTGGCAAGCCTGGCGATGCGCCGACCTCGC
The DNA here is from genome assembly GCA_021733945.1 of Verrucomicrobiota bacterium. Lineage (GTDB taxonomy): Bacteria > Verrucomicrobiota > Verrucomicrobiia > Limisphaerales > SIBE01 > JAIPJX01. The sequence continues at coordinate 9,562 of JAIPJX010000055.1, read as the reverse complement.
TCACCGGCCAGCCCAGCGCCTGCGGCACCGCGCGCGAGGTCGGTACGCTTTGTCACCTCCTGCCCGGCGGTCGGCTCGTCGCGAATCCCGAGCATCGCAGGGAATCCGAGAGGTTCTGGAACCTGCCCGACGGACGCATCAATCCGAAGATGGGGCATCACACCGTGGCCATGTGGGAGAAGTTCTGCACGCCCACCGAGAAGGGCGGCGACATCGGCACCATCTGGGTGCAGGTGACGAATCCCGGCCAGTCTCTGCCGAACCTGCACAAGCTTTTCAAGGCGAAAAAAGGCCTCGAAGACAAGTTTCTCATCGTCTCCGACGTGTATCCCACCGCCACGACGGAACTCGCCGACCTCGTCCTGCCCTCGTCGATGTGGGTGGAGAAAAACGGAATGTTCGGCAACTCCGAGCGCCGCACGCAGCAGTGGTTCAAGATGGTGAATCCGCCCGGTGAAGCGCGCGACGATTGCTGGCAGATCATCGCTGTGGCGCGAAGGCTTTTCGAGTCCGGCCATCCCGGCTTGAAGGACAGGGACGGCAACTTCCTCTTCACGATCCGGAACGACACCGGCACCGAAGTGCCCGTCTGGGATTGGGAGCGTTACTACGACGTGAACGTGGACAAGGTGCTCTTCGAGGAATATCGCGCCTTCAGCCGCTCCAAGCACAAGGACCTCGCACCCTATGACGAATACGTGAAAGCGCGCGGCCTGCGCTGGCCCGTGGTGCAGCAGGCGAATGGTTCCTGGCGTGAGACGAAGTTCCGCTTCTCCGAGTTCGATGACTCCTACGTCAAAAAGGGAGCGGAGATTCAGTTCTATCACTCCACGACGAAGGACAACAAGGCGCAAATCTGGTTTGCGCCTTACGAGAAGGCCGCGGAGGAACCGGATGCCGAGTATCCCTTCTGGCTCTGCACCGGCCGCGTGCTTGAGCACTGGCATACCGGCACGATGACGATGCGTATTCCGCAGCTTCACGGTGCCATGCCGCATGCCTACGTCGAGATGCATCCCGAGGATGCCGCCGAGCGCGGCTTGGCGAATGGCGAGACGATCGTCGTGCGCACGCGGCGGGGTGAATTGAAACTGCCCGCCTGGATCAACGGACGCGCGCAGGTGCCACGCGGCTCGCTCTTCATACCCTTCTTCGATCAGCGCCTGCTGGTCAATGACATCACCCTCGGCGAAATCGATCCCATCTCGAAGGAGCCGGACTACAAGAAATGCGCCGCCACCGTGGGCAGGGTGAGCGTGGCGGAATCCTTCCCCGCATCGTCCCTGCAAAAAAGCCTGTGAGCCCTCCCGATCCCAAACCGTATCAGAACGGAGCCTGGCTCTTCGGCACCATCCTGCTCACCGCGTCTGTGAGTGGCTACTTCATGGGGCTGCGCCAGACCAGTTCCCAGATCAGCATGACCCGCCCCGTGTCCCTCGTGACGGCAGACTCGGAGCGCGGCGCTGTTCTCGAAACGAACTCGGTGCCCGTCGCGGTGTCCTACGCCGGACAAGACTGGTTGCGGGACGGAGCCAACGGGCATTGGGAGAACCACCTCGCCAATCTCGCCCAGCCTTCATCCAATCCCGTTGCGCTCACCAACGCCACCGAAACCGAGCGTGCCCTTGCCCTGGCCGGACGCGCCGCGCGCCGCGCGTTCGACGGCGCGCCACCGGTCGTGCCGCATCCCATCGCCCAGGATTCCTCCGCCGCGTGCCTCGCCTGCCACGGACCCGGATTGGCAGTCAAGGACAGGATTGCTTCCAGGATCAGCCATGCCCGGTACTCCAGCTGCACCCAATGCCACGTCCCATCCGGCGGCACAGGGCTCCCTGCCAGCGAACCCGCACTGCTCGAGCCCGTCGCCGCGAACCAATTCGCCGGCGTGACGCCGCCCATGAAAGGCACTCGCGCTTGGCCGCTCGCCCCGCCGACGATTCCGCACAGCACGCTCATGCGCGGCGATTGCCTGAGCTGCCACGGCCCGGGAGGACTCTCCGGCTTGCGCACCCCGCACCCGGACCGCCAGTCGTGCGTGCAATGCCACGTCTCCGACGCGGAACTCGATCAACACGTCTTTTCCTCTGCAGTCAGATGAGCTCCGGCCTTTCCAGACGAGGCTTGTTCTCGCTCCTGGGTCGTTCGCTGCGCGGCCCGGCCGAAGCGACCAAGGCGGCGGTCTCCACGGCCATCAGCAAGCCGGGGTCGCCCGAACCCGCGACGGAACCGCAGGAAAAGGTGGCCGTCATCCAGGGCCGCTTCTGCCTGGCCTACACCTCGTTTTGCACGGTTTGCTCGGAGCGCTGCCCGGTGCCCGGCGCGATGAAGGTCGACAGGGGAATCCCGATGGTCGTGACCGACCTTTGCACTGGCTGCGGCGTGTGCCACGACGCCTGCCCGTCGCCGACCAACGCCGTGCTCGTGATCCCGCGCCGTCGTTCACCCCGCTTCACCCCGCCATCCCCGTCCGCCACGTGACTTCGGAACCCCCCATCCCGCCGCCACCGGAGGAAGAGCCGGTGAAACTGCCCGACCTCAACATGACGCTGCTCGGTGCCGACCAGGTCGAGCAACTTTTCCGTGACATCGAAGCCTGCACGCAGATCACGGAGATCATTCCCAAGTTCGCCGCTCGCGGCCACGTCTCCGACACCGCGAGCATCACGATGGTCCAGGCCCGCGAACTTCTCGCCTCACGGGCCGTGCGCGGAATCCAGTTCCGCTACCGTTACGAAGACGCCGACTGGTGGGACACGCTGATGCTGTTGGGTGACCAGTTCCGCCTCGTCCGCATCCGGCATGATTTCACTGGATTCACTCGTGATGGGCTGCGAGTCCCTGGGGGGTGAATTCGTTTGACGGGAAACGCGATGTGACGGACGGATTCGGAATCCCAGTCTTCTACCCAATAGAAGACCCTGGTTGAAGAAGACTCAAACGATTCCGAGACCATGCGGATCCAGGAAACCAACCCGGTCATGGACGAGCTTTACGGGTAGGGCATGGATGAAGAGACTCTGAAGCGGATCTATGAGCCGTTCTTTACCACCAAGAAGCCGGGAAGGCACGGGGATGGGGCTGGACGGTGTGCTGGGGTTCGTTGCAAAGCCGAATTCAGTGGCTCCTGCAGACGTGGGGTGATACATGAAGTCGCGTTATGCGTGATTATTACCGGATTCTTGGAGTGTCGCCGAGCGCGAGCTTGGAAGATATTCGGAAACGATTCCGCTTTTTGGCCCATGCCTATCATCCGGATAAGTTTGCTTCCGATACTCACAAGCAGAACGCAGAAAATGAGTTCAAGCTCATCAGGGAGGCGTACGACATTCTCAGCAATTCCAGGAAACGAAAGAGTTACGACTCCAGCCGGGCATCCGGCTCTGCTGACTCGAAGGATGATGCTTCATGTTCGCCACCGCCCTCCGGGGATGACGGCGCATCTGCGGATTCTGTTTGGCTCCGTGCAGTCGTTGTGGCCTCTGGGGTGGTATCCGTTGTCGCGCTCGTATCCGGAGCTGTTTATTTCTATTTTCAACAACCGCCCCGAGCAAACCGAATGGTCGGTGTTGGTCACGGCTCAGAAATCAATGCAGGACCTCGTGCTGCTTCGAGGAGGGCCGCAGAACAGGGTGACGTGGTTGCCCAAGTCAACCTGGGCTTCAAGTACAGAGACGGCCAGGGCGTCAAGCGGGACTACGCCGAAGCTGCGAAATGGTATCGCAAGGCCGCCGAACAGGGGGATGCGGTTGCCCAGCGCATTCTGGGCTTCATGTACAGGTACGGCGAAGGCGTCGAGAAAGACTACGTCGAGGCATACGCGTTCTTAAACCTGGCGGCAGCCAAAGGGGATGACGATTCCCGTGCGGCCCGCGATTGGCTCGAAATCGCAATGACGCCCCAGCAAATCGATGATGGACAAAAGCGAACGAAGGCATTGAAGCTGGAGTTGGAAAAAGCGAGAACCAAAAAAAAGTAACAAACACGGTCGGGGTTTCCCCCTCCGGTTGGAGCCCTCCTGGACGACGCCTCTTCGGGCCTCCTCCGGCGTCTCCCCGCGCCGTGCGTTTGCGGGGGCAGGTGAGCGGCCGAGGGGCCTTCGGAGCACTGCCATTCGTTTAAGAACTGAAATGGTAGGGCGAAGCGTCCTCGCTGAGCCGCTCAACTCACTTTTGCTCAACCGCTGGTCGGCTCACCGGGACGGATTCTCCCTACCCTCTGAATAGCTTTAACTAATGGCAGTGGGCTCCAGAGAGCCTCCATTCGTGGTAGTTTTTTGCTTGCTCCGCCCGTTCGACAGGCTTCTCATCGAACCCCATGAACCGCAGAGAATTCGCCCTCCTTTTAAAGTCCGTCCTTCTCGGTGCCGCCGCCGTCCCCGTGTCCTCACTCGCCACGGGAGATAAGCAGAACCGGAGGCGCGTCATTGTGATTGGAGCAGGGCTATCCGGCTTGGCAGCGGCACGAAGACTCAAGGCTTATGGTCATGAAGTTCTCGTGCTGGAAGGTCGCGACCGCATTGGGGGCCGAACCCACACCAGCATGCAGTGGCCTGACATCCCGCAACGCATGGCGAATGGACGGAGTGGGTCAGTTTCAAGAAAGCTGCAGACGAGCCGGTGCTCCTGGGCTTTCTCGCAGCGGAGCAAGCTGAGGCCATGGAGGGTCGGACCGATGCACAGATCGTCGCGAGTGCCATGACAGTGCTGCGCACCATCTACGGAGCAGCCATTCCGGATCCCACCGATTTTCAGATCTCCCGCTGGAAGGCCGATCCATTCGCCCGCGGATCGTATTCTTATAACGCAGTGAACTCAACGCCCGCGAGGAGCTGATTGATTTCGATGAAGCGGGATTGTTGACGAAATTTGATCGGTCGAACACGGAGGAACTGGAACGGCGTCTGTTTTCGGCTCGCTTTTCTGAACCTCGGCGGGTGGAAAGGCTCCCGGCCGGGTTTGGGATTAGGGTGATCGCTACCGGGAGCAACTCTGGTCGAGGGGCGAGGGGCATGGAGGGGCAAAAACGCCTTCTGCGTGGCCTCCCTGGCGCTCGGGCAAAGAATCTTCGCCCTGAAGGGATCGTCGACGGATCCGTCCAGGGCGAAGATGTCCGTTTTTTGGTCGTTATCGGTTGCTTTTTGCTTGTTCCACCCATTCGAAAGGGTATTTTTGGCTTAACCTTGAAAAAGAAAATTCTTGTCGGTAAACCAGCAGCATCGCGATGGCGAAGCCGCCGATGTTGGCGTTGATGCCAGTCAGCCGATCATGAGTCCAACCAGCAGGCAGCCGGACAGGACCGCTGTTCCGTAGGTGACCATGGGTATGGAGGAGTGGCGGGAGTCTGCCGGAGATGGGATGAGAAAATCGCCGCTTTTCCTTGGCAACCACGGCCGGCCCGATTATATAGCCCGGCCAACCATATGGAATTGCACCGCGAATCATCGACCAACCCCATGCCGGTAGCCGAAAAAACACCACGCCCCTTCCGCAAACTGCTGGCGGCCAATCGTTCTGAAATCGCGATCCGCATCTTCCGGGCCGCCGCGGAGATGCGTCTGCGCACGGTGGCCGTCTTCGCACAGGAGGACCGCTTCTGCATGCATCGTTTCAAGGCGGATGAATCCTATCTGGTCGGGCAGGGCAAGGGTCCGGTGGCGGCGTATCTGGACATTCCGGGAATCGTGAGCCTGGCGAAGGAGAAGGGCGTGGATGCGATCCATCCGGGCTACGGTTTTCTGAGCGAGAACGCCGACTTTGCCCGGGCCTGCGAAAAGGCGGGGATCACCTTCGTCGGTCCGCGGGCCGAAGTGCTCGACATGATGGGGGACAAGACCGCAGCGCGGAATGTTTGTCAGCGGATCGGCGTGCCCACGTTGCCTGGCACGGAGGAGGCCATCGTCGACCGGGACAAGGCGCTGAAGGCGGCGCGCAAGATCGGTTTTCCGCTGATCATCAAGGCGGCCTTCGGCGGCGGTGGTCGCGGCATGCGGGTGGTGCGGAAGGAATCCGAGCTGCAGGGGCTGCTCGATGAGGCCCAGGCCGAGGCCGGGCGGGCGTTCGGCAATCCCGCGGTGTTTCTGGAGAAATACATCACCCGGGTGAAGCACATCGAGGTGCAGATCATCGGCGACCGACACGGCAATGTGCTGCACCTGTATGAACGCGACTGTTCGGTGCAGCGCCGGCATCAGAAGGTGATCGAAGTGGCGCCCAGCTACGGACTCCCGGAGACGGTCATCAGCGAATTGTGCGAGGGCGCGGTGCGGTTGGCGAAGGAGATCGGCTACGACAACGCGGGCACGGTCGAGTTCCTCTACGACCTCGACACCCACAAGTGGTATTTCATCGAAATGAACCCCCGCGTGCAGGTGGAACATACCGTCACCGAGGTGGTCACCGGCATCGACATCGTGCGCAGCCAGATTCTGATCGCGCAGGGACATGCACTGCATTCGCCGGAACTGGATCTGCCGGCCCAGGCGGAGGTGCCCAAGAACGGCTATGCCATCCAGAGCCGGGTCACAACCGAGGATCCCGAGAACGGGTTCATGCCGGACTACGGCAAGCTGCTGGCCTACCGGTCACCGGGTGGCTTTGGCATCCGGCTGGACGGCGGCATGGGCTACACCGGTGCCGTCATCACCCCGTTTTATGATTCGATGCTGGTGAAGGTCATCGCCAGCGGTCGGAACTACCAGATCGCGATGGATCGCATGCACCGGGCCTTGTCCGAGTTTCGCATCCGCGGCGTGAAGACGAACATCCCCTTTGTCGAGAACGTCATCGAACATCCCGAGTTTCGCAGCGGGCAGGCGACGACCTCGCTGATCGACAAGACGCCGGAGCTGTTCTCCTTCCGGCCGCGCAAGGACCGGGCGACGAAGCTGCTGCGCTTCCTCGGGAACGTCATCGTGAACGGCAATCCGCACGCCAAGGGGTTCAAACCCGGGAAACCTTTTGAACTCGCGAAGCCGCCGGTCTTTGATCACACCGCACCGCCGCCCAAAGGAACCCGCGACCTGCTGCTGGAACTTGGGCCGAAGAAGTTCGCGTCCTGGATCAAACAGGAGAAGCGCCTGCTGATCACCGACACGACCTTCCGGGACGCCCATCAGTCACTCATGGCCACCCGCATGCGGACCTTTGACATGCTGGCCTGCGCCGACGCGCTTGCGCATCGATTGGGCGATGTCAGGACGGGGTTGTTTTCGCTGGAGATGTGGGGTGGGGCGACGTTCGACACCGCGATGCGCTTTCTCAGCGAGGATCCGTGGGAGCGGTTGCGGCAGTTGCGGGAGAAGATCCCCAACGTCTGCTTCCAGATGCTCTTCCGCGGCAGCAACGCGGTGGGCTACTCGAACTATCCCGACAATGTTGTGGCCGGCTTCGTGAAGCACGCGGCCGAGTCGGGCATGGACATCTTCCGCATCTTTGACTCGCTGAATTACCTGCCGAATCTGCGGGTGGCCATGGAGGCCGTGCAGGACACGCACGCGATCTGTGAGGCGGCGATCTGCTACACCGGCAACATCCTGGATTCGCGGCGCGACAAATTTTCACTCCAATACTACGTCCGCATGGCCGGGGAGCTGGAGAAGATGGGGGCGCACATGCTCGCCATCAAGGACATGGCCGGGTTGTGCCGACCGGCGGCGGCGCGCAAGCTGGTCAAGGCGTTGCGCGGGGAGATCGGCATACCGGTGCACTTTCACACCCACGACACCGCCGGTGTGCAGTCCGCGGCGATCTTGGAGGCGGCCGGAGCGGGCGTGGACGTGGTCGACCTGGCCATCGCCTCGATGTCCGGCAGCACCTCGCAGCCCAATCTCAATTCTGTGGTCGCGGCTTTGGCCGGTTCCAGGCGGGACACGCGGCTGGATGTCGGCACGTTGAACGAGTTTTCCGATTACTGGGAACATGTGCGCGAAATCTACACACCGTTCGACACCGCGCCGAAGACGGGCAGCGCCGAGGTGTATCTGCACGAAATGCCGGGCGGACAATACACCAACCTCAAGGAGCAGGCCGCCAGCATGGGCGTGTCCCATCGCTGGCCGGAAATCGCCCGCACCTATGCCGAGGTGAACGAACTCTTCGGCGACATCGTGAAGGTGACGCCCTCCAGCAAGGTCGTCGGCGACATGGCTCTCTATCTCTTCAGTCACGGCATCAAGGCGGTCGACGTGGTCAATCTGCTGCCGGGCAGCCACAGCTTCCCCGAATCCGTGCTGGACATGTTCCGGGGCGGATTGGGCTGGCCGGACGGCGGGTGGCCCGAACCCGTCTGGAAGGTCATTCTTGGCGACGAGGGATTCAAGGAGGCCCGCAAACGCTTCCGGCGTGAGGTGAAACGCGGGCGTCCGGATCACGGCGCGCCCTACGATCTGGACGGTACGCGGGCCGGTCTGGCCGAGAAGCTGAAGCGCAATCCCAGCGATGACGATCTCTACTCGCACCTGATGTATCCGCAGGTGTTCGCCACCTTCGACACCCAGCGGGAGGAATACAGCGACGTGAGCGTACTGCCCACGCCGGCGTTCTTCTACGGTCTCGCACCGGGCGAGGAGATCTCGGTGAGCATCGAGGACGGCAAGACCCTGACCATCCGGTTGATCAACGTCGGGGAACCGGACAAGGACGGGACCCGGATCGTGAATTTCGAATTGAACGGCATGACCCGCGAGACCCATATCGCGGACAAGAATGTCGCGCCGCAGATCAAGGCCCGGCCGAAGGTGGACATCAAGGATCCGCTCCAGGTGGGCGCGCCGATTCCGGGCCTGATCGCGAGCGTCTTCGTCAGCGTCGGGCACAAGGTCTCCCGCGGCGACAAGCTGGTGATGCTGGAGGCGATGAAGATGCAGACGACCGTGGCCGCACCCTGCGACGGCGTGGTGGAGGAACTCGCTGTCGAGTTCGGCGAAACCGTGGAGATCAAGGATCTGCTGGTGCGGTTGCGGACAGGGTGAAGCGTATGCCGGCTGCCGTGATGCCTCTCAGTTCAGCAGAGACGGAATGAGCGGACTTGCGTTCGCCGCCTTGTGCCGGGATTCATGCCATTCGGAGGGCCGGAGGATGTCCAACCCAGGCCATCAGGGTGGGTGGATTCAGAAGTCATTGAGGTTCACACAAGGATGAGAGAAAGAATCGGTCCCGAGTCTGGCCGCCGGGCGTTGGTGATGTGAGAGCATGGCAAAAAAATGGATGGGGCAATGCTGTCCTACTCACTGCAGCGCCGTGCGCCAGATCTGGATGTTACCAGGGAGGTTGGTCGGGACGGTGAAGCAAAAGGGGTTGGGCTTGCGGTATACAAACCGGAAGTTGGATATCTGCGGTCAGAGGCCCTATTTATGAACCGCTTAGCCAAAGGGAACCGGAGCCTATTCCGGCAAGTGATACACAACTGGCGGTCGTATAATAAAAGTCGGTGAAAACCAGAATCTGAACCATAATGTTTTCTGTGGCCCTCTGTGTTCTCTGTGCGCTCCGTGTTAAAAAGCGTGGCACTAGACATCCGGAGCGCGGTGGCCGACCGGACGCCTCAACAGGTGACATCCCAGAGC
>JAIPJX010000054.1 GCA_021733945.1 Verrucomicrobiota bacterium | reverse complement strand
ACGAGGGACACGTGATCGCGGGAGGGCGGGAACTGCTGTCCAAGGCCCAACGCATCGTGGTGGAAGTCTCGCTGCACCCGATTTACCAGGATCAATCCCTCCTGCCGGAGATAGCCTCCACGTTCACCGGGTGGGGCTTTGAAATTGTCGACATCCATGAAACCTGCCGCGAGTGGTCTGGAAGGCTCTGGCAAGCGGATCTCTGGCTCGTGCGCACTCCCTGAAATGCCCAATCCCGATCTTTTAAATCGATTACACGAAAGCCTCCGATACCGGAACTCGAGCGCGGTCGCAAAACCGTTTGTCGACCCGCGTCGGTTCCTTCGCAACCAGCTTCGGAAATACGGCCTGTTCTCTGCCGAAACCGGTTCCCTGAGCACCGTTCCCACCTTTCATCTGCCGGACTTCACCGTGGTGCAGGGCGAACTGGTGAGTCTGGAACTGGCGTGCTACGGGATGTTCGAACCGGCGCTCACCGAAGCGTTCATCCGACTGGTGGAACCGGGGCAGACGGTCGTCGACATCGGCATGCACCTTGGTTACTACACCACCCTGTTCGCCCTCCTGGTTGGAGACCAGGGCCGTGTGCACGCGTTCGAACCCACTCCCTCCACCCGCGAAATCGCCCTTCGCAACACAGCCCGCTTTCCCCAGGTCGAAGTGCACCCCTTTGCCGTCTGGTCCGCAAGCCAGACAATTGCCTTTCAGGACTTCGGTCCCCGATGGATGGCGTTCAACAGCCTGACCGAATTCCGCATGGACGACGCACCGGCCGAATCCAAAACCATCCAGGTGGAAACCACGACCCTGGATGCGTTTCACAAAACCGGCCAGGCAAAGGTGGCTTTGATCAAAATCGATGCCGAATCCGCCGAACGCGAGATCATCTCCGGAGCCAGGGAACTGATCGCTTCGGATCACCCGGTCATTTCGGTGGAGGTGGGCGATCACGGGGATTCCAAGGCAAGCCGTGCAATGGTGGACGACCTGGCGGCGCTGGATTACCTGCCCTGGGAATTCGCGGACGGAAGCTTCCGGCGGCATCAGGTCCGTGAGCGATACGACTACGACAACCTGATTTTCGCGCCACGATCCAGGGACCTGTCGATCGATTGATGCGCCCCTTCGTCCCAATCCTTTTGAATCAGGGGGCCACCGTGATTCTGGGACTGGTGTATGTGAAGCTGGTGACCCATTTCGTTCCGGTCGCGGTCAACGGTTCCTACGCGGTTTTTCTCACACTCACGCAGATCGGGGTCATGATCACCCATTCGGGGCTCTCGAACCACGCCACCCGGTACTGGCAGCGGGAGCAGTCCGCCAGCGGTGTCTACGCCCGGTTTCTCGGACTGGAAAGCCTGTCCCTGCTCAAATATCTGATCCCAATCCTCCTGGTGCTCGCCCTGGGACTGCACTGGAAGGACACGGGGGGCGGCTGGCTCTGGGCCTTCCCGCTCCTGATCGTCAGCAACCTGGCCCTCGGACTGAACCAGGTGGCCACCGGATCATTGAACGCAGAGCGAAGTTTCTGGAAGGTCCTCCTGCTCACATTTTTCGGAACCGCAGCCCGGACGTTCCTTCCGGTTGGCATGGCCCTGCTCACGACCATGTCCTTTGGTGCCCTGGCCACCGGATTTGCACTGCACGGCGCGGTCATTCTAATCCTGCTGGCGCTTCTGTTCGGATGGGTGATCCGGGCCTCCCCCCCCACTCCCCGGCAGGCGGAACAGTGGTCGCGGGAGCTCAGGGTCTATGGACGCCCGTTCGTATGGCTGGGCATCGGTGCCTGGTTCCTCCTGAGCGCCGACCGCTGGATTGTGCTGTCGGTGTTTGGAGAGGAGCGCGCGGGCCTGTTTGCCACCGCCGCGGCTCTGGGCATCATCCTTCCGAGCATGGTGATGGCTGGAATGATGCAATGGGTCTTCCCCACCATCTTCCAGATGTCGGATCACGCAAAAACACTGGAGGACTGGAAACGGATTGCCAAGCGCTGCGACGGGGCCACCGTCCTTTTTCTCGCGCTCAGTGTCGGGGGATTGGTGGTGCTCAAACTGGTCTCGCCCTTCCTGGTCGGATGGTTGATCGGAGAACGGTACATACCCGCATTCGCCATGCTCGTGCCGGCGGGACTGGCGATGGTGGCTTCGCAGGTGAACCAATTCTATTACCTCCTCCTGCAGGGCCAGCAGAACAGCGCGGGCATGGTCCGGGTGATGCTGATTGTTTCCGGGATCAAAACCCTGGGGAGCATCGGCACCGCCCTGATCTCCTGGTCGCTTTTTTCCGACTGGTTGATCGCCTCCCTTTTTATCAGCGGTCTCCTGGGACGATGGCTGATTCGAAGGATGGCATTCCGCGACAAGGTATGAGACGGTGCGGAGGCGCGGCGGCGGCCACGGTTTGCCGGATCGCCCCAGCCTTCCGGATCGAACCCGAGAGAATCGTTAATTGATATGGACAAGTTAATCACGACACGTGGGCAGGAGTTCTGGCACTTCGAGGCGCTCTCCCGTGATCGCTGGGTCAAGGCGCATGCGGACCGACTGCCCCAGGGGAGCGTCGTCCTGGACGCCGGGGCGGGCGCGAGCAAATACCGCCCCTTTTTCGCTCATTGCGATTACAAGACCCAGGACTTCTGCCTGTACGACGGGGCGCTGGTGAAATACCTCCAGCCGATTGATTACGTCTGCGATATCACCCAAATCCCTCTTCCCGATCACAGCCTCGACGCGATCCTGTGCACGGAGGTGATCGAGCACGTGGTCGATCCGATGGTGGTGCTGAAGGAGTTTCACCGCCTGCTCAAACCGGGGGGCAAACTGCTGCTCACCACCCCCTTCCTATCGCACCTGCACATGGAGCCCTACCATTTCTACTCCGGATTCACGCAGTTCTGGCATCAGCACTGGCTCCCCCGGAAGGGATTCGAAATTGAAACGCTGGAGCAAGTGGGAGGACCGGGACGGACCTGCCTCATTTTCTGTCAGGCGTTCTATACACAATGGTCGGCGGCCGAAAAACAGCTTGGCCCGCTTCGGCGCCTCGCCTCCATGGCAGCCCGGGCCCCGGCAAAATTCGTGGTGCACTCGATTCTTCCGCGGATCCTGCCCCGGTTCGATCCCTGGCTCGGCAGTCGGGTGATTTGTTCGACCTGCCTGGTCAGTGCCACACGCCTTCCGGATCCCGCGTGAAATCCTTCAAGCATCTTTTTGGGGTCGTGCCGGACTGCCATACGAGCGGCGGTTACTACCGGCTGCTCTGGCGCCGCCACATCTACGACGGCATCCGCCCCCTCGTCGATCGTCTGGTGACTCCCGAGGATCTCGATTTCAGCTGGGCTCGCAGGGGACACGACCTCGCATTGGACCCAAACCAACCGGAACGGCTGGAGACCAGCGAGAAACTCTGGACCTCCATCAAACGGGCGCACGAGAACCGGGGGCTGGACGCCGTGATTTCCTACTGTTTCACGGACGACCTGGAGCCCGAAGTGGTCCGGAACACGCAGGCGTTGGGGGTTCCCTGGATCAATTTCTACTGTGACAGCACCCACATGTTCTCCAAGGTCGAAGCGTTGGCCCGCCTGGTCTCCCTGAACTGGTTCCCCGAATCGGCGGCCATTCCCCGATACACCGCGCTCGGAGTCCCCCACCTTTGCGCCCCGTTCGCGATGAATCCGGACCGGTTGCCGGACTTGAACTGCCGCAACCCCGAACACCCGGTTGCCTTCATCGGCCTGCCAACCACCAACCGGATCACGCTCCTGGGATGTCTCCGGTTGCATGGATGCCGCACCACCATCCGCGGAAACGGGTGGCTCGGCGAAAACGCCGACCCGTTTTACAACCCGGCACCACGCTCTTCCCGGTTTTTGAAAGCCTTGTTCCAACCCAACCTCGGCGAAAAACTCCTGCGTCGCGCCCTCTGGCCTACCGTGCGGAAGATGGCCGCCGGACCGCTCCCCGACGAGGAGTTCAACAGTTTTGTCCGGAGCTGCCAGGTCATGCTCGGATTAAACCAGGGGAAGGATGCCGAGGGGCGTTTCGAAAGTTACCTCAAATTCCGTGATGTGGAGTTTCCCGGATACGGCTGCTGCTACGTAACCGAGCACAACCCGGATGTGGAACGTGTCTTCGAGGTCGGCCGCGAAGTGCTTACCTATCGGGGCATGAGGGAGGCGGCGGAACAAATCAAACGCGTCCGAAAAGAACCGGGCCGCGCCGCTTCGATTGGAAAAGCGGCGCGGGAACGGGTCCTGCGCGAGCACGTCTGGGCCAGACGCCTTGAACAACTGGCCAACAGCCTTTGAGCCAACTCAAATGGGTGAGCGAACGCCACTGCCATGAGTTTAAGAGATTCGGATGGCCGCCTGCCTGGGTTCGTTGTGCCGCTGGACGCGGCACTTGTCTGTCGCAGCGCGACAGACTCCACCCTGCTCCAGACTCCAGCCTGTTCGGTGAGCGGGTTCTAGGATCTCGAAAACCCGCCGTCGTTGCGTCGATAGAATCCCCGGTAAAAGAGACGCCGCATCACCCCAAACGGCAGGCAATCGCTCCAATAAAACGGTCGCACGGGAAACTCGCTGGCGGAGATTCTGGGCAAATCAACGATTTGCCGGGTGAACTCGGAAAAAACCCGCAAATAGGCATCTCCCTGATGTGCCCGGGCAAGCCCCCTGGCGCGTTCGCGCAGTTCATCGATCGTTTCCCGGGGGGCGCTGTGCAGGGCTTTGAGAACCTCCGCCACATGCTCGAAATCATCCGGGGCATAGAGGAGATCCGGTCGCACGCGGGTGGTATACCCATCGCCACCACTATCGATGCGGGGGTAAACGGGCAGAATTCCCAGGCTGAATGCTTCGAGCATCGAGATCGGGAGCCCCTCATAATCACTTGTAAACAGGATGACATCCCAGCCACCCAGAGTTTTCCAGTACTCATCGCCCGATTTGCGACCGTGCATCCGGACCCTGGGATTCCCGCCCAATCGACGGTGCAGCCAGGCTTGATCGGCTCCTTCACCGAGAATCTCAAACCGGTAGTCGAGACCTGCCCTGTCCAACATTGCGATCAGCCTGGGCAACCGGTCGATTCGTTTCTGAGCTTTGACCACCCTGCCACTGAAACCCAGGACCATGGGGCGTCCCGCCAGCGGGGCATGCACTGTCTTGCAGGGCGAGTCGGCAATCGGATAAGGAAGAATCTTCACGCGTTCGGCGGGTAATTCGGGCATCCACTCGCGAACCTGCCTCTCGAGCACATCGCTGACGCAGAGAACGCCATCCACAAGCCCGCGCTGAGCCTCCAGGGTATGCTGCATGCCGGGCCAACCGGAGTGCAGCAGGGCGATCCGTCGGGAGGCCCGATCGAGGTCGCCCAGGAACGGCAGTCCCCAGAAATTGTGATACACCGCGACCTCCGGAGCTTTGCCCTCCATGCAACGGCGGGTTCCCGAGCGGGCGGAAAGCACGGAATCGCGCCAGGTCAGCCCAACCCCGGAGGTCTTCGGCGAATCTTTAAGGGCCGATTCGAAGAAAGCCACCAGGTCCGAGTCCAGGCCCCAGTTTGAATCGCTGGCCAGATGACGCTTCAGAAGGCTCTCCACACCGCCGAGCCGGTTGTAGAAGGTAAAAAAATGAGTCAGTTTGATTCGATTCATCCGCAAAGTCCCGTGACGCCAGGAACAGGAGCACCCCTGAAAAAACAGCGCCAACCCCACCGCCAGATTAGAGGCCAAACCCGGGAAGCAGGAAAGCTGAAAAGAATGCGGATTGCGGAATCAGCTCAAAGCGATATAACCACCCCATGAGTTTGGGTTCCATCGATCATCGACTGAAATTTCAGTTCGTGTTCTGGTTTGGCGTTATTTCGCTGGCCGCCTTGTTTTCGGGCTATTTTCTGGCCGTGAACTCGCTTTTGGTGGCGATCGGCATCATCGGCACGGTCGGGCTGATGACCCTTCCGTATCACTCCAAGCTTTCGTATGCCCTGGCCATCACGACCTTCAACTCCGCCCTCATCGTGCCGTTGTTCCCGGGACGCCCCTATTTCTGGGAGTTTGCGGCGCTGTTGGGCTGGTCCGGACTGATGGTTACCGTCTTCATGCGCCAGTATGCCCGGGACAGTGGCAGGGTGATCCGGGAGAACCGGTGGCTTCTGGCTGGAGTGGTGGGCTACTGCGTCGTGCTCATCATCACCATGTTCTACCGGGGTGTCGGGCTGCGGATTCTCGGTTCCGAGCAGATGGGGGGCCGATTCTATTTCCAGCAGCTCACCTGCGCAATCTTCCCCCTGCTCTTCATCATGATGCGGCCCGGAGAAAAAACCCTGGTCCGCCTCTTGTTCTGGCAGTGTGTTCTCACCACCACCTTTCTGATTTCTGACTTTGTTCTGACCAAGGCACCGGACGCCCTTCTGTTCCTGCTTCAGTTCTTTGAGCTCTCGGGTGACGCCGTAAACTTCGAAATGAAAGCCGCTCGCTTCGGCATTCGAAGGTTCCAGTCGTTTTACGTGGTCAGCAGCGGATTCTTCTTCCTGCTCCTGATGAAGCACAACCTCACGGACTTCCTGACCCGCAAAGGCAGCTACCTCATTCCCACGCTCCTGCTCGTGATCGGCGTCGGATTGCTCAGCGGTCATCGTTATCTTTCCGTGGTTGTCGTGGGTGTGCTCACGGTGAGCGCGTACGCCGAACGCTTTTTCACCCTCAAGAATGTGGCCATCGGCTTCTGCCTCACTGTCCTGGTGATTGGATTTGCCTACCTCACTTCGGACAAACTCCCTCTCGCCGCCCAACGAACCATTTCCTTCCTGCCTGGAATCGACATCGACTCCCAGGCCCGAATCGACGCCCTGGGAACACTCGAGGTCCGCCGGATGCTCCGCAAGGCGGGCATGGAACTAATGCCGTTCTATATGTGGATGGGACGGGGATTCGGCCAGGATTCGCAGGATTACTCCTGGCAATGGGATCCCACAACCGTCACAGGCCATATTGAAATGGGACGGTTCTACAACGGGTTCCTCGGGCTGATGGTCAACACAGGACTGGCAGGAACCGTTTTCATGCTCATATTCCTCACAGCCGGCACCTGGAAAGCGTGGTTGATTCTCCAGCACATACGCATCTACGGCTCGACCGACGATTTCACCAGGGTATGCAAGCTGCTCACAGGCATGTGGATCGCCAACACGGCAGCGTTTCTGTTCCTTCATGGCGACAGCGAGTACGCGATGAAGACCTTCTCGCTGCAGGCAGGTCTGCTGATCTGCTGTCACGAACACCTGAAAGCCCGGCTTGCACCAGCAGAGCCAGAGCCTTCCGATGATGAAGATCCTGCACTTGTCGGGTGAACCGGAGGACTGCGGCGGGGTACTGTCCGTCATTCGAAACTTGCAGACTGCCTCCCAACCCATGGGTTGGACACATACCGTCGCAGTCCAGAGCCGCTACGAGGAACTTCGCAAACCCGCCCTGACCTACTGGAAGAACGAGCTGCTCTGCAGTGATTCCCCGAACCACATCACCCTTTTATCACGCGCAGTCCGAAGCTTTTTCGAGGTCAAACGGTATCTCCGCGATGAATCGTTTGATATCATCCACGCCCACAATCGGGGAACCTTCCTCACCGGCCTGGCCGTCGCCGTTCTGCTGAAACGACCTGTGGTCTACACCAATCACAGCTATTGCCGTAGGACCGGCATGTACCGGTGGGCAACCCGCGCCCCCAACTTCCACACCGTCGTCCTCACGCCAAACATGGCCCGGCACTATCGCGTTGCGGTTCAGCCTCCCAGAACCAACATCATTTCCGCCTGCTGCTCGGACCACTATTTCCTGGAGCCACTGGTCACCCGAACGGCACCCTCGGGTCCATCCGGCCTCCATCGCCTCATCGGTGTCGGAAATATCATGCGGTGGAAAAAATGGCATCTGATCGCGCAGGCACTGAGCCTGCTTCAACCGGCCGACCGGGATCGGATCCAGTTTTCGCTCTGGGGACCAACCCCCGATGACCCGGATTCCCGGGCTTATGACCGGGAACTGCGGACGCTCATCTCCGAACGCGGGCTCGGGAACCATTTCCTTCTCCGGGGCTCGACCCTGTCCGTATCCGACTGCCTGCGCCAGGCCGACTGGTTCGTCCTGCCTTCCACCAACGAACCCTGTTCCGTGGCCATGATCGAAGCGCTCGCGTTGGGATTGCCCGGACTCGTTTCCGCCAGCGGCGGGAACATTGATATTGTCAAGAATGGCCAAACCGGACTGCTTTTTGAACCCGATCAACCGGCGGATCTGGCTCGCAGGTTGCAGTCGATTGCGAATTCGGAAACGGCGGTTTTGCCTCCGGACCAGATTCGCGAATCCGTCCGACCCCGCTGCGCGAGTGCTGTCACCACCCAGTATGCAGAACTGTTCCATGCAGTGCGCGCCTGACGACACGTTCCAATCATATCAAATCCAGACAAATCGGGCCCCCTTGGCCCGAAAACAACGCCGGGCGAATACTCGGATTCAATCCAACCGGGCAGAAGAATCCAGGATCTTTCGGACCGACACCGGCCACGTGTAGCTGCCCGGTTTCATCGCAACGGTCGGGCCCCGCTCATCCGCGGGCCGCAACGCCACCACACCTTGAGCGAACTCACGGACCACTCGCAGTTGTTTCCATCCCATCCGGTCCATCAGACTCGCGGCCGTAGCCCCCCCTTCCGTGTAGATCGAGTCGATCCGACGCCATTCCAGGATCCCAGCGACAAGATCCGTCAACCGGGCCGTGAGACGTCTGCCCAATTCCGGGTTCGGGAGAATCGGCCCGCCAATCCCCACGAGCACACAGGGATGCCGATCCAGCGCATCCAGCGCCTCTTTCAGCCAGTTCGCTCCCGCGCCCCCACTCTCAACGCCAGGTCCGCGCAACGCAGAGGGCATCGTCAGGATCGGAACATCCATGCGACCTGCCTCCTCCAGGAACCGGAACGTCGACTCGGAGGCACTTCCACACACAAAAAGCGATCTCAACCCGGACGCCGGACCGGATGCCCAGGATCCCTCAGCCACACCTTCGCCACCGGCCTCTAGCATCGGTTGAGCAGAAGGGCTATATCCGCGCTGGTTCAGGATCGCCGTAAAAAACTCAGCCGCACCGGATGCAAGGAGCGATCCATCCAGACGTCCTGCCCAGGCCATCAGATCCTCACGATTTCCACACTCTCCAACAATGATGCCGCCGGACGGAAGCCCCTCGTCGGGACGGCACACATGCAGGGGTCGGGGACTCGAACCGGTGCCCAGAATGTCGAGAACCGACGCCGATCGGCACGGGTAATCAGGATCGTTGCGAAACCCGGTCTCATCGATCGGCACACCCCCGATGGTGTATTTCCCGTTCCGGATCAGTCGCTGCAACGAGGGATTGGCCGGCACCAGAAGCGCCCGTTCGAGCCCCAGCCGGGTGAGGATCGCATCCAGTTCCAAAACAATGTTTCCGCGCAGTGCGGAATCGACCTTCTTGTAAATCAGACCCGCCCCCACCGCCCGATCGATCGCCATTCGAACCCGCTCCCGGACTTCCGCAATCGGCCTCGACCTCGAATCCGTGTCGAGACAAAGAAATGAAGAGGCACGGCCAGACCCCGCGTCCCGTTCCACTTCCGCTTCGAAACCGTATCGAAACCCGACGCCAGCCAGCTCGGCGGCACCGGTCAGATCGTCGGCAATCACACAGATTCGTTCCATTTCCGCATCTTGCATGGAACCCGGGTCCCATTCCAATCACAACCCATCCGGCTGTTTTGCACCAAAACCTTCGACATTCCCTTCACATCTGTGTTTCATCTACCGCGAAGGTCAACCTATGGACGAGACAAATTCACTCATCGAACAACGCAAAACGAAACTGGCCGCCCTGCAAGCCAGGAACATCGACCCGTTTGCCAACGCATTTGCTCCAACCGAAAAGTGCGGGGAAGCCAGGGAGAACTACACCGAAGGTCGCTCCGTCGCGCTCGCGGGCCGCATCTCGGCCCATCGCGACATGGGAAAAAGCCAGTTCATCGATATCCGCGATCAAAGCGGCAGGATCCAGGTGTACGCACAAAAACAAGTCCTGGGCGACGATCAGTATGACGTGTTCAAGCTCCTGGACATGGGTGATTTCCTGGGAGTGCGTGGAACCCTGTTCACAACCCGGACCGGGGAGGTTTCCGTACGTCTGGAATCGTTTGTGGTGATGACCAAGGCGCTGCGCCCGCCGCCTGAGAAATGGCACGGGCTTGTCGACACGGAAACCCGCTACCGGCAACGATACCTGGACTTGATCTCAAATCCAGAGGTCAGGCAGACCTTTCTGAACCGCAGCCGGATCATCCACGAGATCCGCGGGTTCCTCCATGAACGCGGGTTTGTGGAGGTGGAAACCCCCATGATGCAGGGCATCCCCGGCGGAGCAGCGGCGCAGCCGTTTGTGACGCATCACAACGCGCTGGGATCCGACTTTTACCTGCGAATCGCTCTGGAACTTTATCTCAAACGGCTTCTGGTCGGCGGCATCGACCGGGTGTTCGAAATCGGACGCATCTTCCGGAACGAGGGACTTTCCCGCAAACACAACCCGGAATTCACCATGCTCGAGGCCTATCAGGCTTTCGGAGACTACGAGAGCATGATGGAACTGGTGCAATCGATGGTCTGCCATGTGGCGAACAAGGTTCTCGGAACCCTGCTGATTGAACACAAGGATGCCGAAGGCAACGTGATCCGCACCATCGACCTGAGCCCCAACTGGCGCCGGGTCAAGTTCAAGGACCTCATTCGGGAAATCGGCGGTGCCGACTGGTTTGAGCTCACTCCGGAAGAACGGCGGGCCCGTGCCACTTCCTTAAAGGTGGAGATTGGAAAAGAATACGAGGATTTCGAAGTCACCCAGGCGGTGTTCGAGAAACTCATCGAGCCCACCCTGATCCAGCCGACTTTTGTCACCCATGTGCCCAAGGAATTCGTTCCGTTGGCCAAGGTCTCCAAGGAGGACCCTTCCACCGTCGAGGTTTTCGAGTGCTGCATCAACGGCCAGGAAATCGCACCCGCCTACTCCGAACAGAACAACCCGATCGAACAGCGCGAACGCCTGGAGCATCAGGCCGGAGGGGAACAACACAAACTGGACGAAGACTTCATCGTGGCGCTTGAGCACGGCATGCCACCCGCCGGCGGCATGGGACTCGGGATCGACCGTCTCTGCATGATGCTTCTGGGCGAGGAGAGCATCCGGGACGTGATCCTGTTCCCCCAGCTCAAACCCAAAAACTGAACCGCTTGTCGGGCAGCCCGGAAATCGTTGTGATCTCCGGGCGGCCTAAAAAACCGCCGACGCGGGCCTACAAACCCCTGGCGACTTCCGTCCAGTTGACCACGTTCCAGAACGCCTTGAGATAATCGGGACGGCGATTCTGGTACTTCAGATAGTAGGCATGCTCCCACACATCGCAGCCCAGGAGCGGCTTGTTGCCATCGGAAACCGGGCTGTCCTGATTCGCCGTTGAAGTCACCTCCAGTTTTCCGGCCTTGTTCAAAATCAACCAGGCCCAACCACTGCCGAACCGGGTAAGACCCGCGGCTTCAAATTTCTCCTTAAACGCATCGAAACTTCCGAACGTGGCATTGATGTCCTCCGCAAGCTTGCCCGTCGGAGCGCCCCCGGCGTTGGGTCCGATGATCTTCCAGAAGAACGAATGATTCAGATGACCCCCTCCGTTGTTGCGGACCGCATTGCGGATGTCGGCTGGCACGGCATCCAGATTGGCGACCAGTTCCTCGATGGATTTGGCTTCCAGATCGGCCTTGCCGGCGATGGCCTTGTTCAGGTTGGTCACATAGGCGTTGTGATGTTTGCCGTGATGGATCTCCATCGTTTGCGTGTCGATATGCGGTTCCAGCGCATTGGTCGCGTAGGGTAAAGCAGGTAATTCGTGAGCCATAATTCAGTTCGTTTTTCAGCAATCGTTGTCTATTCACCCGCAATCGCAAGATCGCGAGAATCCAGGAAGGGTATCAAAGGGTCGGCCCGGACACAAGGCGCGATCCGGAGCCTCTGCCACCGGCGGGTGTGATTTCCAGGGCACTGCCAGGATCACCGCCGACTGGTGATGAACGGATAAGGTGGTGCGAACCGCGCTTCCATTCGTTGAACGAATTCGGTGGCGGTTGCCGCGTTACCACAACCCCTGTTCGCCTGCTGCCTTCGCCAAGATCGTTCACAGGGGTAGTTTGCTTGTTGCTTACGGAAGAATGACGGTATTTTGGAGTGCGCGCGGCAGAGCGCAGCGTCGACGCCGCTTTGGTCCTGCCCCGAAGAGCCAAACCCACTCACGCTCAGTCAGCATCTCAATCCGCCCCAGTGCAAGCAGCGAGCTATTCTCAACGAGGACATCTCCACACCTTAAACCAATGGCAGTGCTTAAAAGTGTCTCCGGAACTCCGGACTCTAGGTCAGCTCCCGGCCGGCGGTTGCTCCGCCAGATTGATGAAATTCCTCAGGATCTGTAGTCCCACTCTCTGGCTCTTTTCAGGGTGGAACTGGGTGGCATACACATTCTCATGCCACACGGCCGAAGCAAATCGTTCCCCATACTCCGTCCGTGTTGCCACAATGGAATCATCCTCCGGTTGCGGATGGAAGCTGTGCACGAAATAAACGTAGCTCTTGTCCGGAACTCCCCGGAACAGGGGGCAATCGGTTTTCGCCATCTCGATCTGGTTCCATCCAATCTGCGGAACCTTTAGTCCGTCCTTCCCGGAGAACCGCACCACCGAGCCCCGGAACACGCCCAATCCCGCAGCGCAACTGTTGAACTCTTCGCTCCGTTCAAACAATGCCTGATACCCCACGCAGATTCCCAGGAACGGTTTCCCGCTCCGGATAAACCGGGCTGTCGCCTCCAGAAGCGCCTGTCGATTCAGCGCGTGGATGCAGTCGTCAAACGCCCCCACGCCGGGGAGCACCGCGGCGTCCGCTTCCTCAAGTCCGTCTCCGCTGACAAACCGCCGCACATCAGCGCCCACAAAACGAAGGGCCTTCTCGACACTGTGCAAATTCCCAGCGCCATAATCAATTAACGCAATCACGGCGTGACCATAACGAATGCCCCACAAAATTCCATCGCGAACTGCACGGATCCCCAGCCGAAAAGATCCCCTCCGGATCGGACGGATCAAGTCCCTTCCGAGACTCGAATCCGGGACTTCGTCGAACGTTCAATCCTGCCCACAACGGCACGACTCAGACAGCGCCGTTTCTTCAGGATGTCCAGGACCACTGCCAGATTCCGGCGCGGCACACAGAGCAGCAACCCACCGCTGGTCTGGGCATCGGCCAGCAGGATCTGATGCGCCTCCGATACTCCGTCCCACTCGACAAACTCATTGGCGAACTCAAGGTTGTTGCGTGTGCCACCCGGCACGGCCCCCTGGTTGATCAGGTCGAACAACTCAGCCCCCAGCAACGGGATCGCGCTGACATCGATCTCGGCACCGACACCGCTGGCGCGGCACATCGATCCCAGGTGACCCAGAAAACCGAACCCGGTCACATCGACGCCGGCGCGCACCAGACCGAGATCCGCCAGGTCTGTTCCGACCGCGTTGAGGGTCGTCATGGAGCGAATCGCCTTTCGGGCGAGAGCCGCGCTGCCCAGTCCCCGTTTGATTCCGGTGGAAACGATGCCGGTGCCAAGCGGTTTGGTGAGCACCAGCAGATCCCCGGGGCGCGCCCTGGAGTTCACGATCATCCGCCTGGGCGAGACCAGGCCCGTGACGGACAGGCCGTAGATCGGCTCCGGATTTCGTATGGAATGGCCGCCCACCATCGCGCACCGGGCCTGCCGCACCTTGCTGCCACCTCCCTGAAGGATGCGGGCGATCATTTCGGGCGACACCAGATCGGTCGGCACCGCCAGGAGATTCATCGCGGTGATCGGGCGCCCACCCATGGCATACACATCGGAAAGCGCATTCACGGCCGCAATCTGGCCGTACACATACGGGTCATCCACGATCGGCGTGAAAAAATCGACCGTCTGCACGAGCGCCCGATCCCGATCAATCCGGTACACACCGGCGTCGTCCGCTGTGTTGGAACCCACCAGTAGATTGGGATCGGTCTGCTTGGGTAACCGGCGCAAAACTTGCACCAGAGCCTCCTGGCTGAGCTTCGATGCTCAGCCAGCGCAGGACGAAAGGGAGGTCAGCTTCAGAATTTGCTCACGTGACATTGTGACTGGTGCTTATTTCGTTTTTGTGGAACCCACATCGGTTGGTCCGGATCCAGCGCATTCTTGCCAGCGCCCCTCCAGACCGCACCATCAACCCAAGAATCCGCCCCCAGCGCAACCTTCTTTATTCCCACCCGCGAACTCAATCACCCACCGGTGCCAGGATCACGCGAAACCCCAGATCACTGCATCGGTTGCCCGGGAAATAGGAATCCCGGTTCGCCGATCGGCAGAACCGCCCTTCATACAACCAGGACCCCCCGCGGGCCCCGCGCAGGGAACTCGAACGCCCGCCCGATTCCTCTCCGGTGCGTGCCCCGTGATCCAGGCACCATTCCCAGACGTTGCCGTGCATGTCGTACAGGCCCCAGGGATTTGGCTCTTTCAATCCGACCGGGTGCGTCGTCGAGTCACTGTTTCCGTTGAACCAGGCATACCTCCCCAGCCGCGAATACTCCGGGTCGTCACCGTAACTGAACCGGGTGCTCGTCCCGGCCCGACAGGCGTACTCCCACTCCGCTTCGGTGGGAAGGCGATACTCAAAGCCCTCCGGCAAAACCCCGCCCGCCCGCTCGGTCGCCGTACGTTTCGCGCAGTATTCCATTGCTTCGTGCCAGCTGATTTTTTCAACGGGATGATCCAGATCCCCGACATAATAGCTGGGATTGACGCCCATCACCTCAAGGTAATCGCGCTGGGAAACCTCGCACCGACCAATCCAGAATCCCTTCCCAAACGCCACTTCAACCTGTGGTCCTTCATCCATGCCCCGATCCCGTTCCCCGTTCAGACTGCCCACCAGCGAAGACCCGGCAGCCAGCCACACCAATCCTCGGGCCGTCAGATCATCGCCGGGCTGAATCAGACGGTCCGGCGCTTTGGAACCCGCCGCCATTCCGGGAAGAGCGCTCCGCTCGAAGACCATCGCCAGATGACTGGAATGAATCCGGATCGTCGGCCCGATGCCAAGGGTCCACTCGAGATCCTCATCATTCAGCACCCCCGTGACCACCGAACCATCCCGACGCTCCACCATCACCCGACGTGAATGCGAATCGAGAAACCGGACGACCACCGTTCCAGACCACGGTTGGGAGATCCCATCCCCGGCGCTGCTGATCATGCTGAAATCAACCACACTGCCCGCTTCCCAGGCATCGCCGTTGCGCAGGCTTACCCAGCGTCCCTCCTGAACGGCCGGAGGCAACCGTGTCCTGTCGCTTCTCAACACCAAACGCTGAACCTGCTCGTGACGGATCGCCGTTTCCTCTCCTGATTCCAGCCGAATCCGAAAGTCGGCATTCTCCACAAAACCCGAGAAACGTTCCCCGGCCCTTCCCTGGACAATATCAGGCGTTCCCTCCGGGCCCCCAAACCGGATTTCCGCAAGTCCATCGAGCGGCAACTGCAGCCGGCCGTAGGAAGCCCGCAGACCGATCGTCGCGTCCAGAAGGTGCCCCACCCGCCTGCTGCCGTTCCACAGCACCAGCTCATCCCGACGGGCACCACGCTCGGCATCGGAGTCTGCCACCGCCCCCGAAACCGACCCTCGAATGGCCGGATCCGTGGAAGCCTGAGGTTCCCCCGACCGGACCAGGCCTCCGAGGGCAACCGCCAACACGAGCAGTGCCGGAACCATCCGGCTGCGGCGTGCGCCCACCTGCCATCGCGCGGATTTAATAAAAGCCATGAAGTTCATGCAAGGGACTCTCCGCAGTTACCGGACCGGATCCCGGGATATGAAAACCGCCAGCGCCAAACCTCCGAACACAGCCGCGATTCCAAACAACCAGGCAAGCCCGGCCAACTCGGCAGGTGCGCTGGCGGCACCCCCCAGCACCTTGTCCATGGTTCGAATCATCTCCAGATAGGACAGCTCCGGCAGCCCGGCAAAATCAAACACCAGATTCGAGACATGCCATAATCCGAGCGTACCCAGAATGGCGACCAGCGAATTGCGAAACGTCACCGCCATCAAAAGCGTCAGCGTGATCAGCAAACAGGCGCACCCCATCACCTTGCCAAACCCGATCAACATCCAAGCGACCGTTACCGAAGCCGTGCGCGAGGCAACCTCCTCGGTTCCCTCCCCGGTCAACACCCGCACGAGTTGGGATACCCTGTTGGTGGCAACCTCCGGAGGAGGCAACGCCAGCCGCACATCCGCGTTTAACCCAAGCAAACCGAGCGTTCCATTTCCCTTGAATCGCACCAGGGCGTAGTTGCTGTCCCTGCCCCAGCGATCCGGCTGAGTGGTGGCACCCAGGCGCTCGATGGTTCCGGTGAACTCGGAGTTCTCGATCTTCACATACGCGCTCAGGCCCTCTTTGAGGCGTTTGAACTCATCGAATTTGTAAATCGGCACACGCACTTCATATTCATCGAGCGGAGCAATGGTGTACAGATGGGTTCCCTGGCCCACCGGCTGGGCCGATTGCACATGCAGCTCGGTGACATATCCGGAAAGTGGCGCGGTGATGGTGGCATACCCGAGCCGCTTGCGGGCCTCCCGCACCCGGGCCTGAACATTCTCAACAGCCCGTTCGGCGGTGGGGATCGCATCCTGAGCGACGCGCAACTGACTCTCGGCATTCCGGAGTTCCCGTTTCCGGTTGCGAATCTCGGTTTCACGATCCGCCTGATCCGCTTTGCTGAGAAGGTCCTTGGCAATCAAAGCCCGTTCCGCGCGTATCAACGCGTCTTCCGCCTGGGCAACCGCCCGGGACGCCTCTTCATGACGTCTCCGCGCGTTCCGAACCTCATTGAGGGCATTCTCCTCGGCGCGTCTCTCGTTCTCGAGTTCGTCGAACAGGAAACGATCGTCGATCTGCGCCATCACTTGTCCCGCTTTCACCTGATCTCCCACCTCGATTTCGCTCTCGATGATCGTGCCGGAGGTCTGGGCGAACACCTTCTTGGGATCCCACGCCTCAACCTTGGTATCCCGCGCGTTGGACGCCACAAACCCGGTGTCCGTGCGAATCAATTTGTCCTGGCGCACGGCCCAAAAACTGGCCGGGAGCAGCACGCACCCGATGATCAGGAGGATGGCGACGCACCGGGCGGCAAGCTTGCCCAACAGATATTCTCCACGAGTCACTCCCCGGCTCAGGATGGCGTCCCCCAGGCAGTCCTGCTCGCGGGCAAGCGCGCTGCCGGCAATGAAAATCACACCGTGCATCCAGAGCACCAGATAGGTGACATAAAGGGCCTCGAGCATCCGACTGGCCGACCTCTGTTCCGCCTGCATTCCCTTGAGCTCCAGCACACTCACCAACACGGTCACGATCAGAAACCCGCGGCAAAGCCATGAGCGCGACACCGACTGCAGATCCGCCAGAGCCAGCACCCAGACCGATTGCGCGAGCCCGGGAATGCGCCGCCCCGAAACACCTCCTCCGCCACCATCCGATGGCTGCTGTGCGGCCGATTCGCCCTTGTCGGTGTCTTCAGGTTTTTGTTGCTCGAAGGAATCCACGAAATTCGTCTTCCGTTATAAGTTTCAGATAAGCGTCCTCGAGCCGGCGGCCCGTCGAGTTGACACCATGAACCAGAACATTGGTTTCCCGGGCCACTTTCAAACACGTTTCGATGGCATCCCCGACCGATTCCCCCGCCCTCAGTTCAAATCTCACACGCCCATCCTCCCCCGTGAGATGAGCACGCCCCAGCCGCGTTGCGGCAAGCTCCCGAAACCTCGCGGCGTCTCCGGAAATCCGCAGTTCCAGCACGCATTCGGGAAACAGATTCTCAAGATCGGCCCGTGGCCCATCGAACAGCAGCTGCCCCTGGTTCAAGACCAGCAACCGGTCGCACACCCGATCGATATCCCCCAGAATGTGCGAACTCAGCACGATGGTTTTCCTGCCCCGCAACGTTTCCAGCAACTCAAGGGTCTGGCTGCGGCTGATCGGATCCAGCCCCGCCGTGGGCTCGTCCCAGACAAGCAACTCCGGATCGTTCATCAGTGAAGCAGCGATTCCAAGCCGCGTCTTCATCCCGGTCGAATAGGTTCCGATTCGGCGCCCCGCGTCCTCCAGCAATCCTACGGCCCGCAGCAGGGTGCCCATCCTTGCTTTTTGCTCCAGTTTCGGGAGTCCGAAACAGTCACCCACGAATCGGAGATACCCGATCGCAGTGAGGTCTTTTGGAAACGCGGGATCATCCGAGAGAAAACCGATTCTCTGCCGGAGCGACTTCGCACCCGGGTTCATCGTGTGCCCCAGAACTTCAATCCCCCCGGCACTGGCGCTGATCAAACCCAGCGCCAATCGAATGATGGTCGATTTCCCGGATCCGTTGGCTCCCAGCAGCCCCACGGTTGAGCCTGCCGGCAGCTGGAAGGAAACGTCGGAAACCGCAATCTGCCGACTTTCGTAGATCTTGGTAACACGGTTGAACTGAATCGCAGGGCCCATCTCCATCCATGGAGACCGTCAACCATCGAAACGTCAAGCCTGCGCCTGAACAAACTGCAACCTTTTGTTGCAGGTGCAACAAAAGGTTGCATGACCGGGTTGCGGCGCATGCGGTTTGACTTGAAACCTTCCGACCGCATAGGCTGGCGGGGTGAACGACAAGCCCAGGATCGGATTGGTGCGGGAAAAGCAGTTCGTGGTGGAATCGATCCATGGGATCGATTTTGCAGACGCACAAATGCCGGCGGTCCTCAGCACTCCCTGGTTGATCTGGTTCCTCGAGCACACCGCCCGGGAAGCCGTGCTCCCTCATCTCGAACCGGGCGAAAGCACCGTGGGAACAGACGTCGAGATCTCTCATCTGGCAGCCACCCGGGTCGGGGAAACCGTCACCTGCATCGCCCGCGTGGTGGCAACCGATGGACGACAGATCTCGTTTCACATCGAAGCCAGGGATCCGCACGAACTGATTGCCCGGGGCTTCCACAAGCTGCGGGTGATCCAGGTGAGCCGGTTTGCAGCGCGATTGAAACAGAAAAGCGCCAGAGGACTGGCGAACTCCACGAGCTGACGCACCTCAAAAATCGCGAAGCGTCATGGAGTGCGGTAGTCCTCTACCGCTTTTCGGCCGGGCCTTGCTGGTTTCCAACCGCCACCTCCCGAGAACACAACCTTAGAACCCGTCTGAAATCTCTACTGTGATGGCAGGTGACGAGGCTCCCGCTGCGCTGGAAATTTCCCGGTTTCCGAGTTGACGAAGTGAACCTTCTTGGGTCGGCTCCTACTTTTCAGGAGCAAAGGCGCACGGATCCACGTCGGTTCCCAATTCCCAGGCACCCTCTAACATCGGAAAAATTTCGCGGCGAGCGCGTTGGACCCGGCTGCGAAACCCAGCAGGACCGCCGTCTCGACAAGAACGTCGCGTGGTCCGCCGCCGTAGCTGATGAGCTGGTGCAGAAAATCCATGGCCCACGCGGTTGGCGTCACATGCCCCACGATTCTCATCGAGTCGGAAACAATCTCCATCGGCCACAACCTGTCCGGCATCCGGCTTCAACAAACCGGATATCATCGAAATGGTCGTCGTTTTACCAGCTCCATTGGGTCCGAGCAGTCCGTAGATCTCCCCCTCACGGACTTCAAAACAAACGTCCCGCACGGCACGCAAATTACCAAAGGACTTCGTGAGCCCGGAAGTTTTAAGAATGGCCATGGCAGCAACCGCCAAATGGATTCACAGGATCATACGCATCCCGGCAGACAAAGGTTACGGAAAAAAATCACATTCCATCAGACACCGCCCCCGCCGCATTCGCCCCCTCCGATACCCCGCCGGGATTTCGTCCGGTGATCGGCTCCCGCTTCTGGCGGCGAAGTTCGCCCAACCCGGTGATCAGTGAGACCCGCTGCTCGTCGTTCAGCCCCGGGTCGCCGGCCTGGAGGTTCAGACTGCTGATTCTGGCATCCAGAAACCGATTCCGAAGCCGGAGCAACAGATCCTGGATCTGTTGGGCGGGATTGGGGATGGGACGATTCTCGGCCAGCATTTCACTCACCAGACTCCGGGCTCCGGGGTTCTCCAGGTCGGCGAGCAGGGCGGCTCCCCCGCCTTCCGCGCGGGTCTCATACGCCGCACGGATCCTCGAGAACAAGTCTCTGACGGTGGCATGCCCGATCCAGTCCAGATCGAGATGCTCCAGGAGCGGACCGACCTCGTCCTCATGCAGCAGGGCAATCTTCAGAAGCCAGTATTCCTGGGGGTTCGGAGGCGGAATCGTTTCCTCAGGCTCCGGGGCCGCGTCTTCCCTCTCCGCGGGCGCGGGGTTCCGGGTGACTCGCGAAAGGCGCTTGAATTCGGATCGCATCGCGTCCACTCCGATTCCAAGACGCAGCGAAGTTTTCTGAGCCACCCGATCGATCAGCGCAAGATTACCGGTCTTATGGACCGCTTCCGCCATCGATTTGCCGATCATGCCCTGCCCCTTGTCCGTTTTCGAATCGTGCTCTGAACACAGCATGTCGAGGTAATAATCGAAGAAACCAACCGCCCGATCAATCAACCCTCGAAACGCGTCGCCTCCCTGCTCGCGAATAAAGCTGTCCGGATCGTGCGGGGCGGGGACCACCGCGACACGAATCGCCAGGCCGGAGGCCATCAGATGATCCAGGACTCGCACGGCCGCTGCTTTTCCCGCTGCATCGGAGTCAAAACAGAGCACCACCTCGTCGACATAACGCTTCAGGATCCGGGCATGGTCGGCGGTGAAAGCCGTGCCCTGCGGCGCGACGACATTCTCAATGCCAGCCATGAAGCAGGCGATCAGATCCAGCTGTCCCTCGCAGATCACCGCCGTCTGGGCGTCCAACAACGCCCGCTTCGATTTATGAAGGCCGAAGAAGACCTTTCCTTTTGTGAACAGGGGTGTCTCGGGGGTGTTCACGTACTTGGCGGTTTTCTCATTCCCTTTGAGAACCCGGCCGCTGAACCCGATCACACGGCCCTGCTCGTCGGAGATTGGGAACATCAACCGATCCCGAAAGCGCCCGTAATAACCACGATCCCCCTCACCCCGGATGATCAACCCGCCCCGTTCCACCTGTGCGAGATCGAATCCCTTGGAGCGCGCCCAGTTGATGGTGTCATCCCAGCTGTCCGGCGCATAGCCCACCCGGAACAGGCGAACGCCCTCGGCGGAAACACCCCGTTTCTCGAGATACTCGCGCGCGGGTGCCGCAGTGGCATCGTTCTCCAGAGCATTCTGCCAGCGCTGGGTGATCTGCTCGTGCATGTCCAGAAGCGCCTCCTTGAGGTAACGCCCTTCGGCCCTGCCCGGACCCTGGTCATAATCGAGTGTAATCCGTGCCCGCTCCGCCAAACGACGCAAGGCCTCACCAAAATCGATACCCTCGAATTCCTGAACGAACCGGAAAACATCGCCTCCCTTGTGGCAGCCGAAACAGTGGAAGATCTGCTTCTGTGGACTGACGTTGAAACTGGGAGACTTCTCCTTGTGAAACGGGCACAGCGCCACGAAGTTCGTCCCGGCCCGTTTCAGAGGCACAGCCGCCCCAATGACATCCACAATGTCACTGGCCGCGCGGACCTGCTCGCGCACGGAAGTGGAAACGATCCCTGCCATAAGAGGATTCTAATCGAACGGCTGGCACGGCGTCCACAGAAGACACAGCCCCGCGGCCATCAAAACCACGGCACACCCCCGACAGCCACGAGGAACCCCATCGCCCCGCCCCATCCGCCGGTCACTGACCATCAACCACCTTTTGAACAGCCTCTTCGCGCTGCGAACCCAGACTCTTCCGGTAAACCAGCCGATCCCCCGGATCGGTCGCTTTGATCAACTGTTCTTTAAAGTGCCGACCAGCGAACTGACCGACAGACGACTCTCGCAACACCGCGTTCTGCACCGTGCCGAAGGTCGGAAAAGAAATGCTCCCGAAGTTCTCCTGCTGGGATTTCGCCATGGCGGCGACCTTTTCAGGATCGACAAACTTCGCATTCATCAAGGCGAGAAACACCAGGATCAACGCGGCGGCTTTCAAGAAGCCGGCTCCCATTCCCAACAGATACTCGTAACGTCCAAACACATCGCTGGACACCAGTTTGTCTCCAACGGCCCGCTTCACGAAATTGAACAAAAGCATGTGAAACGCGATGATCGCGATATAACTCAAAACATACGCAACCAACAGGCTCAACTGAGTGTACCCGGCGAGAAACCTTCCGATCGGTTCGTAATAGAGCGCTCCCACCACAACCACCGCCAGCCACTGAAACAGGGGCAACAGTTCCTCCGACAGCCCCTTTTTACGGCCGAACACAGCTCCGAGGAGGAGCGCCCCGGCCGCGACCAGATCGAACCAGTTGAATGTGATATTTGCCAAATGCATGATCATACGATTCCGCAGGTCACAGCCAGCAGCGACCGTGCCATCGCAGAATTAGGGATGTTCCGCCAGCCAATAGCGAATGGCGGCCGCCTGGGGGTGTTGCGGTGCAAGGCGTAGCACCTGCTGATAGTGGCGTCTGGCCAGGTCGGTTTGGAACAACTCATCGGAGTAGATCTTCGCAAGAGTGAGATGCGTGCGCGTTTCCCCGGGGTGATTCGTCAGAATCCGCTCCAGCTCGAGCGCAGCGTCGTAATGAAAACCGCCCTGATGGAGCGCCAGCCCGAAGTTGTACCGCGCATCGGCTGATTCCGGATTGAGCTTCAGCGCCACTTCATAAGCCCTCAGGGAGGTCGGCAAATCCTTGAGGTCGTAGGCCACCAGGCCAAGGTTGTAATACGCCTCAAAATACCCGGGATCAATCTCCACCGCCTTTCGGTAAGCCTCGATCGCCTGGGTCAACCGACGTTCCCGGTGCACCCGCAGTCCTTCGGAAAAATGAACGAGTGCCTTGGAACGATCGCCCTCCGGCGGTGGGAACGCGATGTGATAGTTGTAGCGTGGCACCCGGATCAGCCGGTTTTGCACCTCCGGCACCGAGACTTCCGGGGAAACCTCCGGGGAAGCTTCCGGTTCCGGCTCTCTCGGGGCGACAGGATTCGAGGGCCCTCCCGAGGCCAGCGGCTGATTCCCGCCTTCAGAATCCCCCTCCGTCCGGGTTGCGGGTTCATCGTCGCCGCGCGCGCTCGCAGACTCTCCACCCGATCGAAACCATCGCGCCGGGTTCATCACTCCCGGAATCCGCCACTTTGGGTCGCGCGGTTGAACCGGCCGAATCAACGGAGTCTGGCGTGCGGTCTCAACCGACTCAAGCGCAGGCTCCGGGATGACCTCCCGGGGCAACTCCTCCGGCGGTGCCACGGGCACTATTTCCTCCTCCACCGGGAGTGCCACAGACACGACAGCCGGTTGCGATTCGCCGACGGGGACTGTTTCGGGAGGTTCGGATGCAATCGGAGCGGTCGGCGGCACTTCCACCTTTGGCTCGGGCACGGGCTCAACCACCGTTTCGACTGGAGGCGCGACAACGGACTCCGCCACCTGCTCGAGAACATTGGTCGCAGCAGGTGGTTCCGGTGCTGGATCAGCGAAAGGTTCCACCGCCGCGACCTCGACCACGTTGGTTTTTTCAGGCACCGCCGAGGGACTCGGCTTGATCGCCGGCTGGTTGGTTGGAGTTTCGGGGACCAGCGCTTCGGGCTTCGGAGCGACCACCGCGACCTTGACCGGCGCGTTGGTTGGTTTCGGCGGGGGGGGAGGTGCCAGAGCCACTTCCAAACGAGCAACCACTTGATTGACCGCTTTGGAAATATTCGGGTCCGGACTCACCTTGAGAAAACCGCGATAATGCCGCAACGCTCCCTGACCATCGTTGAAGTACTTGTGGCTGACGATTCCCATGTTTAACAAAGCGGGGGCATAGGCAGGATTTCTCGAGAGCGCCCCTTGAAAATAGTTGAGAGCCTCCTGGGGATGACGGCGTTGAATCTCCACAACCGCCAGATCGTTGAGTGCCCGTGCCGAATCCGACTTCAATTGTGCGGCATTCCAATAACACTGCCCGGCCTGGTCGAACTGCCGATCCCGCAGATGGGCCACCCCCAGTTTCATCCACGCAAAAGACTGCTTCGGTTCCAGCTTGGTATACTCGGTGAGCTCCGTAATGGCGTTCTGAAACTGGTTTTGCTCGAAATACAGGCATCCCAGGTTGTAATGGCTCGATGCAAAACCCGAGTCCCGCTGCAGCGCCGCTCGATAGGCATTGAAGGCATCCTGCACCTGGCCGTTCTTATGATAGGCAAGCCCCAGCAGATTCCAGACCCGTGGATCCCTGGGAAGGAGCGCTGCTGCGGTCTTGAGCTTTTCAATCGCTTCAGCATAGTTGCCTTGGCGCGTGAGACGATCACCATCCAGACAAGCCCGGGCTCCCGGAGGGGAGCAGGCTGTGAGAGCAAACACGCCCAGTATTAGGATGCCGAAGTTTAAGACAACAGACGTGTATTTCGAATCCCGCATGCACCATGGTGGTAACATCCGGCACGTGACACGTCAAGAAACCCCAAGTCGCCGCGTGGGGCTGTCCACGCTACTGGCCCTGATCCTCCTCGTGGTTTCAGTGCTCACAACCCGATCAGGACCACAATCGAGCCTCCCGAAACCCACCACCCCACCCAGGCGAGCCCGGGTCGTTGCCATTGAAGATCCGCAGGCCGTTCGCGCGTTTCAAGTGGTCGAAACACGTCTCAAGGGCATGATTGATCAGGGCCTCACCGAGTTGACCGGCGAACCAGACGCACCCTCGGCCTGGCTCAGTCTGGTTTCGACCCAGGATGTCATCGGCATCAAAGTTTTCTCTTCTCCGGGTTCGACGAGCGGCACCCGCCCCGCCGTGGTGAGCGGACTCATCGAAAGTCTGATCGCCGCCAAATTCGACCCGCAGCGGATCGTCGTCTGGGACAAACACAGTGCGGACCTCAAAAACGGCGGTTTTTCCGAGCTGGGCACCCGGTTCGGCGTGCAGGTCCTGGGCGCTGCAGAAGCGGGCTACGACGCGACCTCCTACTACGAATCGCCACTCCTGGGAACGCCGGTCTGGGGCGATCTGGAGTTCGGAAAATCGGGTCCCGGCATCGGACGCAATTCCCATGTTTCAAAACTCCTCACCCGGAAAATCACGAAGCTCATCAACGTCACCCCGCTTCTGAACCACAACCTCGCGGGAGTCTCCGGAAACCTTTTCGGGTTGGCCTTCGGCAGCGTCGACAACTCGCTCCGGTTCGAAACATCCGCGCAACGCATGGCAACAGCCATTCCGGAACTCTTCGCCCTGCCGGAACTCTGGGATCGCGTGGTCCTGAACATCGTCGACGCCCTCATCTGCCAGTATCAGGGCGAGGAGCGCACCCACCTGCACTACGCGGCCATGCTGGGTCAGTTGCGATTCAGTCACGATCCCGTCGCACTTGATGTGCTGTCGGTCAAGGAACTTCAATCCCAGCGCAAACTCGCCGGAATCGCCGAACGCCCCTCCAACTCCCAGATCTTCACCAATATCTTCAACAATGCGTCCCTGCTCGAAATCGGCATCAGCGATCTCTCGAAAATCGACTTTCTCGTCAGTCCCAGGACTTCCCCTCCCCGGTAGTCACGGCTGCAAAAGCCTGAAAAACCGAGTTCCTGAAACTTTCTCCACAATCACGCGGTTGGTGCCGCCCACGGCCACCGGAACATGTTCCCAAGTGGACCACAAAACGCCACTCACCGCCTCCGAGCTCAGCAGTGCCGCCCCCCCCGTCGGCTGCAGCCAATCGATTTCAACACCCCCTCCCGCCGACCTCCGGATCCGCAAGCGGGAGCCGGCTTCCACGGAAACAAGCACATCAACCCGGTTGTTCTCCGAACCCGGGTCGAAATCCGCGCCCGCGACCACGGCGGAGTTGGTCACAACCCCTTCGGTCACCGGCACGACCACCGCCGACAAACGGACCCGGCCACTTGCCGGGAGTTCCCCCACCACCCATCGGATCAGGGGGGCCGCGCCGGTGATTTCCCCCTGGGAAACCGAGACCGACTCCAGGCGCATCGAAGCTCCGATCCAGTTCGTGAGCACCACGCTCGTGGCAGGCAGAGGTCCGCCGTTGATCACCACCACCTCATAACTCACACTCCTTCCCAGAATCATGCGACCGCCTGGAAGGGAAGACGTCACCCGAAGGTCGGCCCCCACACCCACCGTAAACGCGAAGGGAGTCTCGCTCCGTCTCAATGATGTGACGACGCTCACTGGACCACTCACAGCGTCCTCAGGAACGATCGCCCGAATGGCCTCGCCGGATTCAACAAGGAACAGAGCCGGACGTCCGTTGAACAGGACCTCCCTCGCATCGCCCAGATGGGTGCCAAGGATCCTCACCTCAGTCCCGACTGGTCCGCTCGCAGGTGACAATTCGATCGCATTCGGAAGAGCCAGGAACGAGCCGGCACTCGCGACGATGCCCGCGGGGGTCGTGACGCTGATGGCTCCGTTTCTCGCATTGATCGGCACCTGGGCGACGATCCGACGACTTGATTCAACGGAGAAAACGCTGATCGAACCGTTGAATCGCAAGGCGCTCACGTCATCAAAATTCGCACCTTCAACCACGACGCTCGCTCCCGCCACAGCTTCGCCGGGGGAAAATCCTGTGACCCGGGGTGGTGCGTAAAAATCCGACTGACTCACTCCGGTTCCCTGCGCAGTCGTGACCCGTATCTTTCCCGTGACGATGCCTGCGGGCACTGTGGCGTACAACTGGGTGGGGGCGGCGACCGAGAATTCGGCCGCCAGATCACCAAACCGCACCACGGACGCCCCCTCCAGCCCGGTCCCTTCGATCAGCACAACCGTGCCGACACCACCGGATCCAGGTGTAAACGTCGCAATGACAGGTTGCCCGGCATTGACCACAAACGGCTGCTCACTCAGACCGGTTCCCGATGCCGAGGAGACCCGAATACCGCCGGTGACGGCCCCTGCCGGAACCGTCGCAAGAATCTGGGTCGGTGCAACCACCGAAAACACCGCCGCCACACCGCCAAAGTCAACGCGCGTCACACCTCCAAAATTGATTCCCTCGATCGTCACCACCGTGCCGGGTCTCCCACCCACCGGTTCAAACCGTGCAACCAACGGACTGGAGATCACCCGGAACGAATCCGCACTCGTCCCTTTTCCCCGCGCGCTCTCGATCTGAATCGGGCCGTTCGTCGCACCGGACGGCACCACGGCCAGAATCTGGGTCGGCGACGTAATCGAGAATTTTGCCGGAATCCCCTGGTGAAACAACACCTTGGACGCACCCACGAAATTTAACCCTTCGATCACCACGCTCGTTCCAGGAGGTCCGTTCGTCGGTTCAAACCCGGAAATCCAGGGTCCGTTTGCAATTTGAAACGCCGAAACGCTCACTCCGCTCCCGCCAAAACTGTCCACCTGGATCGGCCCCGAGGTGGCTCCCGGCGGCACCACCGCCTGGATCTGGGTCGGCGCAGGCACCGAAAAAGTTGCGGCAATTCCGTTGAACCGCACGCCCGTAATCCCGACGAAATTGCGTCCCTGAATCGTGATGGTGGTCCCCTGAATGCCGGAGACTGGAAAAAACTCTTCAATCACAGGCTCGGTTCCGGTCACCACCAGCGATCCAACGCTGAGACCCACACCCGCCCCACTGACCACACGGATGGGGCCGGACTTCGCGCCTCGTGGCACCACGACATGAACCTGTGAATCCGCGGTGACTGAGAAACTCGAAGCCCACACCTCCCCGAATTGAATACCGGCAGTCCCCGTGAAGTTGGATCCCTCAATCGTCACGACATCACCCACCGACACACTGACCGGACTAAAACCGATGATCCGCGGCGACACCCAGAACGCAGCGTTCGAAACGCCAAAACCACCCGGCCCCGAAACCACGATCGAACCGGTCGTCGCGTCGAACGGAACGGTGGCCGTCAAGACACTCGAGGAGACGGCGCTGAACAACGCTTTTCCATTGCCAAACCGAACCTCGGTGGCCCCGGCAAAATTCTGCCCGACGATCGTGACGCGGGTACCAGGCTGTCCGGCAGTCGGAGAAAACCCGCTGATGACCGGTCTTGCAGCCTGCAGCGCGCTCGGCATCAATGTGCAGAACAGCAACCCGAAGCACCAGGCCCGCGCAAACAGACTGATTCCGTCACTTTTCATGTGCGCTCCGGGTATCCCTGTTCGATAAAACTTCGGATCAGCTTCAACTCGCGTTCCCCATCGATCGTGTGCGCCTTGGCAAACTCGTTCCACTCGACCTGCACCCCAGCACCCTGAAGCAACGCCACCTGCTCCCGGACACGCCCGATCGGGATCAACGGATCCTCGGTTCCGTGGGTCATCAAAACCCGCTGGGTCAACGCAACCTCCGACCTCTCCCTGAGCAGCACCTCCGGCTCGAACACATATCCACTGATCCCAACCAACCCCGCCAGACGTTCCGGAAATCGAAGTGCCAGTTCCAGGGTCATCAGGCATCCCTGGGAAAAACCAAACAACGTCATTTCCCCAACCGCAAATCCCCGGGTCTTCTGTTCGTTCAGCAGGTCCGCCAGGAGTTCGCGGCTCCGCCGAATGCCCGGCGCAGGTTCTCCGTCGTATTCATACCAGGAAAATCCGCCGTAATACTCATCCGGCGCGTTCACGAGCAGGTAGTTCATCCACGGAATCCGCAGAGCCGAGGGCATCCACCGGTATCCTTCCATGCTGTCTCCCAAACCATGCAGGACAATGGTCAGGGATTTCGAAGGCTGGGGCGCGGGAACAAATTCCGTATTCAACATGAATCTGATTGAACTCACAAACGACCACCTTCGCCAAGTGGAAAAGCCCAGCCGCTTGTTTCTGAAAACACAGGATTCTTATAGAAACATGCCCCGCTTCGATCTAGGGTGGATCCATGCGCACACCAAGTTTCGCAGCCCTCGCGTTGTCCACCCTGCTGACCTCTGCCACCTTCACAGGGCTGGCTCAGGACCCAGCCTCACCAACCGCGTCGTCCCCCAGGACGAACCCGCCAGAGGCGCGTCTTCCGGAATCCGCGGAGTCCATCGCGATCCCCGAGAAAGCGCAGCTCGAACAACAGTTTAAGGAAACCCTCACAAAATCCATCTTTTCCGGAAAATGGTGCCTGGTGACGGACGGAGAATTGGGCGAGGAACATGCCGAGAAATACACGGTCCAGAGTGCCAACAAGATCGGTTCTGATTTGTGGCTGATCTACGCGAGGGTGCAATACGGCAAGAAGGACATCCTCGTCCCCGTGCCGGTGAGTGTCCAATGGGCCGGCGATACACCGGTGATTTCGATCACAAAACTGGGAATCCCCGGTCTGGGAACCTACACGGCGCGGGTTGTAGTCTACGATTCTCTTTACGCGGGCACCTGGTCCGGTTCCGATCACGGCGGCCAACTCCATGGAGTCATCCTCAAACAGAAGTAACGCACAGCGTCCCAGCGCCCGCTTCTGTTTGATCAGGGCGCGGAGGTGAGAGCCGGCCAAAGTGGCGTCGGAAGAACGACGGTGTTTTGGAGTGCGCGCGGCAGAGCGCAGCGCCGACGCCGCTTTGGTCCTGCCCGAGGAGGCAAATCCACTCACTCCCATCAGGATACCAATCCGTTCAACGGCAAGCCATGAAGAACCCCGAAATCCTCAACGAAGACCTCTGCGGCCCGACGCTCACCGGGACGGTTCGCGCCACCTTTCCCCCTCTCCCATTCCAATCTCGGCGAAGCGCCCCCGCTGACCCGCCCCCAACTTCCCAGGCACCAGACCCCGGGAAGCATCAACCGCTGACACCGCCGATGACCACAGATTTTTTCCGTCATCTGCGGCCCGACGCTCACCGGGACGGTTCGCGCCACCTTTCCCCCTCTCCCATTCCAATCTCGGTAGGGCGAAGCGTCCCCGCTGAGCCGCCCCCAACTTCCCAGGCACCAGACCCCGGGAAGCATCAACCGCTGACACCGCCGATGACCACAGATTTTTTCCGTCATCTGCGGCCCGCCGCTCACCGGGACGGTTCGCGCCACCTTTCCCCCTCTCCATTCCAATCTCGGTAGGGCGAAACGTCCCCGCTGAGCCGCCCCCAACTGCCCAGGCACCAGACCCCGGGAAGCATCAACCGCTGACACCGCCGATGACCACAGATTTTTTCCGTCACCTGTGGCCCGACGCTCACCGGGACGGTTCGCGCCACCTTTCCCCCTCTCCCATTCCAATCTCGGCGAAGCGTCCCCGTTGAGCCGCCCCCAACTTCCC
>JAIPJX010000053.1 GCA_021733945.1 Verrucomicrobiota bacterium | reverse complement strand
TGCAGGGGAAGCTCACCGGGACGGTTCGCGCTACCTTTCCCCGTCCCCTGGGCGGTAGGGCGAAGCGTCTCGCTGAGCCGTGGGCCACCCGAGGTCCAGATCCCTGACCGGTCACCGGGACGGTTCGTGCGAATGGCAGTGCGGTTCGTGCCACCTTTTCAGATCTTCAACCGACGTGGTGCTTGGAGGTCAGATACTTTTTCCAAATAAGCCAATGGAAGCAACGGTTCGAAGAATTCTGTCTTGCACCCCGGGCAGGACAAACCAAAACTTTCGTTTGGACAGTGTCCGTGCAGCGTGCCATCCTTCCTGTCTCAAACCATGAACACCAAGTCTATTATTCATCGTGCCAGTTTGTCGGCGTTTTTTGTCGCGTTTTTAGTGGTCGGCGCATCCGTTCGTGCCGCGGATTGGGTCGATTTGTTCGACGGAAAATCCCTGAAGGGATGGGTGCAACGGGGCGGATCCGCCAAATACCGGGTTGAGGAGGGGCAGATCATCGGGACAACGGTTCCGAACACGCCCAATTCATTCCTTTGTACCGAGAAGAATTACGCGAACTTCATTCTCGAGGTCGAGTTTCTGGTCGATTCCCGCATGAACTCGGGCATTCAGATTCGGAGCAACAGCCTGAAGAAATTCAATCAGGGTCGGGTTCATGGCTATCAGGTCGAAATTGATCCCTCGGAACGGGCGTGGTCGGCAGGCATTTACGATGAATCGCGCCGGGGGTGGTTGAACGACCTGAAAGACAATCCGGCGGCGCAAAAGGCTTTTAAGCAGAACGAATGGAACAAATACCGGGTCCAGGCTGTGGGCGATCGTATTCAAACCTGGATCAACGGGGTTCCGGCTGCCGATCTGCACGATGCCCTGACGCCCAGCGGATTCATCGCCCTGCAGGTCCACGGTGTGGGGGATCGCAAGGAAGAGATGGAGGTGCGATGGCGCAATGTTCGGCTGCAGGACCTGGGGCCCGCGCAGCCCCTGGAGTTGATCCAGGGCAATTCCCTGAGCAGCTGGGTGCGGGCTGATGGTGAGCCGGTTACGGGCGGTTGGGAGGTCAATGACGGGGTTCTGACCAGACGGAGCCGGGGTGGAGATATCTACACACGGAATGAATTTGGTGATTTTGAATTGAACATCGAATGGAAGATTTCCCAGGGAGGCAACAGTGGCATCAAATACCGCATGACCAAGTACGGCAAATCGTTGCTCGGGTTGGAATATCAGGTGTTGGATGATGACGTGCATCCGGATGGAAAACTGAGGAAGGGGCGGCGCACTTCGGGCGCATTGTATGATGTGTTTGCCTGCCGGGTTCGCACGCACCCCAGGCCGGTGGGTGAATGGAATCAGACACGGATCGTGGCGCAGGGCACCCGGGTCGAGCATTGGCTCAACGGAGAAATGATCCTCGCCTATGACACCACCACCCAGGCATGGCAGGAGGAGATTGCTGCCAGCAAGTTCCCAAAAAACGCCAAGTTCGGAGAGAATCCCTGGGGCAAGATCATGCTTCAGGATCATGGCGATGAAGTCGCCTACCGGAACGTGACCATCCTGCCGCTTCCTCCGGTTGACGACTAGACTCCGGGGTGGTTTTCCCTGGTTCAGCGGTTTTTGTGTGGCGGTACCCTCGGCCGGTCCAGCGACTGAACGGGCCGGAAACCGTCTGTTGCCCGTGATCTGATCTTTCGAGTGAATCGAACGAATTCCAATCAACCCGAAGGCGGCTGGCGTGCGGCCCTGTACATCGTTATTTTTGGGACGGAGACCCGAGCGGGCAGGGCGTTTGACGTGGCTCTGCTGTGGGTGATCCTGCTGAGTGTCCTGGTGGTGATGCTGGAGAGTGTGGAATCGATCCGGAACGACTATCATCGGGTGCTTTCGGTGTTGGAGTGGGGGGTCACCGGGGTGTTCACGCTTGAGTATGTCCTGCGATTGATCTGCGTGCGGCGACCGCGAAGCTACGCCACCAGTTTCTTTGGGATCATCGATTTGCTGGCGATCCTGCCCACTTACCTGAGCCTCGTGATGCTCGGTACGCATTATTTGATGGTGGTCCGGATCCTGCGTCTGGTCCGGGTTTTTCGTGTCCTGAAGCTGCTGCGTTTTCTGAAGGAGGGGCATGTGCTCGTCTCGGCACTGCGCGCCAGTCGACACAAGATCACCGTGTTCCTCGCTGCGGTCATGACGTTGGTGGTGATCATGGGCACTCTGATGTATCTCATCGAGGGTGAGGCGTCCGGGTTCACCAGCATTCCCCGGGGGATTTATTGGGCGATTGTGACGCTTTCGACGGTTGGTTACGGCGACATCGCACCGGTGACGCCGCTCGGTCAGATCATTGCCTGTCTGGTGATGATTCTGGGCTACGGCATCATTGCGGTGCCTACGGGCATCGTTTCGGTCGAGCTCCAGCAGGCCACCGCCCAGGCCGTTCGATTGCCTGTCTCCTGTTCGGCCTGCGGCAGTTATGGTCACGACCAGGATGCGCGTTGGTGCAGGCTTTGCGGAAGTCGGCTGGAAGAGCCGGCGAGCCCCGAGATTTGAGGCGGCGACCGAACGTGGGATTTTCCAGCTTGTGAGAGTCTGGAAAACGCGGGGCGGGCCGGCAGCAAATGCCCTCGAGCGTGGCTGAGGCGATTGGATTTGGACGAGGTTGCGGAATTGGAGCGTTGGGGGTTTGCTAGTGTGTATGAAAAACGC
Organism: Verrucomicrobiota bacterium; assembly: GCA_021733945.1. Taxonomy (GTDB): domain Bacteria; phylum Verrucomicrobiota; class Verrucomicrobiia; order Limisphaerales; family SIBE01; genus JAIPJX01. The sequence goes on along the minus strand of JAIPJX010000053.1, from coordinate 27,887 downwards.
AATGACCAGCTTGACGGGTGTGGCTGTCCTCGCTCTGGCGACCTGTCTGCACGCCCAATCCGACATCCAGAAGAATCTGGCGAATCAGGGCCGGTTGCCCCAGGGCAACGGGTTTGCCTCCGGATTTCACGCGGATGCGGGCATCGGCAGCCATGAGGCGGTCCACTTCGCGGACGATTTCGAAGGTGGGGAGGTACGCCGGTGGGATGAAACGCGTAATGACGGAGGGAATGTTTTGTCTTTGGAATCGCCCGGCGAAGCGGCGGCACCCCTGGGTGCCCGGGTTCTCAAAGTCACCGCGACCCTCGGGAAGAACACGGGTGGCGGTTATACAAAATGGTTCGAACCAACGGACGCGGTTTTTATCCGGTTCTATGTGAAGTTCGATAAAGATTGCGATTACGTGCATCATTTCTGCACCTTGCGGGCGAATCGTGGACTGACCGGAAAGGAACGTTGGAGTGGCTTCGGCGGTGCCGGGCTCAAGCCCGAGGGTGGGGAGCGGTTTTCCACGGCTCTCGAACCATGGGGCAATTGGGGACGCTGGCCGGCGCCGGGTCGCTGGAATTTCTACAGCTACTGGCATGAAATGACCGCGAGTCCGGACGGCAAATACTGGGGGAACAGTTTTAAGCCCGATACCCAGAACGACATTCTCAGGGACCGGTGGATCTGTGCCGAGTTCATGCTGAAGCACAACACGCCCGGGGTGCCGGACGGGGAACAGGCGTATTGGATTGACGGTGAGCTTCGTGGACACTGGACAGGAATCAACTGGCGCAAGGAGGCCGGATTGCGGGCGAATGCGCTGACGTTGGAAAGCTACGTGACGGACCGATGGACCCGGCAAAAAAACAACACCGTCCTCTTCGACAACGTGGTGATTGCCAGGGAGTACATTGGGCCGGCCGGGCGGTAGGTGTGGTTTAAAATCATTTCAGAAAATCCGGCAGGTAGGAATTGGGTTCGTCGGGGTGGAGCTGGGAGGCGCGCCTTTTGGGAATGCGCTGATTGTTCCGCTCGCGGTAGGAGCCGCTCCGGATTCTGTCTTCGCGGTCGGCACCCGCCTTGACCACGATGGCTGAAGCAGTCAGAAGGTGCTTGTCCTTGGAGTTGACGCTGTGGCATCGCATCTGGCAGAGGCCGCAGCCCACGCATTGGTCCTCCTGGACGACCGGTGCCAGAAACCCGGATCCCGGGATCGGCTGGTTGTTGGCGTCCGAGAGCGTGTGGACCCGGACAAAATCAATGGCGTGATATCCGGCCGCGGTGCATTCGTCCACACACAGCTGGCAGGCTTCACGTCCGGCCAGCGGCAGGCAGGTTTCCTGATTGACGATGGCCAGGCCCATTCGCGCGAAGCGTTTCTCTTCGATTGGCAGGGGACGGATCGCTCCGGTGGGGCAAACCTGGCCGCAGCTGTTGCAGCTTGGATCGCAGCCCGCCCAGTCCGCCGCCACCTGGGGGCTCCAGAACCCTTCGAAACCCTGCTGGAATCCCAGCGGTTGCAGGACGTTGTTGGGACAAACCTTGTAACATTCACCACATCGGATGCAGAGCTCCAGGAATTCCTGTTCAGGAACACTGCCGGGAGGCCGCACCGGTCGCCAACCGTCCGGATCCTCCAGACGGGCACCAAACGCCTTGGTGGTTGCCGCAGCAGCGAATCCGCCGCCAAGCCCGGCGGCGAGCCCGATCCCGCTTGCCAGGAATCCGCGTCGGCCGATCGGTTTCTGCGAGAACCCTGCGAGCCAGGCAGGATCCAGGCGCGTCGGGGCGGTGGGTCGGTTGAGCAGTCCGGCCCAGATGGGTTCGCCGGTGGGCGGTTCGTTGAACGGTTTCAATGCCGTGTGATCGGTGCGGTCCACGAACTTGATGGCATGGGTCGGGCAGACTCCGCCGCAGGTTTGGCAGAGGGTGCAATCGGTCGTGCGGGTGGTGAAATCGGGTTTGATGGCGTCGAAGGGGCAGATCTCCACGCATTTGTTGCAGTGAATGCAACTGTCCTCGACTTTGCGTTCTGTCATTCGGAAAAGGTTTCCCAGGGAAAAGACGGCACCGCTGGGACAGACGTATTTGCACCAGAACCGCGGCTGCAGGAATCCCAGCGCGAGCACGGACAGGAACAGGGCAATGGAGAGAAGCTGCGCTCCGTTCATGGGGGGTACCTGATGCCATCCGCGCGCCAGTCCATCCTGCAACGGTGCCAGAGTATGGAGCAGTCCCCGGGTGATCACCGGGATCGCGGAGACAATCCCGGACAGGAGCACGCCCATCGCCGCGGCACCGAGGACTCCCGCCAGCAGGAAATATTTGAGGTGCACCCACCAGCCGTCTGCCCGCACCCGGAAATGGTTTACACGTTTTCCGATGGCCCAGTCGAACAGGTCGATCAGGGTGCCGAGCGGGCAGACATATCCGCAAAAGCCACGGGGGATCACCAGGCAAATCAGGAGAATGCAACTGGCGGATCCCAGGGACCAAACCCAGGAGCGGGCGGCGATTGATGTTGAAAGACTGACAAGCGGGTCGATGATCAGAAAGAACTCGGCTGGCAGTCGGTCGTTGGCGGCGAATGCGTCGGCGTAGTGCGTTGGCCAGTTGCCCGGGATGCTGTGCGAGAGAGACCACGGTCCGATTCGAAAGGAGAGGGCTTCCCACTCCTGTGCCGAACGCGGTGTGGTTGCGCTGACCGTCAACGCCTCTGGTTGTATTTCGAGAATGTCGAATGGGCCGAGCGATGCTCCGTCGGATTCGTCGGTGATGTGGAGTGTCCGACCGGGGTCCAGGCCCGTGACCGGAGAGTCCCGTTCCAGCCGGATTTTCCTGGAGGCGAGGTCGACCTCGACGGGGATCCAGCCGCGCCAGACCGGGGGAGGTGTCGCGCGGTAGGGCCAGCAGACGTGGAAAAACAGCCAGAGAAACAAAAGAAAGAAAGCCGTTTGTGCGATCCGCCGCAGCGGTGAGGAGACCCAGGTGGGGCCGAGTCGTTTCAAGACCCGGCGCAGAAGGCCCGGTTTGCGGGTCTCCGGGTTTGTGAACAGAACGGACGGTAGAAATTGCCGAAGGGCCCGCTTAAAAATGCCGGGGCGGGGTGCGGGTCGATCCTTGCGTCTCCTGGCGGGTAGAAAATGATCGAGGCGCATAATGATTAGCGGAGCGGGAGGCCCTGCGCGAGAGCCCTGGCGGAAGCCCGGATCACGGCTTCGGAGGTAATGGTGGCACCACTGACCGCGTCGATTCCCTTGACGCTCTGTTGTTTCAGGATCCGCTGCACGGTTTGGTCCACGGCGTGAAAATACTGCTTGTCGCTCAGGCTGGTGATGGTGAGGGTCTGAATGCGGTGATCGGCCACGCCGGCTTCCACGTAAACGTTTCCCGCATAGCCGTAGCTTCGATCCTCGTAAACGCCGCTCCTGAGTTTTGAGATATCCAGTCGATCGAACAGGCGGATCATTTCAATGGTGGCCCGTGCCCGGTCCTGGTTCCTGGTGACCGTGTCCTTGTCCGTCCCTTCGGCGGGAATCTGCGCGACGCGCTCGTAGTAGGTCACCGCTTCGTCGTACCGTTCCGCCGTTCGGCAGGCGTCTCCCGCGAGAATGAGAAGTTCGCTCGGTTCCATGCCCTGGGCCATGGCTTCACGGTTCAGGCTTAATGATTTTTCAGTCTCTTTCAAATCGCTCCAGAGCTTGATGGTGGCGTAGGTGAGTGGTGTTTTCCCGAGTGCGGTCACCGCCATTTCCCGGTTGCCGAGTTTCCAGTAACATTCGGCCAGATGCGCGGCGTTTGCGGTTCTGGAAAACTTCGGGTCCTGGTCCACCCCGGCCTCGCGCCACCAGAACGCCGCGCGGGCGTAGTCTTTAAAAAACTCGAAATACATGCGTCCGAGTTCGTTCATGGCCCTGTGGCGTGTGTCCGGATCGTTCTGATTGACGACGAGCACATGGTGCATGAGCCGGACGCCCTCGCGGTACCGGCTGGGATTGGTGTTGATGATGTCCCAGAGGTAGTGATCGACGTTGCGGGTGTAGTTCCAGACGGGATTCGGGAGTTCCGGCCATGTCAGGTCGAGAGTGTCCGGGTAACGCAGTTCCGTCGAATCGAACCAGTCGGGCGGCGTTCGGCCCAGTCGATGGATCCATTCGAGAATCTCTGCGGGGGAACGTTGGACCATTTCCGAAGTGGTTGGGGGTGCCGATGAGCGACTGGTTTCCGTCGGGGAAGGATCCGTTCCAAGGTCGACTCGTTTGCCGTCGATGGTGAGGGTTTTGATCGAATCAAGAGGGAACTTCCGTATGAGTTCACGGGTTCCCACCGTGGTCTGGATGGTCACCCCGGCATCGGTGCGTTCGGTGATCCGGCCCTGGATGCGGGCACCGCTCCTGAGTTCCAGTGTGTCGTCGGCCAGGCAGGGCCCGATGCCAAGCAGGAGGATCGAGGCGATCACGCCCCGGCTCGTCCGCCCGAAGGAACCGCCGTGGGGCACCCGTCGGAGGAGGGTGGGCATGAGGCTTAAACCGCAGGCGGATGGCAATCGGTTCATGAGCGCGAGACTACCATGCGGGGCTTGTCGGCATCAACCTTGAGGTGAGAAATCGCCGTGTGCGTGGAACGGCACAGTTGACAAGTGAGGTTTTGGGACGAAGAATCGAGCGAACATTTACCCCTGAAGTTACAGAGTTTTTCTATGAAGACAAAAGTACGATCGAATGTGTGTCCGCCGAGGAAACTCGCGGGTTTCACCCTGATTGAGTTGTTGGTGGTAATCGCTATCATCGCGATTCTCGCCGGAATGCTGCTTCCAGCGCTTGGCCGGGCCAAACTCAAAGCCACCGGAGCGGCCTGCCTGGGAAATCAGAAACAGCTGAGCCTGGGATTTGTGATGTATGCCGACGACAATGATGACCTGATCCTGCCGACGGAGGGAAATCCGGGCGGCGGGTTTTGGAAAGGTCCGCGGCGGAATGGCCGGGATGTGGGGATTGATGCTGGAATTTCGATCACGGAGGCCGAGATCCGGGTCGAGGAAGGTCTGAAGGAGAGCCCGCTCTGGGCGTATGTGGGAGGCAAGGGATCGTACCATTGCCCGGGGGATCTGCGGACCAAACGGAACAAACCCGGCAAAGGCTGGGCGTATGACAGTTACTCGAAGGCAAACGGAATGAACGGGGGTGGTTGGCAGGGTTCGAGCGCAACGTCCGGGCCGCAGCAGTTCTACACCAAGATCAGCACGGTGCGCGATTCGTCCGAGGCCATGGTGTTTGTTGAAGAATCCGATCCCCGCGATTTCAACCGTGGCACCTGGGTGATCGATGTCGACCCGTCGCCGGGTTGGGTCGATCCGTTCGCGATTTTCCACGGCAGGACGAGCACGTTCGCATTTGCCGACGGGCACGCCGAGACGCATTCCTGGGTGGTTCCGAGCACGATCAAGGCGGCCACCGATTCGGCCAACGGGGTTTCGAGCTTTTACTGGGCCGGAGGCAATAACAGGAACGTCGATTTTCAGTGGGTTTATCAGCGCTACAAACACCAGAAATGGGCGCCGTTGAAGTAGGGGCACCGTTTCCCCTGTGATCGGGTGGCTTCGGTTTGGATTGAAGCCGACCGTTTATCTCGGAACCGCATTCAGACGCTGGATTTCTCCGCGTTTGAATGCGGTTTCTCTTTTTAAACGCGAGAACCAGTCGCGTTGAGGCTCATACAGAACGGACGGATGGATGGTCTCGATGCGAGCCTGGGCGTCTTCGAGGCGGTTGAACTGGAGATCGAGTGCCAGCCGGTTGATTTGGACCCAGGCCCTCTGGGACTGGGTTAGCCGGTTGGTGGCAATCTGCGAGAACAGGGCGTCCGATTCAGTGTACCGGCCCACGAGGTTCAGTGCTGCTGCATGATTGAATGCCGCGGGTTGGGAGTTGGGAGCCAGTGTCTTCAGGAGCCAGGTCAGGCGGATGGCCGCGGCACCATTGGTCCGGTGGATCAACAGGGCGGCGGCGTAATCCTGCATCGCCTCCAGATTATCAGGTTCGAGCCGGTTCCACTCGGCCGCCGCCCTGAGCATGTCATCCGCATCTCCCGTTCGCCTTGCAGACTGAAAGAGTAGGGACCAAAACGCGGGTGTTTCGGGCTTCGTTCCATTCCATCGGTTCAGGATTTTCAACGACCACTGAGGTTGGTTCAAGTGGAGCAGTTGAATCGCCACCGCGAGCAGGGTCCCCTGGGAGTCAAAGGGCCATTCCAGCATGCGTCCGAATGCCTGATTGGCGCTGAGCTCGCGGTTCTCGCCAAGGGCGGCACGTCCTTCCAGGTAGTGCGCCACCGGTTGGAACTCAGGGTGAAAGCCCCGACGCCGCCTCATCTCATGCGAGATTCTTCGAAGTTTTCCCCAGTTCCGGGTTTCGATCAGGAGATCCGCATAGTATTTCCAGTAGTCAAGGGAGCCTCCCGCCAAAGGAGATGCCGATGCCAAGCCTTCAATCGCTTTGTCGTGGCGATCCAGTCTGCTCCACAGCCGTGCGAGCGAGAGAACGTCGGATGTGTTCCCGGGAGATCGGGGTGATCGTTCCATCAGATCGAGAGCCTCCTTTTGGCGGCTGTGTTCGGTGAGAAGTCGCCAATAGCGGATATGGTCGGAGTGAGAATCGGCCCCCCGCTCGATCGCCTGTTGAAGACTTTCGCTGTAACGGGCGAGGTCGGAAGCCCGGGCGCTGGCGTCCATGGACAGGCGGAGCGCAAGCTCGCGGTGCGGACCCTGCCGTGATGCCTGGTTGATGAGCGCCAGTCCGGAAGTCCGTTCAGTGGAATCCCCCCATCCGATTTGAACGGCGGCGTGGTAAAGTTCCAGTTCCGCATTGGTTGCGCGCCGGGTGGATGTCCGGTTCCAGAGCCGCCCGAATTCGACAATGTTTTCCGTGCGATAGAGTGCTTTTAAGTAATGGGCTTCAAGAGGGGCGCTGAGTTTCGAAGCCTGCGGAGCAAGCAACGGGATCGACAGGGAGTCGGCACCGCAACGCGAGAGCACGTCGCAAGCGATTACGAGGTCGGATTGGTTTGTGGCGGTGAGTCGAGCCAGCCAGAGGCTGGCGCGGATCGCTGTTCCGAAATGTTCCAGCGGGGCGTTGGACATTAAAAAATTGTTGAGAAACCCGCGGATCGACGCTGGATCACCGCGGTTGTGTGCGCAGGCGGCAAGCCAGGCGAACGAGGCGGCCTTCAAATCACCGGCTTGGGTGGCTTGTCTGGCTTTTCGCTGAAGAGCCCAGACCTGGGCGAGATCCAGCGCGCTGACCCGGATGCTGGTGTTCATGCCCTGTGGAGCCATTTCCCAAACTTTCGGGATCATGGCAATGATCCCGAGCAACAGCAGGGCGAGGCTCCCGAGCATCACTCCAAACCAGTGGTCGTTTCGGAGGATGTGAAACAGACGAATCCTCGCGAGTCTGCGGATTGCAGGTCTTCTCAAGAACGCCTCCATGGCACGAAAAATCTACTCCTGTTTTTTGGAGGTGCAACCGCCTTTCTTGCCGGATTTTTCGGGAAGCGGGGTGGAATGACCTGAGGTTTATTCGCGGTCGGAAGCGGAGAGGTTTGCCACGAGCCTGGGAATGGTGTAATTAGCCCGGGCAATGATCCGATGTTTTTCCAACGCCGCGTCCCGCCTGAAATCCCTGGTTCGAGAGGAACTCCGAACGCAGGGGTTCACTCCGGCCCGCATCGTGGTCAAGCCCAACTGGGTGTTGCATGAGACCGATTCCGCGTTTCCGATCCGCGCGTTGGTCAGTGACGCGCGCCTGATTGAAGCGGTGGTGGAGAGCTGCCTGGAGCTTTATCCTGGAGTGGAACAGATTCTGGTGGGTGATTGCCCTCTGCAATACGCCAACTGGCCGTTGATGCGGGAACAGTCGGGGTTGGAACCGATTGTCCGGCGTCTCGAAAAGGTCTCCGGAGGGCGGGTTGAATTTCGGGATTTGCGCAGGGAGGTTTTTCGGCAGGATGGTGACACGTTTCTCCGGGAGAGCACGGACCGTCACGGGGATCCCCAAGGGTATCGGGAGGTTGAGCTGGGGGCGGCAAGTCATTTGGAGCCAATCTCCGATCAGGCCGATCTGTTTGCGGTGAACGATTACAGTTCATCCGTGACGAGCAGCAATCATCGGCAGGGTTCGCACCGCTATTTGGTGAGCCAGAGTGTGCTGAACGCTGATCTGTTGATCAACCTGCCGAAATGGAAATCCCATCAGAAGAGCGGCATCACCTGCGCCTTGAAGAATCTCGTGGGCATCAACGGGGACAAAGCCTATCTGCCCCATTTTCGAAAGGGCGCACCGAAATGGGGGGGGGACGAGTTTCGCGATGAAAACCGGTGGCTTTACCTGGCGCAGACGCGGCTGCGGGAGCGATTGCAGAAACGGAGTCGCCTGGGATATCAACTGTTGAAACCCGGCTGGGAGCTCATCAAAAAAATGCGGGGAATCGAAACCCGATTGACCGATCCGAAGGCGAACCCGCGTCAATTCTACATCGCCGGCGGTGCCTGGCACGGAAACGACACGATCTGGCGAATGATCTACGACTTGAACCTGATCATCCAGCGGGTGGATCGGGAAGGGCGCATGCACGACACGCCGCAGCGCGAGTATTTCTGCATCGTGGACGGCCTGGTGAGTGGTGAGGGCAATGGACCCCTTCAACCGTTGCCTCGGGAGACGGGTTGGCTGGTGTGTGGGAGGGATCCCTTCGAGATTGATGCCGCGTTGAGTTGGTTCATGGGATTTGATCCGCGAAAAATCCCGATCATTTCCAAACGCGCCGGGTTCAACGGACCTGGCTGGGGGGATTTCGAGCTGGACGAATTCAGGGTGGACCTGGATGGAGAGGTGATCCGGTTGCTTGAATCGAGCATTAATTTTCAATTCGCGCCGCCCCCCGGATGGAGGAATGCCATTGAACGTTGAATGGATTGGGTCGCTTCCGGCACCGGTTCGCCGCACGGCTTATTTCGGCCTGCAGCGACTGATTGGTTCCAGAATTGGTGAGAAATGGCGCGCCTGGCAACGGTGGGTGCGGTTGAATCCGCAACAGCTCGAGGAGGCCGTGGGGGACCGTTTGAGCAGCCTGCTCCGCGTTGCGGCTCGGGACTCTGCGTTTTACCGGAAACTCAACCTGAGCCCGCGCGCCGGAGAAGGGGCGATGGAGTTCCTGAGCCGATTTCCGATTTTGACCCGGGAACAGATCCGGAGCGAATTCGCGGAGATCGTTGTGGATTCACTGCGCAGGGAGATTACTTCCCCGGCAAGCGTCTCGAGCAAACGTTACGATTGGCTGGTGGTTAAAACCGGCGGCACGACGGGCAACCCGACAACGGTGGTGCATGACGCCGAATTTCGCGACTGGGGCAGGGCGTCCAGGCTTTATTCGCAACAGATGTGTCGGTTTCCATTGGGGACTCCGTATTTCCGGCTGTGGGGATCGGAACAGGAGCTGATGCAGCAGGAGGATCGGATCGACCGGCGCGTGCTCAGGAACCTCCTGGGCGAGATCCCAATGAACGCGTTCCGGGCGAAGGAGGCTGAACTGGCGGGGCACCTCGAAACGATTCGGTGCCATCCCGGAGTCCGTCATGCGATGGCGTATGTGGACGCTGCCGTGAGTCTGGCAGGATTCCTGGAGCAGCGGGATCTTCCACGGCCCCGACTGGAGAGCATCATGGCCTGCGCCGGAACGGTAACCGCCGAATGGCGAGCGACGCTCAAGCGTGTGTTTGAGGCGGAGGTGTTCGACAAATACGGTTCCCGCGAGTGTGCCGACATTGCCTGCGAATGTTCCCGGCATTCCGGTCTGCATATTTATTCGCCGGTCGTGCATGTGGAGGTGGTTGACGAGAAGGGCCGCGGCTGCCCTCCTGGGGAGCCGGGTCGTATTCTGGTGACCCTTCTGAACAACCCGAGCTTCCCGATGATTCGTTACCAAATCGGAGACATGGGGATCCTGGGGGATCCCGGGACATGCGGCTGCGGTCTGGCGTTTCCGCGATTGGCGAGTTTGCAGGGGCGCGAGGACGAAATGCTGAGCACGGAGGATGGCACCCTGCTGTCCTCGGTGTTCATTCGGCATTTTGTCGGAGTCAGCCTGAACGAGCAGAGGATCCGGCAGTGGCAGTTTGAGCAGACGGGACCCCTGGAGTTTGTGTTTCGGTTTGTTGCCGAGGGGAACGATGGGTTGGAGGGAAATCTGCGCCGCCTCGAGGAGGGCTTTCGCACGGCGCTCGGTCCCGGTGCCAGGATCCGCATGGAGCCTGTCGCCGAGATCGCGCCCTCGCCGAGCGGCAAGGTGGTCTGGGTGAAAAACCGCTGCAAACGCTGAGGGCTCACGCCCCCAGGGCTTGCTGCATCTGTTTGCGGACCAAAGTCAGTCGTTCCAGTCCGCCGCCGCCGACCTCGGCGGTGGCCCATCCTGAAAAACCGATTTCAGCCAGGGTTTCCCGCACCTGATCCCAGGGAAGGTCGCCTTCGCCGATGTCCTTGAATTTGTTTTCCGCCCGGCTGAAACCCTTGATGTCGAGTTTGACGCAGCGATGGCCAAATGCACGAAGCCAGTCGCGGGGTTGCCCGTATTTCCAATGGTTGCCGATGTCGTAATACATGCCCACCCAGGGGCTGCGAAAGCTGTCGACAAAGCGGACGAACTGTTCGGCACCCTGGTCCGGGGGGGCGTCGTGGTTGTAGAACATCTTGTTCCAAACGTTCTCGATGAGGATCGGTTGTCCGAGCGCGGCGGCCAGCGGCAGGTTCTTCTGGATTTCCACCCGGCATCGTTCCTCGATGACATCGGCTGGGCCGTCGTCGGCGCGTCCGATTACCAGGAGCACCCCGCTGCCGCCGGCGGCGTGTGAGACACGGATGCAGTGGGCGAGGTTCGCGCTTCCGGCAGCGCGCTCCGTGGCATCGGCGCTGGTGAGGCGTTTCTCCCAGTGGGCGTGGTTGATGGCGTTGTGCACGAACATGCCGGATTCCTGCACGGCGGCCCGCGCCTGCTCGACGGTGTATTCGCCAGCCTGGTCGAAATCGACGCCATCGAAACCAGCCTGCCTGGCCATGGCGAGCCGTTCGCCTGCGCTGAGTTTCTTGCCGTCGGATTCGCGGGTGATCATCGAGAGTTTGCACCCGAGCAGGATTCGTTTGCCTTCGGGCGGTGTCACAATGGCCCGGGCTCCGGTGGAGGAGGATTGCGCCTGCGCGGAAAGCCCGAGCGCGGGAAGTCCGGCGGCGGCAATTCCGGTGGTCAGGAAGTGTCTGCGATTCAGTGAGCGTGGGTTTGAGTTCATGATGGGAATGGAACTATTTTGGATCGTGTTTTGACAACGGTTCGCTGTGGCGTCGGTGGTTTCTGAGAGTCAATCGCGTGGTGTAAACAGGAAGATCGCGGTTCCGATGATCACCGCGAGGACGAGACCGATAAGAATGAGTGTCGTAAAATTCATGGATCAGTGTTGGCGGAGGAAAGCGGCGTAGATGCCCCAGAGCAGCAGGAGCAGAATGATCGAGAGGGTTATGGTGCGATTCCGCGCGATCCGTTTTTCATAACGGAGGGGACGGAGCCCTCGGATGCTCCCGGCGGCCAGATAGCTCACAAGCTTGGGGTTGCGGGCCGGTGGTGCTTGAAAAAGATCTGCCACCCGTCGAAAACCTTTTTCGAGCCGGCTTTTGCCCGTGCGCAGGCTCCCGTGTGGGCCGCCGGAAACGGTCGGCTTTTTCGGCGGGCTCACGCGCTTCGGTTCCACGGTCTCGAAAATCGGGTCCCTCGAGGGTGCCTTCGGTTGAGGGACGGCGGGAGGGACCGTGGCGGCCGAAGGGGGCTGTCCGGGACGATGGGATGGAAACGCCGTGGACCGGGTTTTGGGCTGGAACTCGTCCCTTTCGATCTTCGAGTTCAGCTGTTTGATCTGTTCCTCGAGCGCGGCGATCTCGGAGTTCAGGGTCCGCGCCCGCTCGGAAATGGGATCAGTCTTTTTTCTGAAGAATCCCATGAAACGCGGCGGAGCTAGGAACGAAGCAGGAAGATCAGGGTGATTCCCAGGCCGATCAGGCCGATGAGTGCCAGGGGCCAGGTCAAGGCCAGGCCGAGTTTGCAGAGCCCGGCGATGCCAAGAGAGTCGAGCACGGCAGGGAGGGAGGGTTTGGCCGTCGTTTCGGGATCCGCCGAGCCGCCGTTGAGCACGGTCCATTTCAGGCGGGCGGCGTTCCACTCCATGCGGGCGTTCTCGATGGTGGTCAGGGCCCGGGTCAGCTCAACACTCAAAGTCTCCTGGGACCACTGTTCCTCGTGGATGGACTGCACTTTTCCCAGGGCATCACGCAGGTCGGCGAGGCTTTTGGACATTTGTTCCGCGTCCCGCCGGGCTGCGAATTCCGCCTCCTCCAGGAGTCCGACTCCGCGGGTGAGGTTTTGCACGATCTCTTCGCGTCCGGTCTGGAGTTCGAGTCGGCGTCGGCGCGCCTCTTCCAGTCCGGCGCGTTCCCGTTCCAGTTCTTCCTGAGCTCGTTTCAGTTCCAGGAGGCGCTGCTGGGTTTGGCTGACCTTGGATTCCAGTTCTTCGCGGGTGGGTGGTTTCTGGGACGCGACTACCGGTGCTGCGGTCTGGGTGGCGGCAGTTGGAGCGGGTGCGCTAGCACTTTGGTAATCACTGTCAATAAAGTCGGACTCATCAAACGTGGACGCCATGGGAAAAATCTAGTCTTCGCACAGGACCGTGTAAAGGTCGCAATCGCTGTGGCGGGATGGATGTCGGCCGGTTTCTCCGATGCTTGGCGAAGACGTTCGTAAGTTTCCAAATCCGACACCACGCCAGTGCGTTTACCTTTAGCATCAGTTCGGAATTGCGATTGGCTGGCGACCGGAGGTTTCACGGATGAAGCTGTAGCCGCTGCCAGATCTGTTCGCAATCCGTTCGCAATTCTTCGCTCCCGCCAACTTCTCTGTCGATAATGGACGCCGACCTCAAAGGATACTTGGAGGGGATCAATGACAAAGGACTGGAGCATGCCACTCTGACGGTAGGAAACTCAGGTTCCGCCTTGGCCAACGATCGGAGATGGAACTCAAAATGAACGTTCAAGCCTGAAACACCTTGAACTCACAGCAGATCCTGCCCCAGAAGAACTCTCGGACCAGGGGTGGCAAACCTCTAGCCCGAGCGTCGCTCCGCTCCGACGGGTGTCCGAATAAAATCGGAACACCTGTCCGATATGAATCGGAATGACTGTCCGACTTCGTCGGAATCCGCACGGAATCTGCAGTGTCTGAATCGCAGTGATTACTCCCTCTCTCTCAATTGCTTATTCGCTACGATGAATTGCCCCTGGGATTTAAGGATCGTCGGAAGATCGCGCGCCACCAATGGCGTTTTGCGTCAACGAATCGGTATTGAACGCCATATGTGGCTCTTTATTATGGTTAGTATAACACGCATTTAATGACGTCCAAAATTGACATATGGCTTTCAAAACGCCACTTTAGGCGTGTATGATGATTGATTTCAAGATGACGGATCAGGCGCTTTTAAGGTTGATCGGAGAGCGCCTGGCCGGCCTCCGGTTGGCGCGAAATCTGACCCAGCAACAACTGGCGGAACAGGCGGGACTCGGTCTGCGGACAGTGCAACGGCTGGAGCTGGGCGAGGCGGCGACGCAGTTGTCGGGATTCATCCGTGTGTGCCGGGTGCTCGGCTTGGTGGAGAATCTTGAAATGTTCATCCCGCAGCCGACGGTGAGTCCGATGGCGCAATTGAAACAGGCGGGCCGAAAGCGTCAGAGGGCGACGGGCAAAAATGCGGCGACGGCGAAGCCCGGGAAATGGACATGGGGTGAGCCCGCATGATCGCGAAGGTCAGGCTCTGGGGCCGGACGATCGGCGCAGTATCGCTCGACGAAGGGCGCGACGTGGCGGCGTTTCAGTACGACGCGGAGTTTGCGCGCAGCGGGATTGAGCTTTCGCCGCTGACGATGCCGTTGAGCGACCGGGTGTATGAATTTTCCACGCTGCCGCGGAATACTTTCCACGGCCTGCCGGGGCTGCTTGCGGATTCGCTGCCGGACAAATTCGGCAACGCGCTGATCGACGCGTGGCTGGCGACGCAGGGTCGTGTCCCGGAGAGTTTCAATGCGGTGGAGCGCCTCTGCTACACCGGCACGCGAGGGATGGGCGCGCTGGAATTCGCCCCGGTGCTGGGGCCGAAGCCGCGCACGGCGACGAAGATCGAGATTGATGCGCTGGTTCGGTTGGCGGGCGAGGTGTTGACGCATCGCGGCGATTTGCAGGGGCATTTTCACGAGGCCGGGAAGGAGAAGGCGCTGCGCGACATTCTGAGGGTGGGCACGTCTGCCGGCGGGGCGCGGGCCAAGGCGGTGATCGCTTGGAATCGCGCGACGAATGAAGTGCGCTCCGGTCAGATCGCGGCGGGCGAGGGTTTTGACTACTGGTTGCTGAAATTCGACGGTGTGGCGGGCAACAAAGACAAGGAATTGGAAGACCCGAAGGGCTACGGGGCCATCGAGTTTGCGTATCACCTGATGGCGAAAGCCGCGGGCATCACGATGAGCGAGTGCCGGTTGTTGGAGGAAAATGGACGCCGGCACTTCATGACGCGGCGCTTCGACCGGATTGCGGGCGGGGCGAAGCTGCACATGCAGTCGCTTTGCGCTCTGGCACATTTCGATTTCAACCACGCCGGGGCCTATGCCTACGAGCAGGCGCTGTTGGTACTTCGCCGAATGAACCTCCCCATGGCAGCGGTGGAGGAACAGTTCCGGCGGATGGTTTTCAACATCGTCGCGCGGAATCAGGACGACCATGTGAAGAACATCGCTTTCCTGATGAACCAGCAGGGCGGGTGGTCGCTCGCGCCGGCCTTTGATGTGACCTACAGTTACAATCCGTCCGGCTCATGGACCTCGAAGCACCAGATGACATTGAACGGAAAACAGGACTTTTTCACACGGGAGGATTTCGAGGCATGCGCGAAGTCGGCGCTCATGAAACGGGGGCGCGCCGCGACGATCATTGAGGAAGTGCGGGCGGCGGTTACACGCTGGCCGGAGTTTGCCGCCGAGGCGCGGCTCGCGGAGGAATGGCGCGACAGAATCCAGGAGACACACCGGCTGTCTTTCCCGGTTAGAGAGGTTTTTCCGGTGTCTTGACTCTGAGCGAACGGATTCGGGTGCGGATCTTGCGAAAGAGCGGGTCCTGCCGGAGATTCTCGAGGTCGGGGTCGGCATTGAGCCATTTGAAATCGCGGTACCCGAGGCTCAGGGCGCGGTCGAGGGCTTCGGCTGCCAGATCGATCCGGTCGGTGAGCGAATAGCTGCAGGCCAGATTGTAATGGACCATGGAATCGTCGGGTCGCAGTTGGGCCAGTTGTTCGTCGATCTTCAGGCCTTCCATGAAACGTCCGCGCTGGGTGTAGTCGTCTCCGAGCACTTGCAGGGCTTCGAGAAATTCAGGGTCGCGTTTGACGACGCCTTCTAGAAAGCTGATTTCAATGTCCAGGTCTTTTCGTTCCTGGCGGCTTAGCTTCTTTTTTTGAGGGTCTTTCGATGCCATACCGTAACGTCCAGATCCTCGCAGATGCGCTTGTGAAGTCAAGCGACGCACGCGGTGTCGCGATCGGTGGCTTGAGTCAGAACCGTAATTTGAGAAAGACAGATCCGAATTCGTGCTGCTCGGTTTGAGCCTTGAATTCCGGAGTGCGAAAGACGTGGGTGTAACCAAGCTCCAGGTGCCCCCAGGAAATGGCAAAGCCGGCCCTGAATTCACCCACGAAAAACTCCTTGGAAACGTGGTGGCTTCGCTTGACCAGATTGCCATCCAGAAAAGCGTTGCGCAGAACCGCTCGCCCCTCCGATCCGGCAAACACGTAGATGCCCCAAGAGGATGCCTGGGACACGGGCAGGCCACCCGCCGTGGTTGAGAGCGAGTCGATGGTCTGGGTTCCGTAGTCGTCGGGCAAACGGAAACCGAGCCTCACGAACCCTCCGAGGCGAACGGAGGTTTCAACATTACCCAGGCTGAACCCGGCGTGTGGCACAAAATCGAACTGCAGCGGATCCAGGTACAAAGTCCGGAGCCGTTCGGCCCGCAGGTAGCTGAAGCGAAGGCCTGGTTCGGAGTGAAGCTGGTGCTGCCAGCCCTGGGGCAGTTCGAACCCGCGGACTTCGTGGACCCATGTCTGGGCGTCTTCGCCGAGCGAGGGAGGCCCGATCACTCCGAACTGAAGCTCAAAGCTCTCAAGGGTGGCGGCCCCGTTGAATCCGGCACCCCGCCGTTGCAGGACTGCCCCGGTGTACAGCCAGCCGGCGTAGGGCCGATCGTCGGGCTGAAGTTCGGTCAGGCTGATGTCTCCGGGGGTGTAGATGTTTTGGCCGACGACGTAGCCGAACTTCCCGTGTTCACCCCGGAACCCGAAGCTGGGAAGGCGCTGGAATGCGTTGGAGGAACCGAATGGGAGGTAGCCGTCCGCGTGGAGGTAGGCGAGTTTGATCCCCTGGG
This sequence comes from Verrucomicrobiota bacterium, assembly GCA_021733945.1. Taxonomy (GTDB): domain Bacteria; phylum Verrucomicrobiota; class Verrucomicrobiia; order Limisphaerales; family SIBE01; genus JAIPJX01. The sequence continues at coordinate 11,345 of JAIPJX010000053.1, read as the reverse complement.
TGTAGTGCCGGTCGGTGTCGACCACGAAGTCGTTTTCCTCGATAAGTGTAAATACCGGGCCTTGTGAGGCGCTTTGCGCCAGACCGAGCAGGCACGAAAGGATGGGAAGCAACAAGACAATGTGACATTTCCACTTCATTGAGGTCCTGGGGTTCGATCCAAGCGCGCAACACCCTAAATCACCGGTCTGCGTTTGTCGATGGTTTCGTCCGGTGTGGCGTCTGATGTCTTCGGGCGATGGCGAAGTTGGAGCTCGACGGAAGTGCGAGTGCTCGGGAAAGATCCGACTCGAATGACGGATCGGCTTCCCATTTACGAAATTGAACGCGAGATCGTCGAATGCGTTCGGAACCGTCGGCGTCTGGTGGTTCAGGCACCGACCGGATCCGGCAAATCGACGCAGGTGCCGCAGATGCTCCTGAACCACGGATGCCTGGAGCAGGGGCAGGTCGTGGTGCTGCAGCCCAGGAGGCTTGCGGCCCGCCTGCTGGCCGCACGGGTGGCGGGCGAGTGCGGATCGGACCTCGGGCGTCTGGTGGGTTACCAAATCCGGTTCGACAATGTTTCCGGTAGGGACACGAAGATCAAGTACGTGACCGAAGGTGTGTTGCTCCGCCAGATGCTCGGTGACCCTGAGTTGCGCGGGGTGCAGGCGGTGATTTTCGACGAATTTCACGAGCGGCATTTGTATGGGGACATCACGCTGGCCCAGGCTCTGGAGCTGCAGGAGCGCCGCCGGCCCGATCTCGCGGTGATCCTGATGTCGGCGACGATCCAGACCGGGGTGCTCGAGTCCTACCTCGCTCCCTGCACGGTATTAAATTCCGAGGGGCGGACGTTTCCGGTGGAAATTCAGTTCTCGGAACGTGCTTCCGGAAATCTCCCAGTCTGGGAACAGGCGGCCGAGGCGTTTGCCGGACATATGCGATCCGGAGGGCAGGGGGACACGCTGGTGTTTATGCCGGGAGGCTACGAAATTCAGCAAACGATTCGGGCGATTGGCAATTGTCCCGAATCCAAAGGCCACGCCCTGCTGCCTCTGCATGGGGAACTGCCGGTCGGCGATCAGGATGCCGCGATCCGCCGGTACGACCGACCGAAGGTGGTGGTCTCGACCAATGTGGCGGAGACCTCGTTGACGATCGATGGAATCCGGTTGGTCATCGACAGTGGTCTGGCAAGGATTCCGAAGTACGATCCGAACCGGGGCATCAACACCCTGCTGGTGGAGCGGATCAGCAGGGCTTCGGCCGATCAGCGTGCGGGTCGGGCGGGGAGGACGACTCCGGGTACCTGCGTGCGACTCTGGACCAGTCAGGAACATATTGAGCGTCCCATGCAGGAGCTCCCTGAGGTCAAACGCCTGGATTTGTCGGAAGTGGTGCTGACGCTCAAAGCTGCGGGGGTGCCCGACCTGCGCTCGTTCCGCTGGCTCGAACCACCCAACGAGCCCAGCCTGGTGCACGCCGAGGAGATGCTCGTCGATCTGGGGGCGTTGAAGAGGCAGTCCGCAGGTTCGAACGCGATCCTGATGTCGCCCGTTTCCGAGTCTCCGCCAACGTCAGTTGAAGCCGCCGTGCCCATCGAAGGGCATGCCGGGGTCGGTCTGCACATCACTGAGCTTGGGCGACGGATGCTGGCTTTTCCCCTGCATCCCCGGTACTCGAGGATGCTGCTCGCTGCCGAAGATTTTGGATGTGTGGAGTCGGCCTGTTTGATTGCCGCGCTGACCCAGGGGCGGGATCTTCTGATTCGGAACCCGGGGAGGGATGTGGAGGCCTGCCGTGAGTCTCTGTTCGGCGATCAGGCCGCGTCGGATTTCTGGATCCAGATGCGGGCCTGGGATTATGCGGCGGAGAATCAGTTTCGCATGGAGGCGTGCCGCAAGGCGGGCATTCATTCGGTCACCGCCAGGCAGGTCGGGGCGCTGTTTGACCAGTTTTTGAATATTGCCCGGCGCGAAGGACTGCGGTCCGGGAAAAAGCCTGTGTCTGACGAAGCGCTTCAGAAATGCATCCTGATCGGATTTTCCGACCGGGTGGCGCATCGCCTGGATCAGGGAACCCTGCGCTGCGAATTGACCCACGGTCGCCGCGGAGTCCTCGCCCGCGAAAGTGTGGTGCAAAAGGCCGCGCTTTTTGTGGCCGCGGAGATCCGGGAGATCGACGGACGGGATCGCACGGTGAACACGCTGCTCTCGCTGGCGACGGCGATTGAAGCGAGGTGGCTGGAAGAGCTGTTTCCGGAGGATAAAACGGAACAGTTGCGTGTTTTTTATGACGCATCGATCCGCCGGGTGTGCGCCGAGGCATTGGTCATGTTCCGCGATCTCGCTCTCGACAAACGCCGGGTCGAGCCTCCTCCGGCGGACGCGGCCGCACGGTTGCTGGCTGAGGAGGTTGTTGCCGGTCGTCTGGTGCTCGGTGGCTGGAATCACGCGGTGGATCAGTGGATTTTGCGGCTCAACCTGCTGAGCCGATGGTGTCCGGAGTTTGAACTCCCGGCGCTGGATCAGGAAGATCGAAGGCATCTGACCGAACAGATCTGCCACGGTGCCTTTTCGTACAAGGACATCAAGGAGAAGCCCGTGGTCGGGGTGGTGAAATCCTGGTTGTCCGGCCCGCAGCACGCGCTGCTGGACAAACACGCACCCGAACGGCTTACGCTTCGGAACGGTCGGACACCGAAACTGGTCTACGTGGCCGACGGTTCTCCCTACATCGCGCTGCGGATTCAGGAGCTGTACGAGGTGACGGAAACCCCGAGTGTGGCAATGGGGCGAACTCCGGTCCTGGTGCATATTCTGGCCCCCAACATGCGACCCGTGCAGATCACCCAGGATATGGCCGGGTTCTGGAGGGAGCATTACCCGCGGTTGAAACAGGAGCTGCAGCGGAAGTATCCCAAACACGAATGGCGCTGAGGGTTCTTTTGGCGAGGGGAGCTGGAAATCTGATTTTGATTTTCAAGCCAGATGAAGCCGGGTAGGTTCAGCCTCAAATATGGCGAAGAAACAAAACTATAAATTCTGCTTTGGTCCGTGGAACATCAGCGAGGGGGCCGATCCTTACGGGCCCACCACCCGGCCCGCACAGACGTTCGACTGGAAACTCGCGCAACTGAAGAAGCTTGGGTTCGACGCCATGATGTTCCATGACGACGATGCCGTCCCGGACATTGACGCCAAATCCGAGGCCCAAATTCGCAAGGAAGCAAAGGAACTGCGAAAACGACTGGACGGGGAGGGAATCGCGGCGGAAATGGTGGCCCCACGGCTCTGGTTCAGTCCGATGACGATCGACGGGGGGTATACCAGCAACGATCCGAAGGCACGGCGGTATGCGATCGATCGATCGCTGCGCTGCATCGATATTGCGAAGATTCTTGGAACGGACCTGATCGTTTTGTGGCTGGCGCGCGAAGGGACCTATCTGCGGGAAGCCAAGAGCGGCAAACGGAGCGTCGAACTGCTGGCGCAGGCGCTGGACAAGATGCTTGCCCATGACAAACGAATCCGGATCGCCATTGAGCCAAAACCGAACGAACCGATGGATCACGCCTATATTCCGACCATCGGCCATGCACTGGCCCTGGCGCAGCTGGTGCGGGATCCCAAACGGGTCGGTGCGTTGATCGAGACGGCGCACTGCATTCTGGCCGGTCTGGATCCCGCCGACGAAATTGAGTTCGCGATGGCTTTTGGGAAACTCTGGTCGCTCCACCTGAATGATCAGAACGGACTGAAGTTCGACCAGGACAAACCCTTTGGCAGCACCAACCTGCGGAGCGCCTTCAATCAGGTGCGCGCGCTGGAACGGAACGGGTATGGCAGCCGAGGTGAATATATATGTTTTGATGTGCATCCGTTCCGGTCCACAAAGGTGGAGCACTGGATGGATCACCTGACCAACAGTCGGCGCACGTTTCTGAGGTTGCTGGAGAAGGCCCGGACGTTTGACGAAGCGGCCGCAGGAAAACTCATCGCCGACCGCGATTATCAGGCACTGGATCAGATGTCCATCGAACATCTGCTCGGCAAATAATCCGGGTGCAGGTCGGGCATGCTTTTTGCAGGATGCCGACCCCGTGAGAGTGGATGCACCGGCGGCACCTTTTGCTCTTCCCAGGGCGAAAGGTGTCGCTGGGTGTTCCCGAGCGCGGCTCAGAAGAGGGACATTCCCTTCGGTACCTTCACAACCACGGTGCCTGCGATCTTGTCGTGCCACGATTGTTTGTCCCGATCCCATCCGGCCCAGAAGAACCCGAGGAACAGAACAGCCGCGGAGAAGAAGCTCGAAAGGCTGCGAACCAGGGCAACTGAGAAATCGAGCGGTTTATCGTCCAGGCGCAGGACTTTGATGCCTGCCACAATTCCTCCAATGGTGGTTCCTTTCCATAGCCACATCCCGACGTGGTAGGCGGCCCAGAGGATGAAGAAGAACGCCCCGGTGAACGAGAGGAGAATCCCCAGGAGAACCAGGTCCAGGAACGAGGCCCAGAACCGGATCCAAAACCCGGCGCGTTCGAGGGTGATTGTTTCGGCCAGGTCCGGCACGGGGCTTTCAAGTTGGGGCGGAGCCGGCTGCTGCGGCGTCGGAGTCGGCACCGGGGGCTGTCCTGTCAGAGCGGCGCGGGTCGTGACCAGAGCCGGGCTGGATTTTTTTTCATTCTGGAACAGGGTGAAACCGGCAATGAATACCGCCCCCAATCCCCAAGCCAGGGTGAGGCCCCAGACCAGGAAACCAAGCACCGGCACCGTGTAAAGAATGGTGTAAAGGGCGATCCCGATCAGCAGCGCCAACGCGGGTTGCTGGAGGCTGCGGACTCCGAGTTGGAGGCCCATCTGTTTGCCCGTGCATTGGTAAACCGCCAGTTTGCCGAATAAACAGGCTCCGGTCAGAGCGAAGAGCAGAACGGGGATGACGAAGAGGCCGGCGACCGAGACAATCAGCAGGAAGACCACGGGGCCGACCAGCGCGATGCTGAGCAGTCCAACCACGATCGAAGCGGCTGGGTTGGTCTCCAGAGCCTGCACGCAGGCGCCGACCGGACGCGGAAACACCGCGGCCAGCAGGAGGTAGGTGATCGCCAGAACGGCGGCCACGCCCCAGACCCAGGAGAATTGTGGCGGGAGTGGTCTGGCATACAAAAGACCTTTGACGGTCCAATCCCCCACCCAGGAGAGATTGGGAAAGGTGCCCCCCAGGTCAAAATGGCGTTGATCTCCGTTGATCGTCGAACCCGGTGCCCGCTTGAGGGATCCGCCCACGATGACGGCGTCTCCGTCCACGCTGCCGCCTTCCAGGAGTTCGGCCGAGCCCCCAACCACCACCAGATCCCGGTTTGCGTGTCCGGATACCGTGACCGAGCCAAAGAGGACGACGACATCGCCCTCGGCGGTTCCGTCCACGATCAGGTTGCCTCCGATGATCACGATCGTGTTGCTGGTTTCCCCTTCCTCAAGAACGACGTCCTGGCCGAAGACGACGATCTCTCCACGGTTGAAATGATGGGAGCGGTCGCGTCTGGGTGGCCCATCCTGCGCGAGGCCGTGGAGGAGGGAACAGCAAACCAGTGGGAGCCAAAGGAGTTTGAGCGGGAACCATGGGTGAGTTTTCATTTTAATTCCTAGGGAAGCGCCTTTTGGCGATGACTTGGAGGGCGGCGGAGCTCAGGGCAATGCAGGCGGCATACATGAGAGCGATCACGCATAAACAGGCGATCCAGACGGGCTGATCCATGGATTGCAGGGTCAGGAGAAAGGCGCGTCCGAGAGTCTCAAAAACGTGTCCCAGTGAGAGGAGGGACTCGATCCGGTTGGCCAATGCATTGGGTTCAATCCGTTCGAGGACGAACGTTCGTGCGATGCCCAGAGTGTAAAATGCTCCGCTGGTGAAGAGCAGGCCGAGGCACAGGGTGAGCGCGCGGATCGGCGCGGGCCAGCTGAGCCATGGCCGCCGCCACCAGGCGGCCTGTCTGCGGGCTTGGATGGCCGTCATCACGTCCGCGATCAAGCTGGAGGGGGCCTCGACCGGGGGGAGCTTGCGAAGCTCCCGGTGGAGGATCGTTTCAAGTCGTTTGGATGATGGGCTGTCCTGCTTCATAAAAATCTGTGAGTGACCGCTCATGTGATGAAGAGGCAGCGGTCCTGCCAGAGCGAGGTCGGTTTTTGGCCTTGGATGTCCCTGGGTTCCTGATCCAGGTCGCGGTCGGCCAGTTCATCGTCCAACCCGGGGAGAAGGCGCAGCACCTTGCGGAGTGCCTCGCGGGCGCGGAAGATGTCCGTCTTGACCTTGCTCAGGGAAATCTTCAGGCGTGCGGCGATCTCTTCATAGCTGAGTTCATCGAAATGGTAGAGTACCAGCGGCACTCGTTGGCGGGTGGGAAGTTTTTGAAGAGCCTGTTCGAGCAGGCGTTTGAAATCAGCCTCTTGAGCCTGTTGGCATGCGGTGTCCGGAGCCTCGATTTCGAATTCCCGGGACGAGTCGGGGTCGTCGGAGAAAAAGTCAGTAAAGAACGAGAGCCTGGCCCGGTAGCGGGAGAGATGGTTCAGGCAGAGATTGGTGGTGACAGTTTTGAGCCAACCGCCGACCGTCGGGCTCTGGCTGAGTTGGTCAAACCGTTCGTATGCCTTCAGGAAGACTTCCTGGGCAATGTCCTGAGCCTCCTCCGGGCGACCGAGCAGGCGCACGGCGGTTGTAAATACCAGGTTCTGGTAGTCTCGCAGGAACGCCTCGAATGGTCCGGGGTCAGTCATTCTAGGATCGACAAACGCATACTTTCATTGTATAATCAGAACCCGTGGGTTTGGTGGAAAGTTGCAGAAAAGGCATGGGATCTGGAAAGGATCGCTCTTTTGTAAGAGGTCGGTGTTAAATTTTGTGATGCATAATGCGATTGACAAATTCAAATCGAGTTTTAAGGTTAAGCATATTTAATTTGATTCGGGTAGCGGTACGTTTCTTCAGCGGGGTTCCCCACCCCCACCTCCTTGGCGTCTGCTGCCCGAATCGTTTTTTTTGAAATCTTGCAGTTCGGCTGTTGACTTGCAGCGCAGATTTCGTAAGGTTCGTCACCCCTAAGCGGGGGTGTAGCTCAATTGGTTAGAGCGCTGCCCTGTCACGGCAGAGGTTACGGGTTCGAGCCCCGCCACTCCCGCCATTTTTTTGATCCCTTTCTTTTTTTGGAAAAGGACAACGTTTGTCTGAAAATACCGTCCTGTCCGGATAGCTGGATCAGGGCTGGTCTGCTGCTGTCCCGTCATTCTTCCGTGTCTTCAACATCCGCGACCACCGGGGCGATCAACGCGCTGAGGCAGGCGGCCAGTTCGCTGATCAGTCGCCTGCGTCCCTCGGTTTCACTTTCCCGGAACAACCTCATGGTGGGATACCATGAATCGGGCCCCCGTTTGGTCGCCCATTTCCAGTCGGTGAGGGCAGGGAGAATGAGCCAGACAGGTTTCTCCATGGTGGCGGCAAGATGGGCAACCGGGCAGTCCAGGGAGATGATCAGGTCGAGTTCCTGAATGACGGCGGCTGCATCCAGGAAATCAGGGTATTTTGTTGGCAGACCACGAAAGTCCAGTCCCTCGGGAAGGTCGTCCGGGGTGTTGGACGACTGGAGGTCGACCCATTCGCAGCCCTCGACATTCAAGAGGGGAGTCCATAACCCGAGATCCAGCGGTCGATCGCAAAGGATGGAATTGGGGTCGGAGTCAACTCCAGCGAACCCGATTCGGATTTTTTCCGATCGATCCGGACGGGGGATCGAATTGGTCTCGAGTGCCGGGGCCAGGTGCGGGGACCTGTCCGCAAGGCTCATTTCGAGCTTGGGGCCGAGGATTCGGGTGAGGCCTGCCAGAGGGGCCTGGAGGTCATGTCTGGGCTGGGGTTCGCGCGTGGAGAACACCTGAGCAACACCCGGCACGGTTTTCATGAGCCGTTTGAGGAGGGGGTGGCATTGAACTGCGACGCGGCCGTTGTGGGCAGCCACGAGCGGGATGTAGCGCAGCAGGGCGATGGCGTCCGTTGTCGGGAGGTTGCTGCGGAGCAGGAGGATGCCTCCATTGATGTTTCCTCCGTCCCATTCTGGTTGCAGCGCGTCGATTGGAAGTTCCGGTTCGCAGTCCCAAAACAGAGTGTCTCGATTGGCGCGAATCCGATTGTTGGTGGCCAGGAGCGCCAGGAGCGCGTGGTTCATGGGCGCGACCGGATGGAATGGATTCGATGCAATTGCCCGCTTGTAGCATTGGATGGCCTGGCCGATCCGACGCTGGGATTGATGGATGACACCCAAGTGCATCAGGGCCAGGGAGCAATCCGGGTTGACCTCCAATTCCCGGCAGAGAGTTGCTTGCGCCGCGTCGAAGTTGCCGATCTGGCGATACGCCTTTGCCAGTGTAAAATTGGCGTGCGGCAGAAATGGGTTTTGCAGCAGGGATTTCTGAATGAGATCGATGGCAGTCTTGGGGTGTCCGGATCTCAGGCGGGAAACCCCCAGGGCGAAGAGCAGTCGCGAGGAATCGTCTCCCAGCTGGAGCGCTCTGAAGAACGCTTTTTCAGCGAGGGCATGATCGCCGATCGAGAGGCAGCATTCGCCGAACCGGGAATACACTTCGGGTGCATTCGGGTCCTGCGGAATCAGTTCGGCGTAGAGCCGGACGGCCTGCTGCCAGAGGCCGTTTTCGCCGTAGAACCTTGCCAGGGCGAGCCGCGTCGATCGTTGGTTGGGATCGAGGGTCAGCGCTTTCTGCAGGCTTTCAACCGCTTCCTCCAACCTTCCCGCCTCGAGCAGGGTTTGTCCCAGGGCACCGTGGCAGTCGGCCCAGTCCGGTCGGAGGTTCAGGGCTCCCATGTATCTCTCGGCGGCTGTTTCAAAGTCTTGCCTGGAACGGGCAATCGCTCCGAGCCGTCTGCGGGCCTCGGCAGCGTTTGGTCCGTCCGCGGAGAGGCGCAGGAGAATGGTCTCCGCTTCGTGGTGCTGTTCGGTGGCTACCAGTGCATCAATCGCCGCGAACGCGTGAGGAGCCTGGGCTGGTGATCGCAGGGGATCCATCTTAATGGTTGGAAAATTGCTTCACGTGGTTCTGGGGCTTGTGAGGAGACGCATCAATTCAGCTTTCACATTCTCGATTGGCCCGGTCCAGTCTCGGAACCGACTCTGCCGGAAGAGGCGAAGGGAAGGGTACCATGGACAGTCCGTGCGGTCGAGCAGCCATCGCCAGTCTGGTGCGTAGGGCAGGAGCACCCAGGTGGGGATCGCCAGCGCACCCGCGAGGTGGGTGACTGCGGTGTCCATGGTGATCATCAAATCCATTTGGGTCATCAGACCGGCGGTTGTTCCGAAATCCGTCAGTGCGTGCCCCAAGGGGACGATTCGTTCGGTCAGTCCGGCTTCCTCCAGCTCCTCTGTGACGGAATCGATCTGGAAGCTGTAGCCGCGCAGGGATTTGATTTCGAACAGAGAGCGGATTGCGCTCAGCGGAACGGGGCGTTGGTCGTCGTTTTGCCTTTTGGAGCCGCGCCAAACGAATCCCACGCGCAGTTCGCTCGTGGGTTTGGGTGCCAGAATCTGAACGGGACCTTCGGGCGGCGTCAGGTAGGGAACCTCGGCCGGAATGGAATCCAGCCTGGTTTCGAAAATTTCCGGCAGGCTCATCAGGGGGACATGCAGATCGAACGCCGGCAGGGGTGCGCCCCGGGCGATCACGTGGTGGATACCCGGCACGGAGTGCATGAGTCGAACGAGGGCGGACTGACATTCGAGAACAATGGTCCCGCCCCGTTTCGCCGCCAGGGAGGCGTAGCGGACAAATTGCAAGGTGTCCCCGAATCCCTGTTCAGCGTGAATGAGCAGGGTGTTTCCTGAGAAATTCTCTCCCTTCCATTGCGGTTGAGAAAAGGGGCGCGGGATGCAGCAGGTCTGCTTGCTGCGCCATCGCGACTCGTAGTGACGCCATCCGGACTCGAATCGGCCGACGAGCAGTTCTGCAATGCCCAGATTGATTTCGGCATCCGCGTTGGTTGGATCGTTTGCCAAAGCTCGTTCAAGAGCGTCGATCGCCTCCAGTGGGCGTCGCTGGCGGGTCCGGATGATGCCCAGGCAGACGAGACTGGCTGCGTTGGCGGGGTCACTCTGCAGAACCGTTTCGCAGTGCGCAGCCGACTGCTCGAGCCGGTTTTCGACGAGCAGGATCTGGGCGAGGTTGACGTGGGCCGCGTTGAAGTTTTTCTCGAGACCGAGGGCCTGTTCGGAGAAGAGTCGAGCTTCCTGAAGTTCGTTGCGTCTGAGAAGCAGGGCGCTCAGGAGGCTGAGCGCCTGGGGGTTTTGGGGAACCCGTTCGGCTGCGCGGCGTGCATGGATTTCGGCTTCCTGCAGCTGGTTGCTCGATTCCAGGATCATCGCGAGGTTCAGGTTCGCCGCCAGATTGTCGGGTTGGAGGGCCAGCACTTCTCGAAAGCAGGCCGCAGCGTCTTTGGGGTGATTCTGTTCCTGTGCGAGAACGGCCAGGCTCAGGAGAGCTTCGATGTAATCGGGCCGGAGGGCGAGGGCTTTCCGGAAACAAGCATCTGCCCGGCCTGGATCCCCGAGGTGTTTGGCGGAGAGCCCGCGATGAAACCAGGCTTCCGGGTTCTCCGGTTGATGGAGAAGCGCTTTTTCGAAACTCGCAGCGGCATGCGCGAAGTTGCCCTGTTCCAGTTCCAGCAGGCCCAGGCTGAAGTGTGCCTCCGCCAGATCCGGGCGGCAGGTGCAGGCCATTTGAAAACAGGCACCTGCGGATGTCAGATCCCCCAGACCGACATAGGCGTTCCCCAAATTGTAGTGCGCCTCCGCGAAATCGGGAACGAGCGCAATCGCACTCCGAAAGGCTTGGATGGCCTTTGGATAATCGGCGAGTTCAGACCACGTCAATCCGAGGTCGTGCAGTGCTTGCGCTGAAGCAGGGCTGAGGGCTACGGCGTGCTTCAGGAGATCGAGTGATCGATCCAGGTCACCCTGCTGTCGGGAGAGTATTCCCAGGAGTCGGAATGCGTCCGGTTGATTCGGCGAGGAGTGGATGACACTCAGATAAAGGGCTTCAGCCTCGGACAGGTGTCCTTCGCGATGGAGGGACAGCGCGGATTGCAGGGCCTGGAGTGGTGGTGGTGGTGCGCTCACAAGCGGATGTTCATCCTTCAATACCAGATGCCGGAAAGATTGAAACTCGAAAAACAAAAACGGCGGCAATGAATTGCCGCCGTTTCGAATGTCTGGTTAATCCAGAGCGAATGTCGCCTAGCCGAGGAGCCGGAGGGCCGACTGGGGCAGAGCGTTGGCCTGGGCCAACATGGCGGTGCCGGACTGGA
>JAIPJX010000052.1 GCA_021733945.1 Verrucomicrobiota bacterium | reverse complement strand
GGGCGCTGGCATCTGAGTGGACATCACGGATGGGTTTGGATGCCGGGTACGGTTTGGGGGCCGGCCTGGGTTTCGTGGCGCACGAGCGATCGTTATTGCGGTTGGGCCCCTCTGCCACCCGAGGCGAGGTTCGATCTTGGAGTCGGGTTCACCTATCACGGCTCACGGGTCGGGGTCAGCTTCGGTTTCGGGTTGGCGGATGCCCACTATACATTCGTTGGTCGGGATCGGTTCTGCGACCCGGCACCCTGGCGGTATTACCGGCCCCGGCATGAGGTGCACGCGATCTACAACAAGACCACCGTCATCAACAATTATGTGGTGCAGTCCAACAACACCGTGATCAATCGCGGGATCGGCGTTCAGGAAATCTCCAGGGTGTCCCGGAGCGAAGTCCGCAAGGTCTCGATCCGCGAGATGCCGGGTCAGAATCCAGGGGGGGTCAAACCCGACCGCCTCGTCAAGGCCGGCTCGGACACGGTGGTTTACAGACAGAATGTGCCTGCGATGGCCTCGCGGGGGCAGGCAGGTGCGGGCCGTCAGGAAGCCTCGAAAGAACGTGGCGTGGTTCGGTCGACCAGCGGTGGTTCCGGGACTGGATCGGTGGAACGGTCAACGGTGATCCGCAAGGCAACGGCTGACAGTGGTTCGGGGCGTGTGGTGGTGCGTTCGACTCCGACGGCGCGGGCGACAACGACTGCGCCTGTTCGGAGTTCCAACGAGGTGCGTCGCAATATTGCCAGCGGATCCAGTACGTCGCCCCAACCGTTCCGGAGCGCTCCGGCGTCGTCGGTTTCGAACGAAAACAGGTCGGTGCAGCGTCGAAGCCTGTCGGCGACGCCTTCGAGTCCGTCGTCGGTCCGCCCGACGCCGAGCCCCACGCTGCAGCGGCGTTCGGTGTCCTCCCCGACGGCTGCCCCGACCGGATCGGCACCCGCTGTTCGTTCCGGCCAGCCGGTGGTCCGGAGTGTCCCCCCCTCCGTAACGCGTCAGGTGACGCGTCCGCAGGCCACCGTTCGGTCCGCACCTGCGGTTTCATCCGGGTTCGAGGCCCGGAATACGCCTGCCCCGGTGCGCCCTCCGCAGAGGACCTATACCCCGCCGCCTGCGAGTCGGAGCGTGGCTGCGCCGACGGCGGCACCCCGGCGGGAAGTTGTGAGGAGTAATCCGCGTCCGCAGCCAGCAGCTCCGGCGGTGCGCCCGGCTTCTCCCGCACCCCGAGCCATGTCGCTTCCGCAGCGGTCGGCCCCGCCCCGGGTTAGTCCGTCCCAGAGTGCGCCCACGTCGAGGGGGGCAAGCGGGAACGTTCCGTCGCGATCGGGTGGGTCGAGGCAGGAGAATCGTGGGGTGCGATAGGTTCGATATGAAAAAGAATCCATGGAATCGTTGGTTGGCTTGGGGCGGGATCTGCGCACTGTTGCTGGTTCCGGCCGTTGGCTTGGCCTCGGACCCCGAGAGATCCTACGAAGTGCTCTTCTCCACGGGGTTTGAAGCGGATGAGGGATACGAGGTTGGGAACCGGCTGGCCGGCGTGAATGAATGGGTGGCCGCCGGATCGGGTGGACACGGGATTGTTGAGGAGTTTTTCGAGGGATACGGGCAACAGGGGTTCCTGGGGTTTAACCCGCCGGCGCCGAAGGACGAATTCCTGAATGTGTGGCACCCGATCGGGATGGACACGGTGGACCCAGAGCACCCGGTGGTTCGGTTCTACGTGCTCATGCAGATTGTGGATTCAACCAACGGGGAGTATGACGATTTCCGATGGAGCGTTTACAATACGGACGAGGAGCGGTTGTTCACCGTGGATTTCGATAATTCGACCCTGGGGATTTCGTATATTCTGGATGACGCGGTCGGGTTTGTCTCCACGGGATTAACGTATGACACCGAGGGTTTTTACGATCTGGTGGTGACGATGGATTTCGAACGAAACCTTTGGCGCGCGTCGATCAACGACGTTCCACTGGTGAGGGACCAACCGATCACAACCACGGGGGCGCGGCTGACCCTGGGTGATATCAACGCCGTTTGGGCGATTCGCAAACCGGGTGCGTCCGGGGATAACTTCCTGTTGTTCGACAACTACGAGGTGATTGCCTGGAGTCGGGGGCCGGATCAGCCAGTTTTGGAAATGCTGGGAGTCGAGGATGGCATCCCGCTGCTCCGGATTTCGGGTGAGGAGGGAGTTGGTTACCTCGTTGAAACGTCGACAGACCTGACGCACTGGGAAGTCTTGGCCGAGGTTGTGATGCCGTTTGGTGGTGTGGGAGACTATGAGGACCTCGAGTCGAATGCGTCCGTCCACCGGTTTTACCGGGTGCGCCAGGCACCCTGAGAGGGGGTTACGGGCGGGGTCGGGTCAGGAATTCGAGGAGGGAAAGGATTTGTTCTTCCTCCAGAGGGCCTCCATAGCGTTTGGCAAAGGCAGGCATGAAGGTGCCGGGTTTGCCGTTGCGGATCCATTGATCCCAATAGGCGCGGTCTGTTGGTTTGTTCAATGCGTGGAGGTCGGGCACCATGTCGGCGCGGTGAACGGCATCGTGGCAGATGCCGCACGCCGCTTTGTAGAGTGGTTCCCCCATTTTGGAGAGTGCCGGTTTTTTGTGGCACTCGGCGCAGCCAGCCTTGAAAACGGCCTGTCGATCGGTAAATGCGCGCCGCTGGTTGAGTTCGCGCTGGGTCAACTCCGGAAGCTGCACATTGACGGTGAGCAGGTTGGTGGCACCCCGGGTTTCGATGGCGATGGTTTTGGTCAACAGCCCGATCCTGCCGGTGATGTCGACATCCACCGAGATTTGTCCCGATTCACCCGGTTGAACCTTCCAGGGGAGATCCGGAAACCGGGCCACGGTACACCCGCAGGAGGGTTTGACGGCCTCGATAACCACGTCCCCGGCCATTCGGTTCGTGAGGTTGAATACAAAGACGACATTGGTCTCGCCCCGTTTCGATGCAATCTGTTTGGAGGTGGCATCCCAGGTGAGCGGTTGCGATCGGCCGCTGCTGGGGCATGCAAGAATCAGGAGCGCTAGGAGGAACGGTGTTGGGAATGTTTGGCAGCGAAGCATCATTTGGATTCCGAGTCTTATAGCGCATGTGATGTGCGGGTGACGAGGAAAAGCCGGCCGACCGCTTGCGGACGGGTGGGGGGCAAGACCTTCGAAGGGTCTTCGACCGGGGCAGCCCCGGCCCCGTTCCGGTGGAGCGAAGCGCACTGTCATTCGTGTAAGAACTGAAATGGCAGGGCGAAGCGTCCTCGCTGAGCCGCTCAACTCACTTTCGTTCAACCGTTTGTCGGCTCACCGGGACGGATTCGCCCTACCCTCCGAATAGATTCAACCAATGGCAGTGGAGCGAAGCGTAACTCCGAGCGGGGACGGATTCGGCGACCTTCCCCACTCCGAGTGCATTAGCCTGAATGGCCGTGGGAGCGGCTCAGTATTCCCTCTGCTTCTTCACGCCGGGTTCTGGAACCGGGTATTTGCCTGTGGCGTCGGCTTGAAGCGGGGCGGCGGAGGCGAGGGTGAGTTTATCCACCTCGGGAGCAAATTCGTGGTCTGAATTCAGGATTTGGTCGAAGGTGATGATCTGCCCCGTATGCCCGGCCATGCGCCCCATCGAGGTCACCAGACTGGCTTCGGCCCCTCGTTTGGGTTCGTTGTAGGGGTGATAGTTGCGGATGGCTTCAACGAGATCCTCCCACTCCATGTCGTAGGGGTTGGGTTCGGGCTGTGGGAATGCCCAGGCCAGGTTGGCTCTATTCAGGTTGTGGCCTTTGAAGGTGCGGACTTTGCCCGGGGAATGGGACGCAGTGGATACGACGGCGGATCCCTTGGTGCCGTGAGCGTAGCTGGCGAATTCGCTGTGGCATCCGTTTTGAGTCCGGCCGTTGAAGAGGAGTTTTGTTCCATCTTCGAAGGTGTATTCGACGGCGTAGGTGTCGAGGTTTTGATCGATTGCATCGCCCCGGTAGTGGCGTCCGCCCAGTGCATGGGCCTGAATCGGCCAGCTTCCCTTCATGACTGGAATACCGACGGTTGAGGGATTCGTAGCTTCTGGAAAGGCGGTCTTCGAATACATCAGCCATGGCGACGAGCTTGACTGGGCCGAGTTTGCTGGTTGAAAAGGCGTTGCCTGCGGCACCGGTGCCCCGGCCTCCACAGCCCACCAGCGCGAGTTGGAGGGTGTCCGTGCCGGCAGCATGTACATGGGGCAGGGTGATGCCTGCCAGCGCGGAAATGGCGGCTACGCGTCCGCTTGTTTTGATGAATTCACGGCGGGAAGAGCCGGAGGGGGAGTCGAGTTGTGGGTTTTTCATAAAGTCCTCAGGGGAGTTGGAGGTTGATTTATCGATCCCGGCGGGTGTAGTTTTTCTGTTGAGTCCAGAATGATGGTCCCTTTCGGGGTTGGTTGCTTCGTGTGTGTTGGCTTTTTTTCGGCTTTCCTTGCGCTGGGAGGCAGGCTTGGGTGGCGAAGGCGGTGGGAGTGACAAACTCCTAGACTCGGGTTGGGCATTCGTCTAGTTTCTGCGCCATGCCAAAAGCGGCAAAAGCACCCGGTGGCTCGACGGCGTCTGTTCAGGAGATGCCATTCGAAGAGGCCCTGCAGAAACTCGAATCAATTGTGGAATCAATGGAGGCGGATGATCTGCCGTTGGACACATTGCTGAAGAGGTTCGAAGAGGGAACGAAACTGGCCGAACACTGCAAAGAGCAGCTCACGGAAGCAGAGTTGAAGATTCGTAAACTGGAAAAAAACGCCGATGGCGGAGTGGTTTTGGAAGACCTCCCTGTTGACGAGGAAGAGCCCAATTCGAATGGGGACTGAGGTGGTTGCCTCCCCCGGGCGGATTTTGGGACCTGGAACAACAAGAAACAGATTTTGAGGCCGCCCTGGAAACAGACTGTATGAGCCGATTTCTCGACATGGTGGATGATCCTTCTCACGTAAAAAAGTTGACGCTGGACCAGTTGGTAAAGCTTGCTGAGGACATCCGTTCTGAACTGATCACCACCCTTGCGAAGACAGGAGGGCACCTGGGGCCCAATCTTGGTGTGGTGGAGCTGACGCTGGCGTTGCACACGGTGTTCTCGACCCCGAAAGACAAGTTTGTCTGGGACGTGAGCCACCAGACCTATGTGCACAAACTTTTGACGGGGAGAAAGGCCCGGTTTGATTCCATCCGGACAACGGCCGGACTCAGCGGGTTTGCGTTGAGATCGGAAAGTGAGCACGACAGCTATGGCGCGGCGCATGCGGGGACGGCCCTGTCCGCAGCACTGGGAATGGCTGCGGCGCGGGATCAGCTCAAGAGCGACGAGAACGTGGTTGCGATTTTTGGGGACGCTGCATTGACCAACGGGATCTCGTTTGAAGCGCTCAACAACATTTCCCACACGACAAAGCGATTCATTGGAATTCTCAACGACAACGAATGGAGCATCGCCAAGAATGTCGGGGCGATTTCCACGTATCTGAATCGTTTGATCACGCATCCCCGATACAATCAGTTGCAGAAGGATTTTGAGAAATGGATGCGGCGCATTCCGAAGGGGGAACTGGCGCTCCGCCTGCGGCATAAGGCGGAGGAGGCCCTCAAGAGTGCGGTCACCGAGGTGGCCCTGGAGCAGGTGGGGGAAACGGCCGGTTCCGATGGGCGCGGTGGTTGGGGCAGCAGCCTGATCTTCGAGGAGATGGGGCTGAAATACCTCGGGCCGATTGACGGGCATAATCTGCCCCTCATGATCAGTGTGCTGGAATACGCCAAGAATTGTGATCAACCGGTGGTGATCCACGCGGTGACCAAGAAAGGCAAGGGCTACGAGGCGGCGATGCAGCATCCTGAGAAGCTGCACGGCACGGGACCGTATGACGTGAAGACGGGTGCCGCAGCCGGGGGCAAGAAGGCGGGAACCCCTCCGGCCTGGCAGGATGTTTTTGGCCAGGCGATGGTCCGGATCTGTCAGCGGGACAATTCAGTCGTCGGAATCACGGCGGCCATGCCGACGGGGACAGGTCTGAACGCGCTTGAACAGGCCCTGCCGGACCGGTACTACGATGTGGGCATCGCCGAGGAACATGCGGTTCTGTTTGCCTGCGGCATGGCCACGATGGGGTTTCATCCCGTGTGCGCGATTTACTCGACGTTTCTGCAGCGGGCCTACGATTGTATCGTGCACGATGCAGCGCTGCAGGAATTGCCCGTGATCTTCTGCATGGACCGGGCGGGGTTGTCTCCGCAGGACGGACCCACCCACCATGGCCTGTTCGACATCGCCTACCTGCGATCGGTGCCGAACATCATCGCCATGGCACCCAAGGACGAGGACGAGCTGGTGGACATGATGTATACGGCCACGCGGCAAAAGCTCCCCACGTTCATCCGGTACCCCCGGGGGCCGGCGGAGGGGGTGCCGGTCAAGGAGGAACCGGAGCTCCTGGAGATTGGCAAGGCCGAGGTCATGTCGAATTTTTCGAATCAGGGTGGAGCGAAGATTGCGTTGTTCGGATTGGGCAATTTGCTGAAAATGGCCCAGCAAACCGCCGAGCGGCTGAAAGGCGAGGGCTTCGATGTGGCGGTGATCAACCCGCGGTTTACGAAGCCGATCGATGCGGCCTGCACGTCGTTCTTTGGTCAGGCGGCCGATTTGGTGGTCACGTTTGAGGATCATGTCGTGACCAGCGGATACGGGAGTGGCGTTTTGGAGCTTTTGAGTGAGATGAGAATCAGCACGCCGGTCGTGAGAATCGGCTGGCCGGATCAGTTCATCGAGCACGCCTCGTCTGTGGACGATTTGAGAAACAAATACGGACTGACTGTCGAGAACGTGCTGACCCAGATCAGGGCGAGGTTTGCGGATCAGGCAGGGGTCAAGTTGAACAAGAGCCTAGTTGGCTGAGGGGTAGCCAGAAAGAGAATTATGTCATATCGAGATATTACTCCGCCGGAAGGCGGCAAGATCGGGATCGAGAACGGGAAACTGAATGTGCCGGCCAATCCGATCATTCCTTTTATTCGTGGAGACGGAACCGGACCCGACATCTGGGCCGCCAGTGTGCGTGTCTTTGATGCGGCGGTGACGAAGGCTTACGGCGAGACCCGCAAAATCTCCTGGTTCGAGGTGTTCGCCGGTGAGACCGCCAAGAAGAAGTTCGACAACTGGCTGCCCGACGACACCGTGCAGGCGTTTAAGGAATACCTTGTTGGAATCAAGGGGCCGCTGACCACGCCGATTGGTGGAGGGATACGTTCGCTGAATGTCGCGTTGCGCCAGATGCTCGATCTGTATGTTTGTCTGCGGCCGGTCCAGTATTTTGCCGGCGTGCCTTCCCCGGTAAAACATCCCGAGAAGGTGGACATGGTCATTTTCCGGGAAAACACGGAGGACATTTACGCTGGCATCGAGTACGCCGCGGGTTCGCCCGAAGCGGAGAAGATGCTCGGGTTCCTTTCGGAGAACTTTCCCAAGGATTTTGCGAAGATCCGTTTCGGAACCCAGGAAGCGATTGCGGGGTATATGAAATTGTCCTCCCCCGATCACGACGCTTCGAAGATCCCCGTGCAGGTTGGCATAGGCATCAAGCCCGTGTCCAATGTGGGTACGATTCGCCTGGTCAAATCGGCCATTGAATATGCGCTGCGATTCGGGCTCAAGAGCGTGACCCTGGTGCACAAGGGGAACATCATGAAGTACACCGAGGGCGCTTTCCGCGACTGGGGATATGCCGCCGCAGAGCGGATTTTCGGTGACAAGGTTTACACATGGGCGCGCTGGGAGCGGACCAAGAAGGAAAAGGGCGAGGAAGCGGCGAATGCGGAGCAAAAAGCCGCGTTGGCAGGCGGCGCGATTCTCATCAAGGACGCGATTGCAGACATCGCGCTTCAGCAGGTTTTGACCCGGCCCGAGGAGTTTGATGTCATCGCGACGCTCAATCTGAATGGTGATTATCTATCCGATGCGCTGGCCGCACAGGTGGGTGGCATCGGCATTGCTCCCGGCGGAAACATCAATTACGTGACCGGGCACGCCATTTTTGAGGCGACGCACGGTACTGCGCCGAAATATGCCGACCTGGACCGGGTCAACCCGGGCAGTGTGGTGTTGAGCGGTGAGATGATGCTCCGCTATCTGGGCTGGACCGAGGCGGCCGATCTGATTGTGAAGGGATTAAACGGCGCGATTGCGAGCAAGCGGGTGACCTACGATTTTGCACGATTGATGGAAGGCGGTACGGAGATCAAATGCTCCGAATTCGGCGACAACATCATTGCGAACATGTAACCGCGTGCCCGAAGGGGCGTGGTTGTTGACTCTGAAAGCGCGGGTGGGGAAAATTCCTCACGCGCGCTTTTTTTACGTGCTATCCGGTGCCAAAAGCAGGCGCTCCGCATTCCGCTTCCACCGCTCCCGCCGGGGGGGCAGCCATCCCCTCCAAACGGACTTGCCTGGTTGCGGATCAGGGGGGATTCGGGTATTTCAACTTCCGATGCCAATACAATTAAACGGATGGAAGTTGGAACTGCTGTGGCCGAATGGTGCCTGGAAGCGAACGTTGGAGCGGATGGGGCTGGGATGGGGGCGATTGGGCGCCCGGATTTTGGGGGGCGGGGTCGCGCTCTGGAGTGGGGTGGTATTCGGAGCCCCGGCTCCGGATCTGGTGTTCCTTCAGGAGACCGGTCGCAAGGTGGCGAGTTCCGAGCCCATGGTTGCGTTGGCTGCGTTCGATGGCCGGATCTATGCGGGTTCAAAAACCGGGTTGTTCACCCTCGATGACGATCGCCTGATTCCCGACCCCGGGCTGCACGAACCGGTTCGCCGCCTGGTGGGTACGACGGACGCTTTGTGGGTCATGGGGAGCAGCGGGTTGCAGCGATTGCGCGTCGGCGTTTGGACGAAGATTTCGGACGAACCGGTTTCTGATGTTACGGAACACCAGGGGCGAACGATTGTGGCGCATGGCAGGCGATTGTCCGAGGTGTCCGGGGACGGGTTGCGCGCGTTGACGGCGGCGGACGCCCCGTTTGTGATCGATCGGGTTGTTTCGCATTGCGAGACGTTGTATGTGGAAGGGGCTGGTCGGGTGACGTTGGTGGACGGCGAACGAGTGGGTGGCTGGAATGTGTATCATTGGCCCAGCGATGACGCCTGGGACTGGGGAACGTTGCCGTCGCGTCGCGTCACCGATGTCCTGAGCCAGGGGAGTCGCATGTTCCTGGGCACCGATCGCGGGTTGGGTGTGCTGCGGGGAATGTCTCTCACGGTGTTGCGCGGTGAGCAGGGGCTTCCGTATGAGGCGACCACCTGCCTTGCGCCCGGGTTCGAGAAGGATTTGTGGATCGGCACCGAGCGCGGGGCGATCCGGATGATCGGGGGATCGTATCACTATTTTGCGGGGCAACGCTGGTTGCCGAACGATCGGGTGAATGCGATCGCGACGCTGGGTAACTCGGTCTTTCTGGCGACGGACAAGGGGCTGGGAATCGTGGATTACGAACCGTTCACACTTCTGAAGAAGGCGGCTTATTACGAGCGGCACCTGGAGCAATGGGGACAGAAACGCCTCGGGTTTACCCACAAGCTGGAATGGGACGAGGGACTGAAGGAGTTCGTACGCGAAATCAGCGACAACGACGGCGGTTACAGCGGCAATTATCTGGCTGCCGAAAGCTACCGGTTTGCGGTGACCCAGGATCCGGTGGCGCGGGCGGAAGCGGTGAAGACGTTCCAGGCATTGCGGTGGTTGCGTCGGCTTTCGGGAATTCCCGGGTTTTCCGCGCGCTCGGTGTGGGTGAAGGGGGAGCGGGGGCACAAGGCAATGCACGGGTCGGGGGAGGCCGATGCAGAGTGGCACGATTCGGAACATGCACCGTTTGAATGGAAGGGCGATACTTCGAGCGACGAGATTTGTTCTCAGTTTTACTCGACCGTGCTCTTCCTCAAACATGTGGCGCGGGGGGAGGAGATCGCCCAGGCGAAGGAGCACCTGATGAGCATGGCGCATCATCTGATCGATCACGACTGGAAGCTGGTGGATTTCGACGGCAAACCGACCCGGTGGGGGCGGTGGGATCCGGAGTATTTTTCGACGGAAGAAGGATTGTACGACCGGGGGTTGCAGGCGTTGGAGTTGCTCTCCTTCGTAAAGACCAGTGCTGTTGTGAACGCGGATCCGAAATCAATCGCCGCGTATGAGCGGCTTGTGAGTTTGAATTATCCCGGATTCGTCCTGCGGCAGAGGAATACGTTTCCGCCGGGTGGGATTCTGCATTTTCTCGATGAACTCGCGCTCTGGAGTTACGCCAACCTGCTCGAGTTTGAGGATTCGCCGCGCCTGAGGTCCGTGTACCGGCGGAGTCTGGAGCGCAGTTATGAAATCATCCGGATCGAGCAGAATCCGTGGTTCAATTTTGTGTACGGCGCGTTGACCGGAAACGATTGCGAGGTTGAACCGGCGGTGCGGCATCTGCGGGAATGGCCATTGGATTTGATTTCATGGTCTTACCAGAACTCGCACCGGGCTGACCTGCAGACACCGGACGGATACGTGTCCTACAAGGCGGGCACGCGCACGTTTTCGCCGCGCGAAACCGGTCCCATGCGTTGGGATCATTGGGCGATGCAGGCCGACGGCGGTTCGGGCGGGCGGGATGTGGTGGAGCCGGGCGCCTGGCTGCTTGCCTACTGGATGGGCCGCTTCCACGGTTTCATTGCGGCCCCGGACACCACGGACACCCGTGCGCTTGAGTTGAAGCCTGAGCGGGGGGCACCGCGCGGTGCCCGCTCCTACGCGGGGCCGCAATGGCCGGAGTGAAAGCGGGGAGCCGGCCCGGCGGTCAACCGTCACCGGGCTTCCCGGGGTTGACACGCATTGCGCGTGACGGGATCATGCGTTCATGGAAAAAACTATTTACCCTCGTAGCCCGCGCGAAATCATGGCCGGTTGGGCGTATTTGCCGCGGTTTGTCGACAAGGTCCGACTGCATCTGGCCGGGAAACTGGCGCCGGAGTATCAGCCCAATTTCTGCAAGGGGTTTGACGGTGCCTGGCTCAAAGCGGCTGGCGTTGACGCCGAGGCTTTTATAGAGGTGGTGCGGAACTCGATCACGGATGGTGAAGTGGCCGACTGGGTTTCCCGGAATGCAGCCAAATCGGAGGCTGAGAAAACAGCCCACCGCGAGGCGCTGCTGAACCACGGGAAACAGGATGATCCGGAGCTTCGAGCGCGTCTGCAGATGCGCAAGGAGGAATCCGGGCTGGGTCATCGCGATGACATCCAAACGTTTGTGGATTACATCGACGCCGACGAGAAACGGCTTTGAGAATTGGAAGAGGAAGTCTGGCCTGGCCAGGCTGAAACCTGTTGCTGAGGGCGTGAAAGGGTTTGTTCCTTCAGCGAAAGCGGGGTCCGGCGACGAAGGTCAACCGGTGGCAGCGCCCTGCGTCTGCCACCGGTCAAGGTGCCCGGTTGGACCGGGATGCAAAGACTCGGACTAGGGCCGTGTTCGATTCTCGTCCTGCGATTTTTCGTAAGCGAGGAGGTAGCCGTCCTTTCTGACAAACTTGGCGCTTCCGTCGCACATCTGAAAGTTGGTTCCGGACTCGCCGTGGTTGTCGTTCTTGTCCGGGTAGTTGTTGATTGCCCCGGGGCCCTGTCCGTCGCCATCGAAAATCAGGTAGATATCGCTTGGCCCGATCGACTGACCCTTGAGGCCGAAAGCAGCGCTCTTGTGAACCCAGTTCTGAACGCTCCGGTCGGTTTTGCGAGTGGTCCAGTTCATGAAGGCGTTGATTTCGTAGCTGAGTCCCCGGAGATCCTGCTCGCGGCTTGCAGCCGTTCCGGCGCGTGGCCGTTTGTAGTCGGCCTGTCGCCGAAGGTCGGCATACACCTCGCGCCCGTTCTGCATCACCTTGTTCGTGCTGATAAAATTCTGGGTCGCTGGACATACAAACACGGACTGGCCGACCGCTCCGGAGATATAATCCGGGTTGAGCCACGACAAGTCGTCGCTCCCGTCGGTGGGTGTGCCGGACAGCCAACCCTTGTCGTTGTCATCGGCGTACATCAGGGATGCCAGCCCCATCTGTTTGAGATTGCTCAGGCAACGGATGCGTTGTGCCTTTTCCTTGGCCTTGCCCAGTGCGGGCAGAAGCATTCCAGCCAGAATCGCAATGATGGCGATGACGACCAGAAGTTCGATCAGGGTGAAACCACGTTTTGTAGACGAGGCGAGTCTGCGCTTGGTTTGAGGAGGGTGCGTAAGCGGTCTCATAATCATTTTCTTGAGTGTACGATCTGTATGTATGCGCGTTGGAGCACGGTTGGAATCTGCAAAACGCAGTTAGGATTCTGAATGCGTCAGCCTCTCTCGATTCACCGGGTATGTCGAGTTTTTTATCCCCATCGATTCGCTCGCTCGTTCGCGAATTGCGCATGTGAATGCCCCGACGATACCGCACCATGATGGGAGGGGGATGGTTGGGTGCGAGGGGAGGTAGGGCGAACCGTCCCGGTGAGCCGACAAGCGGTAGAGCGAAAGTGAGTTGAGCGGCTCAGCGGGGACGCTTCGCCCTACCATTTCAGTTCGTAAACGAATGGCAGTGGCGCGAAACGTCCCGGCGAGCGATCGGGGATCTCGGGGATCTGGACCCCGGGTGGCCCGCGGCTCAGCGGGGACGCTTCGCCCTACCGGTATTGGGGTGGGAGGGGTTAGATCTGAACGCCCAGGGTGCCTTTGAAGGCAAAACCAAAGACCATCGAGAGAACGAAAAATACGATCATCCAATCCATTCCCCATCCGAAGAACGAAAGAGGTAATGCCGGATAAAGAACCTCGATCGATTCGATTGCCGACTCGGGTGGGATTGGCGCTTCGGCGGGGTAAAGGAGGTTGGTGAGCCAATGTTCGCCGGTGCGCAGCGAGGAGACGCCCTCCCGGGCACCTCCGACGGCCATGTGTTTGCTCACCGAATCCTTGCCGGCGGTGACGACGAGGTCGAAGCGATCGGCGGCAACGCCGCGTACGCGCCACGAGATTTCCCTGTTTTCCGGGATACGCACACCCTGGGTTTCGATCGCCAGGGAATCGCGGGCCTGGAGTGATATTTCCGTGCCCGGCTCCAGGGTTTTTGCGTCGCGGAGGATGACCTTGACCAGGGCCTGTTTGCCGATCTCCAGCGGACCCACGGCATAATGCAGGTTCAACTGGATGAGGATGGCCATCACGGGGAGCATGATGATGACCATGGGGATCATGGAATGTTTTAAATACTTGAGGGTCCAGAGCAGGATTTCCTTCTGGATCCTGAAGAAGATCCGAAGATCGTCCTTAAACAGGCGCAGGGCGATGAGTTCCGCGTTCATCCGGTTCCGGGTCGCCTTGATGGCGTCCTGGTTTGAGACCTTGCCGAAGATCCACACCATGAGGATGCCGCCGAGGAAGGAGAGGGCCACGAGGGAGCCCATGGCACCGAGCCATTTGGTGGCGGTGTACACCCACCCGAAAACGAGGGTGAACGTGGAGTTGTAAATGGAGACGAGGGATGTCAAAGCGCGTGATCAGGAAATGTAGCCCAAGCCCTTGAGTTTCTCGCGGATTTCCTCTTCGGAGTCGGCACCTTCGAACTGCTCGATTTCCTTTTGAAGGGCGTGATGCACAAACTCCTCGATGGAGGAATAGCCAGCGATGTCCGAGTACATCTTGATCTTGTTGTACAGGGCCTTTTCGATTTTGACTTTGTTTCCAAACATAACGGGTTTTTTATTTCCTGGATTCCAAAATATCTTTGCCGACCAAATCCTTGGGCGGCTTGATCCCAAATTCGTCCAGCACGGCCACCGTCAAGTCCGCCAGGGTGGGGGAGTCCTGGGTGATCCGCAGATTGGTGACCAATATGCCCGGGACCAGCCGATTATCAATACAATGATCGCCGCTCCAGGCGCTGCGGTTGTCGACAAAAACCTCCTTCGGGAACATGCCCAGGGGACTGTCCCAGGAGGCCCGGTAGCCGTGGCTGTATCCCACGAGCAGATCGGGGCCGTGGTCCTTTTCCGGGCCGTGAAAATCGCGGCCGGGCTGGAGCATCAGGGAAACCGCCGAATGGTTGTTGCGCGGGTCTTTCAGCGCCAGGAGTTCCTGTTCCAATTCCTGAAGCAGGGCCTGCTGTTCGGCACCGGGTTGCACGATGCCCTGTTTTTCCCGGCCCTTGAGATTGAGGTAAAGCCCGTTCAGACCGGCGGCGTAGGCCCGGGTGCGTGTCCAGTCCACATTCCCGAAGGATTCGATGCTCGTCCCCTGGGAAGGGTCCTTGAGGGTGATGTAGCCCTTCTGAAGCAGCCAGGTGTTCAGGTTGACACCCCAGTAGAACGGAGCGAATCCGTGGTCGGACATGACGATGAGGGTTGTGGATGGATCGAGCACCTGCCGGACCGCGCCCAGGCGTGCATCCATTTTTTCATAGAGTTTTGCGATGCCGTCCTTGAGGAACTCGTCCTTCACGTGGGCCGGGTGTTGTTCGTCCATGAAATGCCAGAGCATGTGACTGCCCTGATCGACCGTCCCGAAATAGACGAACAGGAAATCCTCGTCCTGATTCTTGAGCAGGTAGTCCAGCGCGCGGGATCGTTCGTCGAACACATACAGCATCTGTTCCCAGAACTCACGGGCGGTCAGAACCCCGCCATTGTAGGCGGCGGTGTCTTCCGGCAGGTTCTGGGTGTAGAACGTGCCGAGTTCCGCGCACAGATGGCTCGACCAGCTGGAGGGATAGGAGATGGGCATGACCGGTGCGTCGGGATCGATCTGCAGGGGGCTCACGTAGAGTTCGAACGTGGGGCTGATCTGTTTGAGATAGAACCGGGCTGCGGATTGAACCGTGATCAAGACGGGAATGGCTTCGAACTCGACCGGCACCCAGTCGCTCCACTCCTTTTCCTTCAGGATGAATTCGGTGTCGCCGACAACGAATTTCGCCGCGCCCGCCTTGGGATCGAGATGCACGGTGAATTCCTGGGTCATTTCCGGTTGCTCGTATTCGATCTCGACGGCTTTGCCTTTGCGCTGCAGCTCCAGACTTTTGCTGCTCGGAAAACGACGGAACGAATTGGTTGGGCCGTGCAGTTCGCTGTGCACGCTGTTGTCCTTGAGATCGACCGAATAGATCCGTCCGCCCGAAACGACCGGCGGCCAGTCCCGTCTTTGATTCGTGTAGAAGGAGAATTCGCCCAGGCTCCCCAGAATGTCCGGAGTGCCCATTCCTGACAGCGCCCGGCCGGGTGCCTTCACGGGAGGGAAATTGACCGGCATCCGGAACACGGTGGACTTCAGGCCGTGATCGCCCAGCATTTCCCAGAAGGTCTCTCCCTTGCGGAGCAACCGGACATCGCCGCCGGAGGTGGGAAACGACCAGGTCCCGATGTCGATGGGGGCGCCTCCGGCTTCGGCTTCGGCCATGGATGAAAAGAGCGACATTTTGGCGGGGTTGACGTGGAGAAAATCAAAGATCCCGTGACCGCCCGGATCCATGCCGGTGATGAAGGTGGACCAGGCCACCGGGCTTTGAGGGGGCATGGTGGTGCCCAGCGGCCGGAACGAACCTTCCTCCATCAAGGCCTTAAAATTCGGCAGACGTCCCTGGTCCACAAAACTCTGGAGGAGTTTTGGATCCATGCCGTCGATGCCGAGCACGACGACCTTTTTGTCGGCGGCACCGGATTGGACTGCGGCACCGAGGCAGAGGCAGGCGAGAAACAGTTGGGCGATGCGATGGCACCCCTGCCGGGAACGGGTGAGTCTGGGGAAAAGGTTCATCGGGCTGGGGGCGTGGTCTCGGCGGGTTGCGACGTTTTGGGAGCGTTCGGAGTGTGGCTTGCGGTTGCCGCCGGTTGGGAGCGTCGTCCGGTCATGATGGGTTTGCCGTCCATGTGTCCGGGGATTGGCACTCCAAAGAGATCCAGAACGCTGGGTGCGATGTCGATGATGTTGGGGGTGTCTGTGTCGATGGGGCGGTTGCAGAAAAGCATGCCCGGAACCTGGGGCGGGTTCATGTTGTGGTCTCCGGCCCAGGGGCGGGTGTTGTCCGACACCACTTCGGTTCCGAATCCGCCCGTCACCGTTTCCCAAGCCACGCGGTAGCCCGGGGCAAAACCGACCACCAGATCGGGTGCGTCCTGGACGTAGGGACCGGAGTAAGCCTGATCGCGGTCGTAGACCTCGCTCACCGGGGCGCGATCGTGCACCGGATCCCGCAGGGCCTTGAGCTTCTCGGCGATCTCGAGTTTGATCTGTCTGGCTTCTTCTTTCCCGACAATGCCGCTGGCTTCGCGTCCGGCCATGTTGATGTAGATGCCGCCGAACCCGACCGCGTAGGCGCGGGTTTTGGACCAGTCGACCCGCTGGAGCAGGTCGGGTGTTTTGGAGTCGGTTTTTTCCGCGAGGTAACCGTTTTCCAAAAGCCATCGGTTGAGTTCCACGGCGCGTCGGAACGGCTTAAACCCGTGATCGGACAGGACCATCAGCGCGGTGTCGTCGTCGATCTGTGCCATCACGCGGCCGACCAGGGCATCCATCTGGATGTACAGGTCCCGAAGCACATTGTGGTATCGCGGGTCGTCGATGGCCGCGCCCCACTGTTTGTCCTTGTGAAAGCGGAAGAACATGTGCTGCACGCGGTCCGTGATGTCAAAGACACAGACGACCGATCCCTTGCGGGTGCGGGCAAGGGCATCGAAGAACATGATCTCGCGTTCCTTGTGAATGTCCTGGCATTGCTGCAGGAAAGGTTCTTCGCCGATGACCCCTTCGTTGAGGCCGGAGGTGTCCTCCGCGACGCCGAGCGTGGCGAACGGGCCCTGCTTTTTGGCGAGGTACATCGAGAAGGACACCGGGTGGGAAATCGGAAGGGCGGGGTTTTCCGGGTCAATCTGGATGGGAGTGATGTACAGCCGGACGTGCGGTTTCTGGTCGAGCAGGAGGAACCGGCAGATGCCCCGGACGGTGAACCCGATGGCGGCCTTGTAGGAGAGCGTGATCCAGGGGGTGTAGGTGTCGTTCTTAAGCTCGATGGTCTGGTCCGGCAGTTTCAGGGTCGCCGGTCCGGTTCCGTTGCTCGATGTGGTGATTGTGAAGGGAATACGCAGTTCGCCGCCGTCCTTCAGAAGGGTGTTCTCCGGTCCGGGCAGTTCCCCGGCGGCACCCTGGGGGGTGGAACGTAGCTCGCACTGCTGACCGCTCATGAGGGATCGTTTGTCGTCCGGATTGGTGGTGAAATAGAAATAGGTGCCCTGGCTGCCCTTGACATCGGGCACGTTCATGGCTGAAAGGAGGACGCCGTTGAATTTTTCCGGCGGAAAGGTGATGGGCACGCGGAGCACCGAACTGAAGATGCCGAACCTGCCGAGGATCGACCAGAAGGACTGGCTTTTGCGGCCGGCTTCGATGATCGGGGAGCCCAGGGGGATCAGGTATTTGCCCAGTTTGAGGGTGCGCGCCGGGGCGGCGACATTGGCCGAACTGAGCTCGGGCATGAGCGATTTGCGGTTGGGAACGAGGAAATCGTAGATTCGATGTTTGCCCGGGTTGCATCCGGTCTGGAACGAGGACCAGGCGACGGGGGATTCGGCGGGCAGGGTGGTTCCGAGCCGGGCGAAGGCGCCGCGTTCGCGGAGTTTGGAGAAGTTGGGGAGCAGGCCCTGGTTCATCCATTCTTCGGTCAGCTCGGGATCCTGTCCGTCCAGGCCGACGATCACGACGCGGCGTGCGCGCCGGGGGCCGGTGCGTTTGGGTCGGAACACCAGCTTGAGGATCCAGCGGATCGGCCAGGTCAGCAGCACGAGGAAGGCCGAGGCAAACGCTGCGAACAGAACGAAGAAGGTGGAGACGATTGTGAATCCTGCACCCGGGCCCAGATAGGCGTGCACGGGCATCGGGCAGAGCAGGATGCCAAGCAGGACGAACGGAAGGAGGCGGCGGGGCGTTCTACGCACTGGCGGCTTTCGAATGACGGTTGCGGTAGAGGCCCGATTGCACGGCACTGGCCATTGCCTGGACATCCAGATCCCTGGAGACGAAGTCGGCGATCCGATGGGCCTGACGCACGGGGTCTGCGACCACCTCCGGGTAATCCAGATAGAGAGTTTCGAAATTGCCCAGCCGGTTGAGCCTGTAGTAGACCTTGCGCAGGTGCATGTCATAGTTGCTGCGCATCTTGTCGTCCGTGGCGTCCGTGCCGGAATTGCCGTTCCGTTCGAGCATCTTGTTCTGGGACCGGAGCACCTCGTTCAGATTCCGGCGCATGAAGATGACACGGTAGTTGAGGTCCAGGGGCAGGTCCTGGAGGAGGAAGGAGATGATCTTGATGGCTTCGCCACGATGATTCTTGAGCCAGCTTTTCTCGGTGGTCTTGTCCAGTTCCTTGACCCGTTCCAGCTCGTGGTAACCCTTGGGATTGTCTTCGTCCGGAGTGCGGATCTGATCCGAGACAATCGGCATGCCTCCTTTTTCCAGCATCTGCATCAGCATCGAGGTGCCGGACCGGGGCAAGCCGGAGACCAGAACAACCGGTGGACCAAAACGGAGTCGGTAGTAGAGAGTCTTCATGCGATGGGGGAGTTTAAACCTGAGCCGCTAGGGCTTGTCATCTGTTTTTGTCGGTTGGGACGGACTGGCGTTGGTGGTTCCGGGTGCCTGTTTGACATCGGGTTTGGTGTCAACCCCGCCGCCGACGTAACCCAGGGCCTGTAACCGCCGGAGTTCCTCCGAGCTGAGGTCCTTGGTCAGTTCATCATCCGCGGGCAGTTTGACGGCTTCCATCCGGGCACGCCATTGCCCAAACGTTTCGGTCAATGCATCGGCGCGGGCGCGCTGGCCTTCCCCGTCGATGAGATTGTCCTGATCCAACCGATCCCTGGTTCGGTCGAACAGTTCCTCGACGGTGGCGGGTTTGTGTTCCTTGCGCACCACCTTCAGCCCGTTTTGGATGAACCCGAAATGCACTCCGTTGGTGTCGGTTTCACTGGTGCTGAAAGCCCCGGTTTCGGTGACGACCAGTCGGTTTTGCCAGGTGCCACTGCCGCTGCCGTCCAGCAGCGGGACCAGGCTTCGGCCCTGCATGATCGATGGGCCCTCGATCCCGGACAGGTCGAGCAGGGTGGGCATGATGTCGAGGTTTTCGACGATTTGATCCACCAGAACTCCTTTTCGAATCGCCGGGTTGGCGGGCCAGCGGAACACCATGGGCACCTGGTTCAGTTCGCCGTAGACCGTCTGGCCGTGGAACAGCTGATTGTGCTCCCAGAATTCTTCGCCATGATCCGAGACGAAGACGATGAGGGTGTCCTCCTCCAGGCCCAGTTCCCGCAATGCCTCGAAGAGCCGGCCCATTTCGGCGTCCATGCCCCGGATGGAACCGTCGTACCAGTCCTTGTAAATGCGCAGCAGTTCCTCGGGGTCGTTGCCGGTTTTCGCGACGTAATCATCCTTGTGCGGAAGGCCGAAGATGTTCTTCACCTTCTTTTCCTTGATTTGGGCGTCGATCTCGGCAATCCGTTCCGAATCGCCCGGTCTGCCCCAGAGGGAGTCGTAGGGCGGGCGTGGTTTGAAGGGCGAGTGCGGGTCAAACACATGGAGATAGGCAAAAAACGGAACGTCCCGGTGTCGTTGCAGCCACGGGATGAAACGATCCACATAAGGGCGCGCGGTCTTGCTACGGTAGACCTGGTCACCATCAGAATCGGTTTCCTTCGGTACACTGGATGCCTCGTGAAGCTCTTCGTATCCCTGGTGCATGTTGTTCTGTTTGCCCGTGAACTCCACCGAAGAATAGCTGACGGTGGCGTAACCGGCTTCGCGGTAGACCTCGGCGATGGTCTCCGCCGATGCGGGCAGGCTTTGCGGGACCGTGAGCACCCGGTGCGTGGCGGGGTAGAGGGAGGTGACCATGGAGGATTGGGAGACCTTGGTCCAGGTGCCCTGCGAAATGGCGTTCGAAAAGGCAACCCCTTCGTCGGCGAATTTCTTGAGGTGTTGCAGGGTTTCCCGTTTGTATCCGTAAATGTTCAGGTGATCCGCGCGCAGGGTATCCACCACCATGAAGATGACCCCGCGCGGTTTTTTCCCGGCCGCCGGGCCGGTGGCTGCCACCTGACTGCTGCGGATTACCGGCGACCCCCAGTAACCCCACAGGCCGTTCCTGTCCCCGGTGAGAGCCAGTTTCAGAGTGACGCTTTTACCCGCGAACCGGGCGAGGTCGATGCGCAGCGGTTCCCAGCGTCCCCGGGTCGTGAGCGTGCGCTGGAAGAGCACCTCGGGAGTGGGTGAATCGCCGCTGTCGCGGCTCACGATCGACGCGGTGAACGTGACGGGCAGGTCTTCGGGGGTGCCGATGTTGACATCGAACCAGGGCTGATCCGGAAGGGCCCGGAGCCGGAAATCGAATGTCTCCGATGTTTTACCTGCAAGTGTCTCGTGATAGATCTCGGCCAGTCCGGCCCATTGTTGGCCCGAGGGGGTCTTGAGTTTTTCCTCCTGCGCGGTCACCAGCCGGATGGATTCGATGGCGAAATCCGCCTGGTCGCAGTCCCTGAAGGTGAGGAAGAACTGGCGCAGATCGTTGATTTGATGGTGGTCCTTGTCTGTCAGATCAAACCGGTAGGTTTGCACGGTGTTGTCCTCCACGGCCGCCGAGATCTTCCATTCCTTGGACTTTGCCCATTCGGTGAGGACCGATTCTTCGGTTTTGCGCGAGCCGTCGGGCCTGAGCCAGACCTGGCTTGCGCCCTTGACCCGCATGCGCAGTTCGATGGCACGAATTGGGCCCGCGCCTCCGCGGTTGTCGCGCAGTGCAAATTGAACCATCGGTGCGGGGCCGGAGATGCGGGCGTTGAGCGTGGAGCCGCTGAGGGCCGGATCCTCAAGGTCGGCGACCGCCCGGAAACCGAGTGCGGGCGCGGCATTGGTGCCATCCCAGGCCTGCATCGCGTTCGCCTGCCATTCGGTGCGGTCCCAGCCGGGGGCCGGGAGTTTAAATTCATTCAGTAAATCGTCCGGTTCAAGAATGTCGAACAACCGGACCAGGCCGGCCTGGTTTGTCTGTGATTGTTTCTGTCCGCATCCGGAGAGGAGGAGGCAGGCGATGACGGTGAGCGCGAACGAATTTGTCGGTTTCATTCAGGGATAAAACGGTGGGGCGATGGTTTTAGGGCTGTGCGGCGTTGAGCGGACTCCGAGCGGCGTTGGGCCCGCTGGTTGAAGGTGCACTGGGCGAGGTCTTCGCAAGGGCGAGGGTTTGAAGCCCGGACCGTGGTTGGTTGCTCTTGTGTTCAAGATGATTCGGATTCGCTCCAGAATGGTTTCCGAAACGACCCTTTCGAGAAGGCTTCGGTAGACACGGTTTGCCAGAAGGAATTGGGTGATACAGTAGAATTGGCAGGGAAGGAGCGGCAAGTCATTTTTTAGGACGTTGGTGGTGTTCCGGGGAGGGAAAGCGGCGTCGACCCTGCGTTCTGCCGTGCGCACGCCAAAGGGCCGGGGGCGGCGATTACTTCATACTCAAGGAAAATCTCGCCGTCTTTGCGTTGGGTGGAGTCGAGGCGCAGGCGAACCGAGTCGCCCAGATGGCTGGGATCTAGGCCGCCGGCGAGGGTTGGCGCTTTCCTCCCGCCAAGAATGAGCGGGCAGATGGTCAGGAAAAGGCGGGTCACCAGCCCGGCACGGAGCAGGGCCGCGTTGAGTTCCCCGCCCCCTTCACAGAGCAGTTGTTCCACACCCCATTTCTGTCGCAACCACCGCAGGGTTTGGGGGAAGTCAATCGATTGATCCCCGCAGATCCGCACTTCGGTGGCCACGGATTCCAGCCGTTGGCGCTGCTGTGCCCCGATGCGATCGGTCGTCAGGATGATGATGGGAGAGTTGGTGTGACGAAACAGTTCCGCATCCGGGTGGAGTGTGCCGGTGCCGCTCACCACAACTCGCAGATTATATTCAGGCAGGCCTCTCCGTAGTCTCAGTCGGCGGTAATACGCCGGCCCAGGTTCCAGGGTCACGGGGTTCCCGTCGACGGTGCGTGCCCCGGCCATGACGGCATGCGCGCGCGCCCGGATCTGCAGGAGTCGTTTTTGATCCGTTGGACTTCCGAACGAAGAGATCTCCCGGTTGGAGCTTGCGATTTTGCCGTCCGCGCTCATGGACATGTTGATGAAGGTCAACGGAAGTGGATCGGTCGGGCGCGGCGCACTCCGGTCCGCAGGCTTCGGGTTTTGTTGATTCCTGAGCCTGTGGAGGTTGGAAGGTTTCATGGTTCCGAGGGGATCCCAGGATCAGAGAATGAGCATGGCGTCGCCGTAGCTGAAGAAACGGTAACCTTCCCGAATGGCTTCGGCGTATGCGTTGAGGATGAGGTCGCGGCCACGGGTTTCGTGCGGCGCTGCAAACGCACTTACCAGCATCAGGAGAGTCGATCCCGGGAGGTGGAAGTTCGTCAATAGAATGTCCACCACGTGAAACTGGCCTGGTGGATGGATGAACAAATCTGTCCTGCCCCGATATGCCCGCAACTGACCATGGTTCAGCCTGGCAACCGATTCGAGGGTTCGGAGCGACGTGGTTCCTGCCGCCACAATCCTGCTTCCGCTGTTGCGGGCTGATTGCAGGGTGGTTGCGGTTTCCTCGTCCACGTGGATCTGCTCTTCATGCATCGCGTGCTCTGCCAGATTCTCGGTCTTCACCGGCGCGAACGTGCCCATGCCAACATGCAGTGTCACGCTGCATGTGGTCACTCCCAGTGCCCGAATGGCCTCAAGCGAGCCGTTCGAAAAGTGAAGGCCCGCGGTGGGGGCAGCCACGGATCCTTCGTGAATCCCGAAAACCGTCTGATAGCGCTCAAGGTCCAGCGCCTGACTCGTCCCTGCGGGGCGGCGAATGTAGGGGGGGAGCGGGATTTCCCCGATCGAGGGCAACAGGGATCGGATTTCCGGCACACCGCTGAAGCGGACCCGGTAACGCGCCCGTGGGTCCTTGTCCAGGACCGTCGCGTTCATTTCGCTGGGATTTCCCTCCAGATCCAATACTTGCAGGACACTGCCGTTCCTCAGGCGTTTGCCGGGTCGGAGAAGTGCCCACCAGTCGTTGGTCTGGTTTTCTTCCAGAAGGAGAAGTTCCACCCTGCCGCCACCCTCGATTTTCCGGGCCCGCAACCGGGCGGGGATGACCCTGGAATTGTTCATCACGAGTGTATCTCCCGATC
This sequence comes from Verrucomicrobiota bacterium, assembly GCA_021733945.1. Classification (GTDB taxonomy): domain Bacteria; phylum Verrucomicrobiota; class Verrucomicrobiia; order Limisphaerales; family SIBE01; genus JAIPJX01. The sequence goes on along the minus strand of JAIPJX010000052.1, from coordinate 7,442 downwards.
TCAAATACTCCTTAAAATCGCGAAAACCGCGGTGCTCAATCCGTCCCGTGTCCCGGTGCAGCACCAGCAACCGGGAATCCTCCCGGTTCTCCGTGGGTGACTGCGCAATCCGGTCCTCCGGAAGATCGAAATGAAAATCGCTCAAATGCACTCCGTTGTCTTTTGCAGGCCCGGTGATGCGATGCAAGGAAATCATTCCCAAAAAGCAGAGTGGGGCGGGGGGGATTGCTGGGAAGCCCAATGTGTCGGTGAATGGGGAAGGCGCCGCTTTGGAAGGATTGAGGGCAGATTCAATATTGATGAAATCTTGAGCCTGTTGATTGTGAACGAGTTGCGAATATTATAAAAACAGCCAACCAGCAAGATTATCATAAATTGTGAATAACTTTAACCGATCCAGCTCAGAAGTTTCGTTGACAACAAAATGTGGAGTGGGTAGAAATGGGGCGTCGTGGGTCGATATGGATGAGTTTGGATTAAATGTGATGCCTGTCTTATATCTCCCAGCGTCACTTTCAAATGTCACAGAGCGAATATACCGAACCGGTTTATTACAGCTCTCTGTACCGACACGGGGTGGACGACAAGCGCCGGGTGCAGGTGCCGGCGAAGTGGCGACCGAAAGAGGCGGAAATTCAGTATACGCTGATCCTCTGGCCGCGGGGATCGCAGCAGAATGCCTGTCTGCTGGTTTTGCCGCCGGAAGAATGGGCCTTGCTGGTGGGGAAGCTCAAGGCAATGCCCTTCTCGGATCCGAAAGCGGAGGCTCTGCGCAGGTTGGTGGGAACGAAGTCGGACCGGGTTGTGTTGGACAAGGTCGGGAGGATCTGTCTTCCCGAATCGATGGCACGGCTGGTGGGGATCGAGAAAGACGCGGTGCTGGTCGGGTTGGTGGATCGGTTTGAGATCTGGAACCCGGAGAAATACGAGGCAGCCATGGCGGTGGATGAAGCCCTGTTGCCGGATGCATTCCAAATGATTTGAGCTCATGAGTCTTGTGAAGTTCCTGATGGCTGGGAAGAGCCTGTTCGGTTTTGGACGGCGGCCCACGCGTTACGAAATGAGTCGCGAGAAACTATTGCCAAAGTTTGCCGGGGGCGCGAACGGAGGAGCTTCCGAAAGGGTACCGGAAGCGGATTCGCCGGACATGTTTGCGCCGCGGGGAAGGGCGGTGCGCCCGATGGCGCGGGTGGCTGACGGGGTTGAAGATTTTGCCGGTGCGGGAGTGGGTGAGACGCGGGGGCGGGTTCGATTCTCCGGGTACTTTGCGGCCCAGAATGTTGTGAAAGCGAGCCGGACGTTGGTGCAGGCGGAACTCGCCCTGAATTCCGTGCGGGTGGTGCGAAATGATTTGAGTGATGCCGACCTGGAGCTGGTGCGGGCGCGAAAGCGGAGCCGGAATCAGCCCGTGGAACAGGTTCCGGCGCAGGAAGTTTCGGAATCTGTCAATGCCGTGGTTCAGGCGGTCGTGCTTGGGCGGGCATGAGAATCGAAGCCGAACCGTGTGACAAATCGAGAGTCAGGTCATGTTTCGGTGATGGTGGCCGAAGTCTTGGCCGGAATTGGAGCTGCTCCGGGCAAGTGTCTGGTTGACGGGACGGTTGGGTGCGGCGGGCATTCGCTCGAGTTGCTGAAGGCGACGGCACCGGACGGGAAATTGTTTGGGTGCGATCGGGATGCTTCGGCGGTGGAATGGGCCACGGAGCGGTTGGCGGAATTTGCGGGACGGTTTGAGATCCGGGTGGGTCCGTTCGCCGAGCTTTCGCAATGGATCGAGAGTGGATCCTGCGACGGAGTGCTGCTGGACCTGGGTGTCAGCTCGCCTCAGCTGGATGAAGCGGAGCGCGGGTTCGCCTTCTCGACCAACGGGGCATTGGACATGAGGATGGACCGAAGGCAGAAGCAGACGGCGGCCGATTTGGTGAACCGGCTGGGCGTCGAGGAGCTGGCTGGGATTTTTTGGGAATTTGGACAGGAACGGGCCTCACGCAGGCTGGCCCGGGCGATCGAGCAGCAGCGGCAGATCACCCGGTTTGAGACCACGCGGCAGTTGGCGGGATTCGTAGAGCGGGTGATGCCCCGGGGTGGGGCGCGGATTCATCCGGCGACCCGGGTGTTTCAGGCTTTGAGGATAGCGGTGAACGATGAGTTGGGCAACCTGCGGCGCGGATTGGATGCTGCGTGGTCGGTGCTGAAGCCCGGTGGGCGTCTGGCGGTGATCTCGTTTCACTCCCTGGAAGACCGCATTGTGAAGGAATTTGGACGAAATTTGGCGATGGATTACGTGGCGGCCACTCCGGTTGATGTGCCGGAGCTCAGAAGGCCAAAGCGTCCGGAATCGCGGTGGGTCAATCGTAAACCGATCCTTCCGGGCGAAGCGGAGATCGCTCTCAATCCGAGGGCGCGCAGCGCCCGGTTGAGAATCATGGAAAAAATCTGATATGTCCCGAAATAGAATCAAACAGCCAGCGAGTGTCCGGTTTGGGCCCGCGGTCAAGATTTTTCTGCTTTGCCTGATGATTGGGGCGTTCGGCATTGGGTATGTGGGGCAGAAGAATCAGCTGTATGTGCTCTCCAGTCAGTACAAGGAGGCAGAGAAGAAACTGGACCGCTTGCAGCGTGAGAATGCGGTTCGGTCGCGAATGCTCGATTCTCTTCAGTCGTTGTCCGAGCTCGAGGCTCGGATCCAGGAAATGCACCTGGGTCTTGTGCCTCCCCAGCCGCACCAGGTGGTTCGGTTGGTGGATGGAGTGAGCGAAGGAACTCCGATGAAAGAGGGTGGGTTGTATGCGGGATCCGATCCCCGGGCCGGTTCGGTCCGGCGGAATGCGATCGTGTCCAAATGAGTCAGAAGTGTGTGCATTGGGTCGGGAGGCCGGATGAGACGCTTGGAAGGAAGGCGCACTGTGGGGACACAGGGCGACAGGGCTGATGCCAAACAACGGAAAATTCTGGAGAATGCTGGCGCTGATGCTGCCGTTGGCGGTGGCGTTCGTCGGCATGGGATACCGCCTGGTGGATGTGCAGGTCTTGCGGCACGAGAGCCTGTTCCGCGAGGCTCAGTCGAAGACCCATCACACGGAGCTTCGCGAGGCCCGGCGGGGTGAGATTCGGGATCGTCACGGCAACCTGCTGGCGACCAGCGCGTTCGTGAAGACGGTCTGCGCCAACCCCGAATTTGTGGGCCGGTTCCAGAATGAAGTGGCTTCAGTCCTGGCGCCCCTGCTGGAGATGGACGAGCGAGAGCTGCGGGAAAAGCTGAAGATTCGCACTTACGTCAACTCCAAGGGAGAGACGCGGATTGATCCGTACGAGGTGCTCAAACGGAAAGTTCCGATTGAAACCTGGAATCAGATCCAGACCAACATGCTCGCCCTTACCGTGGCCGGGGAACCGGACAAACCGTCGCGCAGCGAGGCCAGGGCGCTTTCGAACCTGCGTCGGCGGGCGATTTTTGCGGAGGACTACGATGACCAGATCCGGATCTATCCGAACGGACCTCTGGCGGCCCATGTCCTCGGATTTGTGGGCATGCGGGATCGCATGTCGGTTGGCGGCATGGTCCAGGAATTGCAGGGAGCTGACGGGGTGGAACTCAAGCTCAATGAGTTGCTCTCGGGACTGCCGGGTTGGCGCGTGGTGGAGACGGTGCCCAAAGGGGAGCTGGTTCCGTTTCGGAGCCAGGACGTGGAACCGCATCCGGGACGAAACGTGTTTCTGACGATCGATTCGGGGCTGCAGGCGATCGTTGAAGCCGAACTGGCTTTCCTGATGCGCGAGCACGCTCCGCTGAGCGCTTCAGCCGTCATTGTGCGTCCTCAGACCGGTGAGATTCTGGCGATGGCCAATTGTCCCACGTTCGATCCGAACCGTCCCGGAGATTCCAAACCGGAGGAACGCCGCAACCGGGTGATCACGGATGTCCTTGAGCCGGGTTCCACGTTCAAGATTGTGCCCGCTTCAGCCGGACTGGCTGAGGGGTTGGTTTCTTTGGACACGCGGATCGACTGTGAGCAGGGGCATTTCTATTTTGCCGGACGCCGGTTGAAGGATGATCATCCTTCGGGATTTCTGACGGTGCAGGAAGTGATCGCCAAATCCTCGAACATTGGTACCGCCAAGATCGCGATCCAACTTGGGAAAGCGCGGCTTTTCGATTATATTCAGAAGTTCGGTTTCGGCACCGCCACGGGGATTCCCCTGGTCGGAGAAGTGGTTGGCATTGTTCATCCACCCTCCAAATGGAGCAAGCTGTCGATTTCGCGGATCCCGATCGGACAGGGCATCGCGGTGACCCCTTTGCAGATGGTGATGGCGATGAGTGCATTGGCCAATGACGGAGTCCTGATGCAACCGATGCTGCTGGATCGGGTGGAGGACGAGGATGGTCATGTGGTGATCCAATACGCGCCTCAGGAGGTTCGCCGGGTGGTGAGCGGGGCGACCTCGCGATCCATGGTGACGGCGCTCAAGGCGGTCGTGTCCCAGGATGGGACGGCCCGGCGGGCGCGCGTGGAGGGGTTTTCGGTGGCTGGGAAAACAGGCACTGCGCAGAAGGCGATCCGGGGCGGGTATTCGCACACCGCGTTTTTCGCTTCGTTCGTGGGGTTTTTCCCGGCGGACGCTCCGGAGCTTTGTATTTCCGTTATTTTGGATGAACCGAAGAAACCAAGCTATTACGCCAGTGTGACGGCGGCACCGGCCTTCCGACGGATCGCGGAACGGGCTTCGAAGTATCTGTCGCTGCAGCCGGATCTGCCGATGGAACGGCAAACGGCCCTGACCCGGAATTCGGTCAGGGTGGATTGAGGTGTGGCATGCAACTGAATCAACTCATTGGCGCCCTGGTCCCGGTTGCGGTGGATGGTCCCCTGAACCGGGAAGTGGTGGGCATATCGCACGACTCGCGTCGCATCGGTCCCGGCATGCTCTACGTCGCAATCCCCGGCGAGACGGTGGATGGGCACGATTTTATCAATGAAGCGATTGAGCGCGGCGCGGTCGCGGTGCTTTGCGAGCGCAATGGGATCATGTCCAAGCGCGTCACAAAGATTCTGGTGTCCGAGGTTCGTGAAGCGCTGGCCTCGGTGGCCACCCTGTTCCACCAAAACCCGAGCGCACGCCTGAAGGTGATCGGGGTAACCGGGACGAACGGAAAGACGTCGGTGGCTTTTCTGGTAAAGCATTTGCTCGAAACGGCGGGGGTCAAGACAGGCCTGATCAGCACGATCCGCTATGAGATTGGCGAACGGGTGCTGCCGGCGCAGCGGACGACGCCGGGCGCGTTGGAAGTCCAGGAGATGCTTTCCCAGATGATTGGTGCCGGATGCGAAGCGTGCGTGATGGAGGTCAGCTCTCATGCGCTGGATCAAAAGCGGGTGCACGGCGTTGAATTCGACGTCACGATCTTTACAAACCTGACCCGGGATCATCTCGATTACCACGAGACGTTCGAAGCGTATTACGGGGCCAAGAAACAACTCTTTGAAACCGCTCGGCGCGGTTCCAAGCGGTGTGGGGCGGTCATCAACATCGATGATCCCTTCGGTCGCCGGTTGTCGTCCGAGACCGACGCCACGATCAAGCTCGATTACGGTCTGGATGCCGCCGCCACGGTCAGGGCCAGCGGGATCCAACTTGGGATCGACAGCACGCGCATGACCCTGCACGCACCGGAGTTTTCGTTTGAATGCACCCTTCCGCTGATCGGACGTCACAACGTCTACAATGCCCTGGCCGCCGTCGGGGCCGGTCTGGTGCTCAACCTCGGTGCGGCGGTGCTGAAGGTCGGGCTGAACAGTCTGGAATCGGTGCCCGGCCGGTTGGAGAATGTCTGTCCGGGTGGGGAGTTCAGTGTGTTCGTCGATTATGCACACACCGAGGATGCGCTGAGAAACGTGCTGGCGACGGTGCGTGAGATCACGTCCGGCAGGGTGCTTCTGCTGTTCGGGTGCGGTGGCAGCCGCGATCGCGGCAAACGATTTCAAATGGGCGAGGCAGCCGCCTCGCTGGCGGATTACACGTTGATCACCACGGACAATCCCCGGAAGGAGGCTCCGGAGGCGATCGCCAGCGAGATCGAGCTGGGTTATCTGTCTGTTCGCCAGACCGATTATGCGATCGAACTGGACCGGCGAAGGGCCATCGATGCCATCATCCGTATGGCCCGGCCGGAGGATACGGTGCTGATCGCCGGCAAGGGGCATGAGACCTATCAGGAGTTTGAAGACACGGTTGTGCCTTTTGACGACCGCATCTACGCGCGCCAGACGCTCGAATCCCTCCAGACGCAGACCCCGCGATGGTCGACCAATCCAGGTCCGGCCTTGTCACCACCCCGTAAATGGAACCGCGCACTCTCCAGTTCCTAGCTGATGCCAGCGGAGGACGTCTGTTGCGGGGGGGAGCTGAAACCCTGGCGACCGGACTGTCCACGGACAGCCGTACCCTGCGGCCCCGGGACCTTTATGTCGCTCTGAGCGGGGATCGGTTCGACGGGCATCGTTTTGTCGGGGATGCCGTGGCGCGGGGTGCGAGCGCTGTTCTGGTTCAGGAGGACCGGGTGCCGGCCCAATGCGGTGGGGTGGGGGTGATTGCCGTGGATGATCCGCGCCGGGCTTTGGGGCGGTTGGCCGGGCGGTACCGGGAAGATTTTAAATTGCCGCTGATCGCGGTGGGTGGATCAAACGGGAAAACCACCGTGAAGGAACTCCTGACGTCGGTGCTGCGGCAGCAGTTTCGGACGCTCTCCAGCAAGGCGAGTTTCAACAACGATGTCGGGGTTCCCATCACCCTGCTGGAACTGGATTCGGCGCACGAGGTTGGAGTGCTTGAGGTGGGAACCAACCACCCCGGGGAACTGGCGCCTTTGGTCCGGATGATCAAGCCCCGTCACGGCATCATTACCAGCATCGGCCGGGAGCACCTCGAGTTCTTTGGGGACCTCGACGGTGTGGTTGCCGAAGAGGGATGCCTGGCAGAAGCGCTGCCCGCCGGAGGCAGCCTCTATGTGAACGGGGATTGCCCGGAGATGGACGGGATTGAACGCCGGACCCGGGCCAAGGTGGTCCGGGTGGGCAGCTCCGATTCAAGCCAATGGCGGGTTCAAGACTTTCAGATGCACAAAACTGGCGTCAGCTTTCAGGTCGATGCTCCGGATGCGGCGTTTCGGGGGGGCTACTCCCTGAATCTGCTCGGGCGGCATCAGGCTGTGAATGCGCTGTTCGCTGCTGCGGTCGGGATGGAACTCGGTTTGAGCCGCGCTGCCCTGCAGCGCGGCTTGACCGGTTGCAGTCCGCCTGCCATGCGGCTCCAACTCCGTGAGGGGCACGATTGTTGGGTGCTGGATGATTCTTACAATGCCAATGAGGACTCGATGCGCGCGGCGATCCGGACGCTGATGGAGATGCCCGGGGGGGGAGATCGCGTGGCGGTGCTTGGGG